>NZ_JBHVDF010000012.1:0-152269 GCF_042802915.1 Nocardia sp. NPDC057440
CCGTCGAAGCGCACGCGCCGAAGGCGCAAGTCTCGACGGCTCGGAAGCGAGACCAAGGGGGCCGCGAACACGCAGCGCCGCAGGCGCTGCCAAAAAACACAGCAGATCAAGCACCATAAAACGGTTCGGCGTAATGGAATTCGCCGACTATCTGCGAGTCGTATGCGGTCAGTGGGCGGACCTGGAAGTGGGAGACCCAGGTGGGTTCGTCAGGGGTGATGCCGAGCCGGGCGGCGGGGACGAAGCCGAACTGGGGGGAGTAGTCGGCACTGCCGAGCAGGGCGACGAGGGGTTCGTCTAGGGCGTCCGCCGCGCCGAGGGCGGCGTGCACGAGGGCCGTGCCGACGCCGCTGCCCTGGTGTTCGGTGTCGACGCCGAGCGGGCCGAGGGCGAGGACCGGAAACGGGCCGACAGCCGCGCGGGTGAGGCACACATGCCCGATGACGATGCCGTGCTCGATGGCGACGAAGGACAGCGTGGGGATCCAGCCTTCGTCGCTGCGGAGGCGGGCGACGAGATCGACCTCGGGCGGGTCGGCGGCGCCGTCGCCGGTCATCTCCACGATGTCGGCGTCGGCGAGGGTGTATTGCGCATCGCCGTCGGCGTACTGCGGTCCGAAGGCGCTGCGATGCACCGCCGCGATGGCAGTGACATCGTCGGCGCGTTCGCGACGGATCAGCACGGTGTCGTCTCCTCCTGAACGAGTAGGGCCATCCGTACATGCTCCCTGCGCGTGCGGCGGCGTCGTGCACGCGCTCGTGTCCGATGCATTACCTGTCCTCCACCGACAATAACGAGTGTGCGGGAAGCACCAGAGGCACGCAATGGAATTCGCCGCCGGTATGCCAGACTCTCACCCCATGGCAAATTCCACGTCGCTGACCCGGGCCGAAGTGGCCGCCATGATCGATCACACCTTGCTCGCACCCGAGGCGAGGACCGCCGATGTCGACGCGCTCATCGCCGAAGCGCGTGCGCTCGGCGTGTACGCGATCTGCGTATCGCCGTCCATGCTGCCGTTGCGGGCCCCGGGCGTGGCGATCGCGACGGTCGCCGGATTCCCTTCCGGTAAACATCATTCGCTGGTGAAAGGCGCGGAGGCCCGCCTCGCCGTCGAGCAAGGCGCGGCCGAGGTGGACATGGTCATCGATGTCGGCGCTGCGCTTGCCGGTGACTACAACGCCGTCCTGGCCGACATCGTCACGGTCCGTGAGGCGATGGGCGAGCGGGCGGTGCTCAAAGTGATCATCGAATCTGCCGCGTTGCCCGACGCCGCGATCGTGGAGGTCTGCCGCGTCGCCGAACGCGCGGGTGCGAACTTTGTGAAGACCTCCACCGGATTTCATCCAGCGGGCGGTGCGAGCGTGCACGCGGTCGCGCTGATGGCCGATACGGTCGGCGGGCGGCTCGGAGTGAAAGCGAGTGGTGGGATCCGGACCGCCGAAGCCGCAGCGGAACTGATCGCCGCCGGCGCGACACGCCTCGGGCTGTCCAAATCCCGTGCGGTGCTTGACGGTTTCCCCGCCTGATTCGTTCAGGGTGCGAATTCTACCGGCGAGGACACGCTTTCGGCGGTGATCAGCAGCGAGCCCCGTTCGTGGCGGCCTCGAGCTCGGTGCGGCCGCCCTCCAGCTTCACCGCGATACCGTCGTCGGTCACCTTGATGTCGGTCGCCTTCAGGCCCATCGGATAGCTCTGCAGGCTCTGGGTGAAGACATCGACAATGCCCTGCACCAGATCAGTGGGCAGGCCCATGCCGAGCAGCTCCGCCGACATGGTGTCCACCTGCACTACGCCGTTCACCACCCGCGGCTGCACCTGCAGCTGGGCGAGCCCACCGAGCACGTCCAGGGTCAGCATGCCGCTGCTCGAAGAGGAGTGCACGTCGCTGACCAGGCCGCCGAGCGTCTGCCGGATACCGTCGTTGCTCCAGGTGACATCGGCCGACGAACTATCGATGGTGCCGCCGCCCTGTTCGGCGTTCTGGACATCGAGGCCCTTGAACCTGGCGTGCACCACCATGCCGACGGCCGGACCGAACTTGGAGTCGGCGCTGTCCACCGTCACCTGGGACACCTTGCCGTCGATCAGAGTGAGCAGCATCGGTCGCCTGCCGAAGCCGACGTCGATCTTCGAGCCCATGTCCTTCTCGAATTGCGTGCTGATGCACCGCGAGAACTTGTGCCTGGCGTACGCCTCGCCGGCGACCAGCGCACCGATGAGCAGCGTCACGACCACGACCAGGGCGATCACCAGGGTGCGCCGAGTGGAGGTCGCGGTGGCAGGAGGCTTCTGACTCATGAGCCCGATTCTTCCCGACATTTCTGTGTTCGCTCTGAGGGCGCGGTGAGGGGATCGATTGTGACATGTGACACAAGTTTCGAGCGTAGCCTGGTGGCCATGGCTGGCGATGCTGCGGCCCGCGCACTCTCCGCGGAGCAGGGATGGCGGGTGCTGCGGCGCCTGGCCGGGCGGCATGCCGGATTCTTCACCACCAGGCAGGTGCTGCGCACCGGTTGTGAGGTGCGGGTGCGGGTGGCGCTCGGAGACGGGTCGGTGACGCGGGCGGGAGTGGGTTTACTTCGGCTGGCCGGTTGGCCTGATGGACCGCTCGACGAGTACGCCATGTGGGCGGCCTGGTTCGACGGCGCCGCCGCGGTGTCGCATCAGAGCGCGGCCGAGCTGCACGGGCTGGGGCGACTACGGCCGCGATTCCTGCATCTGTCGGTCGGTGCCGGGCGTCCGCCGGTGACGCCGCGCCTGGTGGTGTTGCGCCGTCCCCTGATCCCCACCGATGTCGAGTCGGCGGGCTCGTTCCTGGTGACGACGCCGGTGCGGACGGTGCTCGATCTCGCGGAGGCGGACATCGGACAGACCGCCTTGGACGAGGTGGTCGGCGATGCGGTCGCCATCCACCGATGTGCGCGCGACGAAATCCGTTCGGCCAGTGTCCGGCTGCCCCCGCGTGCGGCCGCCCGGGTGTATCGGGCCCTCACCGGCGTATGAGCCGCTCGGTGCGCGGGTGCGAGGTGATTCGGTCCGGCTATGAAGTGCCTCGGCGTCCGGTTTTGCCGGGCGCGCGATCGTGGCAGGGTGACTGAACATGGGGACCGAAGGTCAGAGCAGGTGGGATCTCGTCTTCCCCTCCGGTGCGCCCGAGCGGATCGGCGATATGTTCGCCACCGCCGTGGTCGCCGACGCGGTCCGCGGATATGACGCGGATCTCGCCCAGACGGTAGAGACCTGCCGGGACTGGCGATGCTCCTATCGCACAGTGTTCCGTGGGCTGACCGCGTTGGCTGCCAGCTCGCCCGCCGCGTCGGTCGGCATCGCGACCGAAGGGCTGCGCTCCGCGCGCAATTTGCTTCGGCTGGTCACCGGAGCGACCGTCGCGCCGCTGCGCAGCGTCGACGTCGAAAAGGTCGCCGCACCGGGCACACTCGATACCGTCCGGGTCGAGGGCAGCGCGAAACCACTCGGGCGGCTGGAGGTTCCCTACCGCGACACGGTGTTGGCGGAGGAGTCGTTGCAGCGCAGGCTGACCGATTGGCGTCGCGCCGGCATCGTGGAACCGGGTTTCGCCGCCGCGGTGGAGCGGGTGATCGACCATCCGGAATGGTTGGCACTGCCTGGTTTCCGCGTCATCGTCACTGGGGCGGCGGCCGAGCTCGGCCCGCTTCGCCCGCTGTTGCGGTGGGGTGCGGACGTGCTCGGCATCGATCTGCCGGGGACACAACGCTGGCAGGAACTTTCGCGGCTCGCCGAGAGCGGCGCCGGGGTGCTGCGCTATCCGGTCACGGCCGATCCCGGCGTCGATATCACCAAGCAGTTCCCGGCGCTGGTGCATTGGATCCGCGCGCACCTCGATGCGGAGGTCCGGCCGGTGTTCGGCCTGTACGCGAATGATCAGGGTCCCGAGGGAGTTCGGCTCGCCACCGCGCAGGACGTCCTTGTCGAGGATCTGCTCGAGCACCGCCCGGACGCCGCGCTGGCGTTTCTCGGGTCGCCGATCGACTGTTATGCCGTGCCGGAAGAGGTTGTCGCGGAGGCACATGCGCGACTGCACGGGCGTGGACTGCGCGGCGCGGACCAGAATCTGCTGCGGCTGCTGTCGGTGTCGACGCTGTGTATGCCGAACTATCGCACCACGGTCGCCGATCACCTCGGGGCGATCTGGGGTGTCGCGGATGCGCTTGTTCCATCCATCGGCCCGAATCATGCTCTGGCGCATCGCATCCCGCGCTGGCGCGCGGTGCTCGCGCACACCGCGGATCGCACGGTGTCCTACACCGTCGCGCCACCGACCTCGACGCGAGCGGTGCGGGCCGAGCGTTCGCTTGCGGCGGCCTACCGTGGCGTGCACCGATTCGGCGTCGAGGTGTTCGAGCCCGCCACGGCGCGAGCACTTCTCGCCGCGAAACTGGTCGCCGACCTGATGGCGCCGCCTGCCGTGCCGGACGATGCGAATCCAGAGAGCCTGTTCGCGGTGGGCGCGGCGCACGGCGGGCTGTGGCGTCAGCCCTTCGAGCCGCATTCGATTCTGCCGGTCGCGGCGGCGACAGGCTCGGTCGCGGCGGCGCTGGGCTCGGTCGGGGCCGCGACGGACTACGTGCGATCGTTGTTCGGCGCGACGGCCGACCACGGCACCGAGAGCACACAGTCGCGCATGCGGCGGCGGTAGGTCCGCACCGGAAAACCTTCCTGCCGCAACGACTGCGCGGCGGCCCGCCAGCGGACCCGTGGCCCGAACGGCGCGTGCGGCGCGGCGCGGGCCCAGGCGCGGTCGGCGGCGGTGAGCAGGGCATGGATCGGTTCGCCGGGAATGTTGCGATGGATCAACGCCTTCGGAAGTCGCTCGGCGATGTCGGAGGGGCGTTCGACGGTGAACGGATCCCACGCCAGGGTGAGCGACAGCGGCCCGGAGCGATCCAGCAGCACCCAGGCGCAGCGGCGGCCGAGTTCATCGCAGGTTCCGTCGACCAGCAGGCCGTCGGGGGCGACGCCGGACAGGATGGTCGCCCACGCGTCGGGGACCGCCGACTCCGGATATTGCCGCAGCACATTGAACGCGCGTACCAAGACCGGCCGCAGCCCGGCCAATTCGAAGCCGCCGCGGGTGAACTCGACACCGTCGCGGCCGGGCACCACCCGTTCCGGATCGATCTCCAGACCTATCACACGCACGTCGGCGCGGACGGTCCGCAGCCGGGTCGCCAGCTCCAGCGTGGTCCACGGGCTCGCACCGTAACCGAGGTCGACGACCAGCGGATCCGGCGCGGCCCGCAAGCGCGCACAGACCAGCTCGTCGTTGATCAGCCAGCGGTCGCTGCGCCGCAGCCGGTTGACGCCGGTGGTGCCGCGGGTGATGGTGCCGACCGGTCTGGTCAGCTGGTCGGGTTTTGGTCTTCCAGCCACCGCACGGTCTCTTCGGCCTCGGCACGGAACAGGTCGACGAGGTTCACCAGCATCAGCTGCTCGAGCCGTGGACCAACCATGGGAATGAACACCTTCGCCTCCGAGGAGAAGCGCGCGGTGCAGCCGGTGTCGGTGGGGAACAGGCGGATGGTGCCGCCGAGGCTGCCGGGGCCCGCGGGGATGGACGCGGAGTATTTGCCGAGGACTTCGTCCTCGTTGAACGGGCCGTAGCTCTCCTTGCGGGTGATCACCAAGTCCTTCCGCATCACCGCCTGCGCGATCTCCGGAAGCATCTCTCGCGGCAGGATGTGGTGCAGCACGATCTCGATCCCCGAGTCACTCACCTCGTGGCTCACGACTTCGTTCTCCGAGTACTTCCGCATCTCCGTGACCCGCGCCTCCCAATAGTCGCGGTTCGACAGCGCTGCATACAGCTCTTTGGTGGTGTGCAACGGGTAGCGGGCTGAATAGTCGAGTCGGCGAGCCATGAGCGATTACGTTACCGGGACGGATTGCCGCGCCATCCCTCGGCGGTGACTGTGCATACCGTCCGCACGCCGCCGGACCAGGACATTGCCCAGTTCGCGCTGGTGGCCGCCCGCGCCAGGCCGAGACCGAAATCTTTCGGTCAGACTTGCGAAGTGAACGGGACGCCCCGGAACGAACGCACACCTCCTGACATGTCAGAAGGTGTGCGGCGTCGGGCACGGACTCAGCGCTGAGCGAGCCAGTTGTTGGTGAACTCCTCTTCGGAGGCGAACAGTTCGGTGAGGCGCTCGGCGATCGCGGCTTCGATCTTCCCGCCGAACAGCGGGATCTTCACCTCGATGCTGCCGGTGACCGTGGCGACCGAGCCGGAGCCGTCGGCGGCGAGGGCGATGGCGCCGCGGACCTCGGCGGGTGCGCCGTCGACGCGGGCCTCGAAGGTCGCGGTATCGCCGGACCAGTTCTCGACGCGCGGGATGATCAGATCGCCGGGGCGGACCGCGGTGATGGCGGCGGGCAGCAGTTCGGCGGCGATGGCCTGGACCATCTCGACGCGGACCTCATCGCCGTTGACGGCGACCGAATCGAGTCGGGCGTTGGGTCCACCCACCTCGGCGATGCGGTCCTTCCAATACTGCTCATCAGCGATCGCCGCGCGCACGGCCGCGACCGGATGCGAATAGCGGGCCGTGTACGCCAGGGGTGTAGCCATGTTCGAACACGCTACCGTCTGGCTGTGCGAACTTCACGGGTGGTGTCGTCGGATCAGCTGCGCGAACTGCTGGCCGGCACCGGTGCGCTGGTGCGCGAATCGGTGCGGCTTGCGGAACTGACCACGTTGCGGGTCGGCGGGCCCGCGACGGTGGCCGAGTGCGTGACGACCGAGTCGCTGGTCGCGACCGTGCGCGCGCTGGACGCGGCCGCGATCCCGGTGTTGCTGCTCGCCGGCGGCTCCAATCTGCTGATCGGTGACGAGGGCTTCGACGGTGTCGTCGTCCTGGTGCGGACCGAGGGCGTCGAGATCGGCGCGGACGGTGTGATCGCCGAGGCGGGCGCGAACTGGGACACGGTGGTCGAGGCGACCGTAGCGGCCGGTTTGGGCGGGCTGGAGTGCCTTTCCGGCATTCCGGGATCGGCGGGCGCGACCCCGGTGCAGAACGTCGGCGCGTACGGCGTCGAGGTGGAGCGCCTGCTGCGCCGGGCGCGATTGCTCGATCGCGCCACCGGCGAGATCCGCTGGGTCGAGCCGGGCGAGCTCGGTTTCGGATACCGGACCAGCGTGCTCAAACATCGTGACGACGCCGTGGTGCTCGCCGTCGACTACGCGCTCGATCCCAGCGGGTCCAGCGCGCCGCTGCGCTACGGCGAACTGGCGAGCGCGCTCGGCGCGACCAACGGCGAATCCAGACCGGCGGCGCAGGTACGGGCGGCGGTGCTCGGCTTGCGGGCGGGCAAGGGCATGGTGCTCGACCCGGCCGATCACGACACCTGGAGCGCGGGGTCCTTCTTCACCAACCCGGTCGTTGCGGAGGCCGGGGTGGGCGAGGTGCGGGCCGCGATCATCGCGCAGGTGGGCGATGTCACGATCCCGACCTATCCCGCGCCGGACGGGGTCAAATTCTCCGCGGGCTGGCTCATCGAGCGTGCCGGTTTCGCCAAGGGCTTTCCCGGGCAGGCGGCCCCGGCTCGGCTGTCCACGAAGCACACGCTGGCGCTGACCAACCGCGGCGACGCGACGGCCGCGGACCTGGTGGCGCTGGCCAGGACGGTCCGCGACGGTGTCGCCGAGCGATTCGGGATCCGGCTCGAGCCGGAGCCGGTCACGGTGGGGGTCACGCTCTAGCCGGATGAAACGGACGCCACATTCTTCGCTAGCCGATCTAACGATTTCTCGGGCGTAAATTCGAAGAAGTGAGCAAACGTCCAGTCATCCGAAGACCGGCCGCTGCCGTGTCGGCCGTGCTACTCGTCGTGGTCGCCCTGGCGGCAAGCTGCACGATCGACCGCGGCGGCGAGAGCGACTCCGGTCCGGTCGCGAAAGTGAGCATGGCCCCGGCCGCCGACGCCGAGAACGTCAACCCGACGGCGCCGATCTCGGTCACCGTCGCCGACGGCACCATCGACCAGATCGCGCTGACCAATGCCAGCGGCAAGCGGGTCACCGGGGAACTCGCACCCGACAAGCACAGCTACAAGATCACCGAGGCGCTCGGCTACGACGCCACCTACACCTGGTCGGGCACGGCGACCGGCATCGATCACAAACCGGTTCCCATCGACGGCGCCTTCCGCACGCTCGCGCCGAAGAACGCCGTCCCCGCGACCGTCAATATCGCCGACAACCAGGAAGTCGGCATCGCCGCGCCGATCATCCTGCAGTTCAAGGCTTCTGTGCAGAACAAGGCCGCGGTGGAGAAGGCGCTGACCGTCACGACCAACCCGCCCACCGAGGGCGCGTGGGCCTGGTTCCCCGACGAGAACGGTGGCTCGCGCCTGCATTGGCGGCCGAAGGATTACTGGGCGCCCGGCACCACTGTGCAGGTCACGGCCAAGCTCTACGGACTCGACCTCGGCGGCGGCAACTACGGATACACCGATCTCACTTCGGATTTCCGCATCGGCCGCAGTCAGATCGTGCAGGCCAACGCGCCGAGCCACCGCATGCAGGTGGTGCGCGACGGCCAGGTGGTCTTCGACTTCCCGGTCAGTTACGGCGAGGGCAATGAGCCACGCAATGTGACCCGCTCCGGTGTGCACGTGGTCACCGAGAAATACGAAGACTTCATGATGTCGAATCCGCCTTTCTACACCAACGTTCGTGAACGCTGGGCGGTACGCATTTCCAATAACGGCGAATTCATCCACGCGAATCCGGAATCGCTGTCGGCGCAGGGGGCGTCGAATGTCACCAATGGCTGCATCAATCTTTCGCCGAGTGACGCGCAGGCGTACTTCCCGACGGCGCTCTACGGCGATCCGGTCGAAGTGACCGGCACGTCGATCCAGATGTCGGCCGCCGACGGCGATCTCTACGACTGGACCATCGACTGGAGTACCTGGAAGGGCTTGTCCGTGTTGGACGACTCGCACGCTCCCGGCATCTCCGCGACACCGGTCGCGCCGGGGCCGCCGCGCTGATCCGCGACCAGTGCGCAGATCCGCCCCCGTTCGATGATCCGAACGGGGGGCGGATTGTCTTGTGCGCCAGGTGACTACCGGGTCGATGCGGCCTTCTCGGGCGCCACGTTCGCCTTCTCCAGCGCGATGGCCTCCTCGACGGTGCCCAGGTTGCGTCCGGCGAGCAGGTCGCGGATTTCGATGAGCAGTTCGGTCTCGGTCGGCTCGGCGGCCTTGGTGGTGCCGAAGCGGTTCTTGAGGGTCTTCATCGGCACCATCAGCACGAAGTACAGCACCGCGGCGACCATGACGAAATCGATGAGCCCGGTGATGATCGGGCCGACCGCGATGAAGGTGGCCGGCTTGTCCGCTACCAATTGGACGCCGAGTCCCAGCTCGTTGGTCTTGCCGAAAACGGCGAGCAAGGGATTGATGATGCCCTTGGTCACCGCCGTCACCACCGCGGTGAACGCGGTGCCCATGACCACCGCGACAGCGAGGTCGATAACGTTCCCGCGCATCAGGAAATCTTTGAAACCCTTGAGCATGAGCCGAGCAACTCCAATCTGGTGTATTCGAATTTCAAATCCCAGATGCTAACCGCTCGTGCACGCTGGAGCGAATCTTCAGCAACCGCTACGGGGCACTCGGCCAGCCCTGGCTCCGGGCCACGATAGACGGCGCGGCGCGGTGCTGCGACCCGAGCGCGGACCCGATGTCAGCCGCGGCGCGCGAAGCGACCCGGCACCGCCTGGTCACGCGGCGCGACGATGATCTGGTCCAGGTTGACGTGTGACGGTCGAGACGCGACAAAGCCGACAATCTCCGCGATGTCCTGCGCGACCAGCGGATCGATGCCTTCGTACACCTTGGCGGCGCGTTCGGCGTCACCGTCGAAGCGGACCAGGGAGAACTCGGTTTCGACGGCGCCGGGCGCGATCTCGGTAAGCCGGACCGGTTGGCCGAGCAGCTCGCCGCGCAGCGTGCGGTGCAGGACGGCCTGGGCGTGCTTGGCGGAGGTGTAGCCGGAGCCGTTGTCGTAGGCGTGGAAGGCGGCCACCGACGTGATGGTGACGATGAGGCCGTCGCCCGAGGCGATCAGCTTCGGCAGCAGCGACTTGGTGATGCGCAGCGTGCCGAGCACATTGGTCTCCCACATCCAGCGCCACTCGTCGAGATCCGCCTCAGCTACCGGGGCGAGGCCCTTCGCGCCGCCCGCATTGTTGACGAGCACATGCGCGCTGTCGATCGCGTCGGTGAAGGCCTGCACCGATTCGTCGGAGGTCACATCGAGTTCGAGCGCGGTGCCGCCGATTTCGTCGGCGAGGGTCTGCAGCCGATCGAGCCTGCGGGCGCCGACGTAGACGTGGTAACCCTGTTTGGCGAGCTCCCTGGCGGTGGCTTCCCCGATTCCCGAGCTGGCTCCGGTGACGACGGCGGTGCGGATACTCATGATCTCGATCCTAAGTGCAGGGAGTTTGCCGGCGGCCGGGGTTGTTGCCCGGATCACGGTCGGCACGCGCCGCACCGTTAGCCTCGCAGACATGGCTATTCGGGATGCGGTCAGTGCGGACGGAACCTCCATCGTCTATCGGGTCAGTGGGCCCGTCGACGGGCGACCGCTGCTGCTGCTGCACGGTTGGTCGGCGAATCTGCGGTGCTGGGGTGCGGCCGCCGACGAGTTGGCCGAGCGCTTCCGTGTCATCGCTGTCGATCTGCGCGGGCATGGCTACTCCGATGCGCCGGAGGCCGGATACGACGATCCCGAGAACTGGGCCGCCGATATCGCGGCGGTGCTTGCGAGGGAGGGCATCGAGTCCGGCGCGGTGCTGCTTGGCTGGTCCTACGGCGGCATTGTGCTCAGCGACTACCTGACCGCCTATGGCACCGGCGCGATCGCCGGCGTCGTCTACACCGGTTCGATGGCCAATATCGGCCGTGCACCGGGTGCGGAGACCGGTTCGGCCATGCAGGAAGCCATTCCCGGCGTCTTCGAGGAGAGCGCCGGGCGCGCGGTGCGCGCATTCGGCGTCTTCGGCAATGCCAACACCGGCCCGGGCCAGGACAAGGGCGTCGATGCCCAGCGACTGTTCGGCGCGAGCCTGGCGACACCGCCGCGAGTGCGCAAGGCGCTGTTCTATCGGACCGTCGACAACACCGAGACGCTGCGCGCCCTCGATGTCCCGGTGCTGGTGCTGCACGGCACCAGTGATCCGGTCGTCCCGATCGAGAACGGCCGCTACATCCTCGATTCGGTGCCGGGTGCGCGCGCCTCGTTCTGGGAGGGCGCGCAGCACGGTCTGTTCATCGAGGACCCCGCGCGGTTCGTGGCCGAGGTCGGCGCGTTCGTCGACAGCCTGGAGGTCGCGCCGAAGTAGCCGTCCGAAACCCGCCGGTACGGTCTGCGCTCCGCGTGCAGACTGGGCCTTGGTCGAGGAGCGTCCTCGGACGGCGCGAGATTCGTGAGTGTGCTCACGAACGACCTGTGATGGCCGTCACTTGCCCCGGTAGCGGCGTCTGAGTTCGTTGATCCAACGTGCACTATGGATGGTGTGAGTCAACGCCCGGACCTACGGCCCAATCGGATTGCCGTGCTATCGGTGCACACCTCACCACTTGCTCAACCGGGCACTGGCGACGCGGGCGGCATGAACGTGTACGTGCTGCAAACCGCCATTCAGCTGGCCCGTCGCGGTACCGAGGTGGAGATCTTCACCAGGGCCACCTCCTCGAATGTCCCGCCCGTGCAGGAGGCGGCGCCCGGGGTGCTTGTGCGCAATGTGGTGGCGGGTCCGTTCGAGGGGCTGGACAAACACGACCTGCCGACCCAGTTGTGCCCGTTCACCGCCGAGGTGCTGCGGCAGGAAGCCAGGCATCAGCCCGGCTATTACGACCTCGTGCACTCGCACTACTGGCTGTCCGGTCAGGTCGGGTGGCTGGCCAGAGACCGCTGGCGGGTGCCGCTCGTGCACACCGCGCACACCCTGGCCGCGGTGAAGAACGCCGCACTCGCCGACGGCGACTGTCCCGAACCCGTCACCCGTGAGATCGGTGAGAAGCAGGTGATCGCCGAAGCGGATCGGATGGTCGCCAACACCGCCGATGAGGCGCGCCAGCTCATCGAGCTCTACGGCGCCCAGCCCGAACGCATCGACGTGGTGCCGCCCGGCGCCGATCTGACCCGCTACCGCCCCGGCGACAAGGCCGCGGCCCGCGCGGAATTGGGGCTGGCCGCCGACGAGCAGATCGTCGCGTTCGTCGGCCGGATCCAGCCACTGAAGGCGCCCGACGTGCTGGTGCGCGCCGCGGCCGAGGTGCTGCGGGCCCAGCCCGCGCGCAAGCTGCGGGTGCTCATCGTCGGCGGCCCTTCCGGAACGGGACTCGAGCGCCCCGACGTGCTGATCGAGCTGGCGGCCGCCCTCGGCATCGCCGACCGCGTGACCTTCCTGCCGCCGCAGCCGCCCGACCGCCTCGTCCAGGTGTACCGCGCCGCCGATCTGGTCGCGGTGCCCAGCTACAACGAATCGTTCGGCCTGGTCGCCATCGAAGCGCAGGCCAGCGGCACGCCGGTGCTGGCAGCGGACGTGGGCGGGCTCGGCACCGCGGTCCGCCACGACGAGACCGGTCTGCTGCTTCCCGGCCATGCCACCACCGATTGGGCGAGCGCGCTCGGCGACCTGCTGGACGACCCGCAACGGCTGGCGCGCATGAGCGCCCGCGCCGTCGGACACGCCGCCAACTTCTCCTGGGAACACACCGCCGAAGGACTGCTCGTCAGCTACTCCGCGGCGCTGGCCGATTTCCGTGCGGTGCGCACCCGGCTCGGTGGCGGGCGCGACATGGTGTCCGACCACCCACAGCTGCTCAGCGGCGACGCCGAGTTCGCGGTACCCGGTGAGCGCGCTAGCCTCGCCATGGAACGCACTGCCGCTCTCCTCGGCGAGAGCAGCCAGGCCAGATCACGGGCGCTGTGGCGGCGCCGGACGGGAGCACACCGGTGAGTAGCGGGGCGCACGCGACCGCACAGCTGATCGATGCGACGCTACGTGACAGGGAGATCGAATACACCCGGCCGAGCGCGGATGTCTTCGTCGTCATCCTGCCCGGTGAGCGCAAGCTGAAGACCACCGTCATGCTCACCGTCGGCAAGCACGGCGTGCGGATCGAATCGTTCGTCTGCCGCAAGCCCGACGAAAACTTCGAGGGCGTCTATAAATTCCTGCTGCGGCGCAACCGCAGGCTCTACGGCGTGGCATACACCCTCGACCGCGTCGGCGATATCTACCTGGTCGGCCGCATCGCGACCCACGCCGTCACCGCCGATGAACTGGACCGGGTGTTCGGCCAGATCCTCGAGGCCGCCGACGCCGACTTCAACACCCTGCTCGAGCTCGGCTTCGCCGAATCCATTCGGAGAGAGTGGAAGTGGCGTGTCTCGCGCGGCGAATCGCTGAAGAATCTGCGCGCCTTCGAGCATTTGGTGGACGCGGCCGATAAGCCATGAGCGAGTCCGGCTGCCTTGCCGAATCCGCTCAGGAGGGCGGGTATCGAACGCTGATCGCGGGCGGGACCAGTGGCGCCGAATTCGCGGACGCGGTGCCGGCGTCGGTGCTCGGAAAGCCGCCTTCGACGCCGTAGGGTGCGGGATCTCTCCCGGGCGGGCCCGCGGTGCGCGACAATCGCGCGGGGACTCGGTGAGCGTGGAGGCGGCCCGGCTATGACAGTTCTTGCTCTTGATATCGGCGCGACAAAGTTCGCGGCCGGACGGGTGCACGGGGGCCGTGAGGTGCGTGACGTGCGGCAGGTCGACGTGCCGCACGAGGCGGTGTGGGAAGCGTGCCGCACGCTGTTGGCGGAGGTCGCGGGTGTGGACGTCATCACCGCCATCGGGATCGGCTCGGCCGGTCCTGTCGATACCCGATCCGGTGTCGCGAGCCCGCTGAACATCCCCGAGTGGAAGTCCGGATTCCCGATCGTCGCCGAGGTGCAGAAGCTCTTTCCCGACGCCACAATACGATTCGCCATCGACGGCGCCTGCTTGGCGCTGGCCGAACATCATGTCGGCGCATTGCGCGGCGTCGCGAACGGGCTGGCGATGACGGTGTCGTCGGGGATCGGCGGCGGGATCATCGCGGATGGCCGGGTGCTGCTCGGCCGCACCGGCAATGCGGGGCATATCGGTCACATTGTGGTGCCGGGCTGGGATGTGCCGTGTGAATGCGGCGGGGTCGGGTGCGTCGAGGCGATCGCCAGTGGCATGTCGTCGGTGCGCTGGGCCCGTGCGCAGGGGTGGTCCGGTGCGACCGGCGCCGCGCTGGCGAAAGCGGCGCACTCCGGCGACGACATCGCGCTCGCGGCGCTGCATCGATCCGGGACCGCGCTCGGGCAGGCCATCGCCTCGGCGGCCGCGCTGCAGGATATCGACCTGGTGGTGATCGGCGGTGGTTTCGCGCAGTCGGGTGCACCGCTCTGGGAGCCGTTGCGCGCGGCGGTCGCCCGGCACGCGCGATTGGACTTCCTCGGTGGACTCCACGTCGTGCAGTCACGAATCACCAACGGCGCCACCCTGGTCGGCGCAGGCGTGCTCGCCGCGGGTCACACGGCGGCCGACACTGTGGTCTGAAGGGCCGGGCTTGCTCTGCTCGGCCATCGGGAACGGATGCGAGGCAGGTTTGCGCACATGCCAGAATGGCCTGCATGACGTACACCCTCGTGCTGCTGCGCCACGGCGAGAGCGAATGGAATGCCCTGAATCTGTTCACCGGCTGGGTGGATGTGCACCTGACCGACAAGGGCATCGCCGAGGGCAAGCGGGCCGGCGAGCTGCTGGCCGAGCACGGCATCCTGCCGGACATCGTCTACACCTCGCTGCTGCGTCGCGCGATCAGCACCGCGAACATCGCGCTGGACGCGGCCGACCGGCACTGGATCCCGGTGGTCCGCGACTGGCGGCTCAACGAGCGGCACTACGGCGAGCTGCAGGGCAAGAACAAGGCGCAGATCCGTGACATGTACGGCGACGAGCAGTTCATGCTGTGGCGTCGCAGCTACGACACCCCGCCGCCGCCGATCGACCCGGCCAACGACTACAGCCAGGAGGGCGACCCGCGCTACGCGGGCATCGAGGTGCCGAAGACGGAGTGCCTGCTCGACGTGGTGAACCGGATGGTCCCCTACTGGGAGTCGACCATCTCCAAGGAGCTCGTCGCGGGCAAGACCGTGCTGGTCGCCGCGCACGGCAACTCGCTGCGCGCCCTGGTGAAGCACCTCGATCAGATCTCCGACGACGACATCTCGGAGCTGAACATCCCCACCGGCATCCCGCTGCGCTACGAGCTCGACGAAAACCTGCGCCCGGTCCGCCCGCGCGAGTACCTCGATCCGGAGGCTGCCGCCGCGGGCGCCGCCGCGGTGGCAAGCCAGGGCGGCAAGTAGCCCTGAGGCGGCAATCCCCGCACGCAGATGCGCTGCGGTCGAGCAATCGGCCGCAGCGCGTCGCTGTTTTGGTGAGTGGCAATTCTGATCTTCGAGCGCGGCTACAGCCGTGATATGCAGCCGATATGGCATGCTGTTCGCTGTATGTGAATCGATATTCGGCTCAAATTCGGTCGACCGGAAGTTCGAACTTACTCGTCGGTATGTAAACTTCCGCTCGTTCGATCAGTCCGAGAGGTGGATCACGTCCGATGAAGCACGCGTTGCGGGTCACGGTGGCGGCAGTTGCCACCGCGGTGCTCGTTCCATTCCTCACTTCCGGCGCGAGCGCGGCACCGGTCGCAGCTGGTCCTGACGGCGGCGCGGCCGGCGCGTCCTGGGCGGCGGCCCAGGACGGCCCCCAGCAGTTCCCGAACGTGAACATCCAATGGGATGTGCCGATCACCATGAGCGACGGCACTGTTCTCAAGGGCAACGTGTACCGCCCCGCGGACGCGGCGGGCAGGCCGATCGACACCCCGACGCCGACCGTCGTCAACATGACGCCCTATACCAAGCTGGTGTCGAACCTCGCCGACAGCGCGATGTCCATTCCCGGCCTCTCCGACGCACTGATCGAGCTGTTCCGTCAGATCGATATGAGCGGCACGCCGCTCTCCGGACTCACCGACCTCACCAAGGCATTCGGCGGCGGCGAGCTGCGCAACTTCGCTGTCGACCGCCAGCTCATCAAGAGCGGTTACACCCAGGTCGTCGTCGACGTGCGCGGCACCGGTTTCTCGCAGGGCGTGTGGGACATGCTGCGCCAGCGCGAGCAACAGGACACCGTCGAGGTGATCGACTGGGCCTCCCGTCAGCCCTGGTCGAACGGCAGTATCGGCATGAACGGCATCTCGTATTCCGGTATCAATCAGGTGCAGGTCGCCGCGAAGAATCCGCCCGCGCTGAAGGCGATCTTCCCGGTGGTGCCCGGCAGCGACCTCGTCAACGATGTGCTCGCGCCCGGCGGCGGCTTCGGCTTCAACTTCATTCCGCTGTGGCTCACCGCCATCAACGGCCTCAAGCTGCTTCCGGACCTGGCATCGGTGGTCAACGGCCAGTTCGACACGCAATGGCTCGCGGATCGGGCTAAGGACCCGTTGACCTTCATGGACGTGCTGCTCAACGTCTACACCACCACCCGCGTCGAGGATCTCGATCCGCGCGCGAAGGAACTGCTGACCGGCACCTCGACCTCGAGGGAAGCCTGGTTGAGCGATCCCGGCAAGATCCAGGTGCCGACCTTCGTGACCGGCGGCTGGCATGACCTGTTCACTTACTCGGAATCCAAGATCTACAACGAGATTCCGCTGCCCGCAGGCCAGAAGCAGCTGCTGATGGGCAACACCTATCACATCAATTCCGGCAATGAATACGGCAAGCCCGGCCTGCCGCCGCGGCTGGATGTGCTGCAGCGGGCCTGGTTCGACAAGTGGCTCAAGGGCATCGACAACGGTATCGATACCTATGGTCCGGTCACGCTGCGTCAGCAGGGCGGCGGCTGGATCACCACCGATTCGTTCGCCGATCCGGATGCCGCCGCGGCGTCGCAGGCGGCGGTGCACCGCAGGATGTATCTGTCCGCCGACCACAGCGGCACCGCGAACAGCCTGTACGACGGATCGCTGCTGCCGCAGGCAAGCCCCGACTCGGCGCGGCTGACGGTCGCGCCCGGCCTGACTACCCTGTGCTCCAACGACGCAGCGCAGGGTAGCGCGGGCGCGCTCTCGATCATCGACGGCTGCGCCAAGGACTCGCGGGTCGCCGAGACGAACGGGCTGACGTTCACCAGCGCCCCCGTCGCCGACACCACCACGATATCCGGCCGGATCGCGGTGCGGCTCAACACCGTTCAGGATGGCGCGGACGGCTACTGGGTGGCCACCGTGAACGATGTCGCGCCGGACGGGCAGTCGACCGTGCTCTCCTCCGGGCAGATCATGGCGTCGCTGCGCGAGGTCGATGCGGCCAACAGCAGCAGGTCCGCCAACGGCGACTACACCGACCCGCGCGCCTACACCTCGCTGGACCGCAGGCAGCCGACGGTGCCCGGCCAGGAGACCACCCTCGATATCGCGCTGCCCGCTACCGAGGCGATCCTGAAGCCGGGCCACCGCCTGCGCGTCGATGTCTTCGCGGGCAACTTCCCGAAGGGTCTGCCGGTGCTGCCGATGCTGCTCGACACGGGTTTGAAGCCGCAGCATGTGCAACTGGATCCGAACCGTCCGAGCTTCGTCAATATCCCGGTGCGCGGTAATTCCGGTTGGTGATAGGCGGGGCGGGCCGGTCGGCTCGTTTGTTGATGTCTCCCGATCTCACTGATCAGGAGACATGCTTCAGTCCTCGACGGCGAAGGCGGCACCCAGCGGCGGGAAGATCGCCCTGGCATCCTGCCCGCTGAACCAGAGGCCGACGGTGAATACCGATGTCGCCTCCAGGTATTTCGCACGGTGCAGGCCACCGGACGAAACCGGTTGCAGCTTCAGGTCTTCGGCCAGGGCGCAGACCTGCCGCACGGCGGCCGGGTCGTCACCACAGATCGGGACACCCAGCCTGCGGCCCTCGAATTCTCGCGCGTCCGAAGCCCATACCTCGGCGGCGCACACGTTGAACGCCTTCACCACGCGCGCCCCGGGTGCGGTCGCCGCAATGCGCTCGGCGACCGCGTCTTCGGAGAGCACGAATGCCGTCGCGCCCGCGGGCGCGGCCTCGTCCGGCATGAACGCATTGGTGCAATCGATCACCGTGCGGCCCAGCAGTTTTCCATCGACTTCGCCTAATACCTCGTCAAGGGCGCTGACCGGCAGCGCGAGCAGGACGGCCTCGCCGAACTCGGCGGCGTCCACAATGCTGCCTGCCCGTGCGCCGTGTCCGATCGTGGCGACCAGCTGGTCCGCCGACGCTTGCGAGCGCGCGCCGATGACGATGTCGTGCCCGGCCGCTGCCCAACCCCCGCCGAGCGCCTGTGCCATCTGCCCGGCGCCGATGATTCCGATTCGCATCTCAACTCCTGGATGTGTCTGGATGTCTTCGGCAATGACGTTAGGAAAGTCGATAGGCACCTTCGGGTGCGCAACGGCGATGGCAGGCTTGATTCATGACAGTCGAACCTGCCGAGCCGATCGTCGCGGAACCCGCGCAGTTCGCGCCGTACGGCGATTTCGAAGCCGACTGCCCGGCCAGGATGGCGGTGGACCTCTTCGGCAACTCGTGGCTACCGGTGATCGTGTACATGCTGCGCGAGGGCCCGATGCGGCCGGGCGACCTGCGTACCGCCATCGGCGGTATCAGCCAGAAGATGCTCACCCAGACGCTGCGTCGGATGGAGCAGATGATCCTCATCGAACGCCGCCGCTACGCCGAGGCGCCGCCGCGGGTCGAGTACGAGCTGACAGCGGCGGGACATGATCTGCTGAATCCGATCTACGCCCTCGGCGAGTGGGTGGACCGACACGGGAGCGCGGTCCGCGCCGCGATGTCGGGCGCCGACGACGAGGACTGAGCGCGGCACAGAGTTCGGCCGCCGCAGGAGGTATGTCTGCTGGGTATGACCGAATTCCGCTCGTCCCGCGCACCGCCCTCCGCAGGCCTAACAACGCGTAAACGCGCGGCTAACAGGGCAGGAAGTGCCCATGACCTGCGCGAAACTTCTCGTACCCAGAGTTGGGTTGCCGGTCGGCGACCGTACGATTCAAGGGTGAGTGTTCCGCAGGCCGTACTGTTGGCAGTCCTCGCGGCTGTCGTCGGACTGGCAGTCGGCGGGCTACTGATCCCGTTCATGAACGCCAGGCAAGCCGCGCGCAGGCAGGCCGACTCGGGGCTCACGATGTCGCAGGTGCTCGACCTCATCGTTCTTGCCTCCGAGAGCGGCATCGCGGTGGTCGACGAGTATCGCGACGTGGTGCTGGTGAACCCGCGCGCCGAGGAACTCGGCCTCGTCCGCAACCGGCTGCTCGACGAACGCGCGTGGGCCGCGGTGGAGAAAGTCCTGGCCACCGGTGAGTCCGCCGAATTCGACCTCACCGCGAAGAACCCGATGCCCGGCCGCAGCAGGATCGCGGTGCGCGGCGTGGCCAGGCAGCTCTCGCGCGAGGAGACCAGCTTCACCGTGCTGTTCGCCGACGACGACTCCGAGCAGGCCAGGATGGAAGCCACGCGCCGGGATTTCGTCGCCAATGTCAGCCACGAGCTCAAGACCCCGGTCGGCGCGATGAGCCTGCTCGCCGAGGCCATGCTGGAATCCGCCGACGACCCCGAGGCAGTGCGCCACTTCGGCCAGCGGGTGCTCGGCGAATCCCGGCGCCTCGGCAAAATGGTGACCGAATTGATCGCGCTGTCGCGACTGCAGGGCGCGGAAAAGCTGCCCGAGCTCGAAGTGGTCGATGTGGACACGGTGGTGATGCAGGCGGTGGACCGCTCGCGCACCGCGGCCGAGGCGGCGGGCATCACCGTCAGCACCGACCGGCCCAGCGGGCTCGAGGTGCTCGGTGACGAAACTCTGCTGGTCACGGCCCTGTCCAACCTGGTGGAGAACGCGATCGCGTATTCGCTGGCCGGCTCACACGTGTCAGTGAGCCGGTCGCTGCGCGGCGACCACGTCGCGATGGCCGTCACCGATCGTGGCATCGGTATCGCCAAGGAAGATCAGGAACGGGTTTTCGAACGCTTCTTCCGATCCGACAAGGCGCGCTCGCGCGCCACCGGCGGTACCGGGCTCGGGCTGGCTATCGTCAAGCACGTAGCCGCCAACCACAACGGTGAGATCACCCTGTGGAGCAAGCTGGGCACCGGTTCGACGTTCACCTTGCGAATACCCGCCCATCTCGAGGCCGACAGCGACGACGAGGTCGACGGCTCCGTGGTGAGCATGAGAGAAATCAGCCCGCGCCCCTCGGGGCCGAGCAGACCCAATGGTGTGGAGGCACGCAGATGACGAGTGTTCTGATCGTCGAGGATGAGGAGTCGCTGGCCGATCCGCTCGCGTTCCTGCTGCGCAAGGAGGGTTTCGAGGTCACCGTCGTCGGTGACGGGCCGTCCGCGCTCGCCGAATTCGACCGCTCCGGCGCCGATATCGTGCTGTTGGACCTCATGCTGCCCGGCATGAGCGGCACCGACGTGTGCAAGCAGCTGCGCACCCGCAGCGGGGTACCGGTCATCATGGTGACCGCGCGCGACAGCGAGATCGACAAGGTGGTCGGGCTCGAGCTCGGCGCCGACGACTACGTGACCAAGCCGTACTCGGCACGCGAACTCATCGCACGCATCCGGGCCGTGCTGCGCCGCGGCGCGGGCGACGAACTTGACGGCGGTAACGAGAGCGGCGTGCTGGAAGCCGGTCCCGTCCGGATGGATGTCGACCGGCACACCGTGCACGTGAACGGCAAGCAGGTCACCTTGCCGCTGAAGGAATTCGACCTGCTCGAATATCTGCTGCGCAATTCCGGCCGGGTGCTGACCCGTGGCCAGCTGATCGACCGGGTCTGGGGCGCCGATTATGTCGGTGACACCAAGACCCTCGATGTCCACGTGAAGCGCCTGCGCTCGAAGATCGAGGGCGATCCGGCCAAGCCGGAACATCTGGTGACGGTGCGCGGCCTCGGCTACAAGCTCGAGGCGTGACGGCCGATTTCTCCAGGCGAATCCGCCGAGGCCCCCGACAACCTCGGCGTCGCCGCGATCTCAGGGCAGGTAGAGCCAGGTGGGGCCGACGGGGGTGTCGGTCTTACGCAGGCTGATCCAGCCGAGGGCGTCTTCCTGCATGCAGTCGTAGACGTCCGCTGCGCTGGTGCCGCGGCAGGCGATGGTGTGGGTGACGCCGTACGGGCTCATGATCAGGTTCTTGCCCTCCTTCGCCGCATTGAGCGCCTCAGGGGTGTTGGCGGGCAGGAAGTCGGCGGTGAAATCGGCGTATTTGGCCGGGTCGCCATTGGGTTCCGCGTGCGCGGCGCCGCTCATGGCGAGCGCGGCTCCGACGGCGATGGTTGTCAGGGTGACGGCTTTCTTCAACATGACCGCACATCAAACCCCATATTGGTAAAGCTCGCATGGCGCGCAGGTGAACCACCCGCTATGAAAACCTCACGCCGATTGGTCGGAAACCGGTGCGTCCGCCTTCATTCGATCGGCATTCACGGTCGCCGGATGAATTGCAATCAGGCCGAGTCCTTCTCTGCGCTTGCAGTGCCTCGCCAGTGCCTCGTAGGCGGGTTCGCCGAGTAGTTCTTTGAGCTCGGCCGCAAGGGACTGCCACACCGGACGCGCGGCGACATGGGCGTCAGGGGAGCTGGTGCAGTACCAGCCCAGGTCCAAACCTCCGGAGCCCCAGCCGCGCCGATCGTATTCAGTGATGGTGGTGCGCAGGATCTGGACGCCGTCGGAACGGTCGACCCACTCCATGGTGCGCCGGATGGGCAACTGCCAGCACACATCCGGCTTCACCTCCAGCGGCTCGATACCTTTGCGCAGTGCCATCGAGTGCAGGGCGCAGCCGACGCCACCCTCGAAATCGGGACGGTTGAGGAAGATGCACGCACCGTCGAATCGGCGGGTGCGCAGCGCGGGCTCGTCTTCCAGCTCATCGACCTCGAGATAGCCCCGCTTGGTGACCTTGCCGTCCACATTCTTGGCTTTGTCCATCAGCTGCCAGTCCTCTGGTGTGAGCAGTTTCACAGAGGCTTCCAGCCGCTTGCGGTCTTCCTTACCGGACATGAAAGCGCCGTGCGAGCAGCAGCCGTCGTCGGGACGGTCGCTGAGAATTCCCTGGCACGCCGGCGTGCCGAAGACGCATGTCCAGCGTGACAGCAACCACGTCAGGTCGGCGGCGATCAGATGCTCGCTGTTTGCTGGATCGACGAACTCGATCCACTCCCGCGGGAAATCGAGCCCTACCTCGGGAGTCGGTTCGATCTTCTCGGCTGGTCGGGGCCGGGCCGGGCCGTTCGCGGATGCGCCTACCGTCACACCTCGAGACGCTAACAGTTCGGTCGCCTCGCCTAAAGTCCTGGTTCACCCAGTACCGTGTTCATGTGCGGCTTGGGGTACTCGATGTCGGAAGCAATACCGTCCATCTGCTCGTGGTGGACGCCCATCGTGGTGGCCACCCGATGCCGATGAGCTCGACAAAGGCGACATTACGGCTGTCGGAGAACATGGATGGCGCAGGTCGGATCACGGTCCAGGGGGCCGAACGACTGATCGCGACGGTAGCCGAATTCGCCAGCATCGCCGAGACCTCCAAGTGTGTCGAGCTGATGCCCTTCGCGACCTCGGCGCTGCGCGAGGCCACCAACGCCGAGGAGGTGCTCGCCAGCGTGCGGGCCGAGACCGGCGTCGAGCTGCGGGTGCTCTCCGGTGTCGACGAGGCCAGGTCCACTTTTCTCGCGGTGCGCCGCTGGTACGGCTGGAGCGCGGGCCGCATCCTCAATCTCGATATCGGTGGCGGCTCGTTGGAAATGACCAATGGCGGCGACGAGGAGCCCGATGTCGCACTGTCGCTGCAACTCGGCGCAGGCCGGCTGACCCGCGAGTGGCTACGCGAGGATCCGCCGGGCAAGCGCCGCGTCGCCGTGCTGCGCGACTGGCTCGACGCGGAGCTGGTGGTGCCCACGAAACAGCTGCTGGACGTGGGTAAGCCGGATCTCGCGGTCGGCACGTCGAAGACCTTCCGATCGCTGGCTCGGCTGACCGGAGCGGCACCCTCTTCTGCGGGACTGCGGGTGCGCCGTACACTCACCAGCTCAGGTCTGCGCCAACTGATTGCTTTCATCTCACGAATGACAGCGTCGGACCGTGCAGAATTGGAAGGCGTAAGTTCCGATCGGTCACAGCAATTGGTGGCTGGCGCATTGGTCGCGGAGGCGAGTATGCGGGCACTATCGCTGGATACCCTCGAGATTTGTCCGTGGGCACTGCGCGAGGGGCTGATCCTGCGCAAACTGGATACCGATATGAACGGCGGACCCCGGGCGACGAGCTCACCGGGACCGGCTGCCGGGACCGGCAGGCCGGCACCCGGTGGTGGCGTCGCGCTATCGGGCCCGATCGAAACGGTGTCGCCATGAGTGATGACTCCAAACAGCTATCGGTCGCCGAACTGTTGGCCCGCAACGGTCAACAGGGTTCGGCGTCCTCCGGTGGCGGTGGCAGGCGTAGGCGCAGCGGCCGTGGGATCTCGGTCGCGGAGCTGACGGGGGACCTTCCCGTCATCCCGGCCGGCGGCGGTCGCTCCTCGCACGCCGCGCCCGACGAACCGGCGTTCGACCCGCCGTCGTATGAGCCCGCCGCGTATGAACCGTCGGCCTATCAGCCATCGGTACGCGAGCCCGCCGCATACGAACCCGCGGCGTATCAGCCGTCTGCGTTCGAATCGCCTGCGCCGGAACCGGTTTCGTACACGCCCGAGCCGGAGCTGCCGAGCTATTCGCCGATGTCGGGGCCGATCACGCGATACGACCCGCTGTCGGATTACGCCGCGCCCGAGCCGGATCCGTTGCCCGGCCGCTCGAACCGGGTCATGCCGGGGCGGGATATGCCCGCTTCGCGACATTCCGCGCCCGCCGACCCGTTGTCGTCGCACGCCGCGCCCGACCCCTATGCCCCCGTCGATCCTTATGCGCCGGTCGATCCCTATGGGGCCGATCCGCTGTCTGGCGACAGCGTGCCGCCGCTCGGTTCCGGGCGCACCGGTCGCAGGCGCAGGCGCGATCCCGACGAGGAAACGACCGACGTGCGGCCGCTGCGCGAGGCGGGCCGAGCCGACCCGCTCGCGGACCGTGGATCGCTCAACGGCCATAGCGGCAACAGCGGAGCCAGGACCGGCAGAGCCGCCCGCCGCCGCGCGGAGGAGGCGCTCGAGGCCGCGCCGTCGACCGCGCCGTGGTCGCCGGAGCCCAACGGGTTCGCACCCGAATCGGCGCCGTCACCGCTTTCGCCGTTGCCGGAGGCCCCGCCGAGAGGCAAACGGGCCCCGAGTCCGGAGCCGCCTCCCGAGCCGCCGCGAAGATCATCCCGACGCCCTGCCGATGGCGCCTTGCCGGCGTGGTCGGCACGAAGACACCACGCGCCGACCCCGAACAACAACGATCTGGCGCCCGAATCCGGTGGGATTCCGAGCGCGGCGTGGTC
The DNA here is from genome assembly GCF_042802915.1 of Nocardia sp. NPDC057440. Lineage (NCBI taxonomy): Bacteria > Bacillati > Actinomycetota > Actinomycetes > Mycobacteriales > Nocardiaceae > Nocardia > Nocardia sp. NPDC057440. Next base: position 24,616 of record NZ_JBHVDF010000012.1, read on the forward strand.
GCTGGCCAGCCAGGATCAGCAGCTGGTCTCCGGTCAGACGGTCGCGGGTGACCTGCTGCGCGACGGGGTCGAGCGGGCCGAGCGCGAGGACGCCGAGCGCGCGGGCAGACGCGAGGGCGGTCGAGGCAAACGTGGCCGCGGGAAACGCGACGGGGGCCGTGCCCTCGACATCGTCGACCTGGACGGTATGCAGGGCCGCACCGATGTGCACGCGCCGTTCGAGGTGGATGCCGCCCAGCTGGAGGACGACGAGGACGACTTCGACGAGCATCCGGATTCGGAGCGGTCGGGGATCATGTCGCCGCGCCGTTCGCGGGTCGCGCGCAAGGCCGAGTTCGACGCCAATCGGCGGCAGTGGATGATCCTCGGCGGACAGAGCACCGGCGCCGCGGTCGCCGGCATGTTGCTGTTCAAGGGGTTCGAGCGGATGTGGGAGATGCTCCCCTGGGTGGCGCTGGCCCTGGCGATGATCGTGATTCTCGGCCTGGTGGCGCTGGTGCGGATCCTGCGCAGGACCGACGACATCCTCAGCACGGTGATTGCCGTCGTCGTCGGCATCTTTGTCACGCTCGGACCGCTAGCCTTTCTTCTCAGTACGAACTGAGTAGGAGCTGCTGTGGGGAACATCGGGCAGGCAGACGACACACGGGTGGGAAGTGTGGTCGGCGCGGACGTACTGGGTACGGGCGTGCGCACCGAACCCCGCTCACCCGGCGAACCCGCGTGCGTCGGCGGGCAGCGGCCGATATTGGTCGGCCTTTCGACGGCTTCGGTGTATCCACAGAACACCGAAGCGGCCTTCCGCTACGCGGCCGAACTCGGTTACGACGGCATCGAGTTGATGGTCTGGGCCGAGCCCGCCAGTCAGAGCATCGCGACTGTGCAGGCCTACGCTCGCAAGTACTCCGTGCCCGTGATCGCGGTGCACGCGCCGTGCCTGCTCATCTCGCAGCGAGTGTGGGGCTCGGATCCGGTCGCCAAGCTGGAGCGCAGTGTGCACACCGCCGAGGCGCTCGGTGCGAGCACCGTCGTCGTGCATCCGCCGTTCCGGTGGCAGCGCCGTTATGCGGAGGGTTTCGCCGACCAGGTCGGTGAGCTGGAGGAGCGCAGCACCGTCATCGTCGCGGTCGAGAATATGTTCCCGATGCGCGCGGACACCTTGTTCGGTCGTGGCGCCGGTTCGGTCAAGCGGCTGGAGCGGCGCGGCGGACCGGGGCTCGGCGTGACCGCGTTCAGTCAGTCCTACGATCCGACCGACGTCGGATACCGGCACTACACCCTCGACCTCTCGCACACCGCGACCGCGGGCGCCGATCCGCTGGCGCTGGCCGGGCGGATGGGGCATGGCCTCGCACACCTGCATCTCGCCGACGGCCGTGGCGCCGCGCACGATGAGCATCTGGTACCCGGCGAGGGCACCCAGCCCTGTGTTGAGCTGTGCGAGGCCCTGGTGCGCACCGGTTTCTCCGGGCACGCGGTCGCCGAGATCAATACCCAGAGCGCACGCACCACCCAGGACCGTGCGGCGATGCTGCACCGCACGCTCGCGTTCGCCAGACAGCATCTCAATGGCATGGCTCCTGCTCCCGCTCCCGCGCCGAGCCATGCAGGCCAGGTGTGACGAGGTCGTTCGCCCGCCGCTCGCCGGAGGGGAATGCGGACGTCGAATCCGGTCGTTCTACGCTGTACGAACGCCAGGTATCGGGAAAGTGTGGTGTCTCGGCGATCGCCGCGGACCGCCGATGCGGCACAGGAACGACAGGAGTGACGATGCCGGAGCTGACCGTGGACCTCGAGCGGGACACCGAGACCGACGCGCCGTTCAGCCGCGTGTGCGCGCTGACCGAACTGTCCACGACCACTCCCGACGCCGGTCGCTACCTCGGCGTCATCGACGAGATCTGGACGATCGGCAAAAAGGTGCACGGTGGCACCATGGTCGCGGCCAGCGCCGCGGCCGCCACCAACTGGCTGCGCGCCTCCGATCCGGCACTCGCCGCGATGGCGCCCATCGCGGCGAGCTCCGACTTCCTCGGCGCTCCGGAGCCCGGTGAAGTCGAGTACGAGGTGCGCATCCGCAAAGTGGGCCGTCAGATCTGCCTGGCGGACACGACCCTGATCCAGGATGGGCGCAGCCTGGTGCGAACCGCGTTCACCTTCGGACACCTCGACGACGCCGATCCGCTGTACGCACCGCAGCACGGCGATATGCCTGCCGCGCCGCCCGCCGACGCCGTCGGCTACGAATCCGGCTCACCGATGGGCAGCATCGTCCATGTGGGTCAGGGCGCGGAGCTGTACATCGACCGCGAGTGGGCCAGATTCCTGGACGGTGAGCAGGCCGAACCGCGGCTGCGGCTGTGGATGCGCCCACGCGCGGGCGATCAGCGCGATCCCGATGTCTCGATGTTCTTCGCGATGATGTCGGCCGACATGAGCCCGCCGGTTCCTATGAACCTCGGCCACTTCGGCTGGGCTCCGACCGTCCAGATGACCACCTACCTGCGCCGCAGGCCCACCCCCGGCTGGCTGCGGATCATCGCGACTACCCACGAGGTCGGTGGCCGCATGTTCGACGAGGATCAGCTGATCCTCGATTCCACCGGTGCGGTCGTCGCGCAAAGCCGCCAGCTGGCGCTGATTCCGCAGCGTTGAGCGCGGTCTAACCTTTACCTCCATGACGAGAATTGCGGTGATCGGTGGAGGTCGCATCGGGGAGGCGTTGGTCGCCGGGTTGCTCGAGTCGGGTCGAGCGGGCAAGGACCTGGTCATCGTCGAGACGCACGCTGATCGCGCCGCGCTGATCGCCGATCGGTTCGGCGTGCGGGTCACCGAGTCGGTGGCCGATGCGGTCATCGGCGCGGATCTGCTGGTGATCGCGGTCAAGCCGGGTGACGTCGACACCGTGCTGACACAGCTGGGCAAGGCCGAGCTCGATGCGGACCGGGATCAGGTGCTCGTCTCGCTCGCGGCCGGCGTGCCGACCGCGCGGCTCGAGGCGAAGCTGCCCGCGGGCTTCCCCGTGGTGCGGGTGATGCCGAATACCCCGATGCTGGTCGGTCAGGGCATGATCGTCCTCGCGCCGGGCCGCTATGCCAGGCCGGAGCAGCTGGTCGAGGTGACCGACCTGCTCTCCGCGGTCGGCAAGGTGGTGACCGTCGCCGAGTCGCAGATGGACGCGGTCACCGCGGTGTCGGGTTCCGGACCCGCGTATTTCTTCCTTGTCGTCGAGGCGATGGTGGACGCGGCCGTCGGCCTCGGCCTCACCAGGGACATCGCCACCCAGCTCGTGGTGCAGACCATGGTCGGGTCCGCCGCGCTGCTGGACGATGCCGAGCAGAGCGCCGTGGAACTGCGCGCCGCGGTGACCTCGCCCGCGGGCACCACGGCCGCGGCGCTGCGTGAGTTGGAGCGGGGCGGGGTCCGGTCGGCGATCCTGGAGGCACTGCACGCGGCCAAGCAACGGTCTGCGGAACAGGGCAGGTCTACCGAGTGACCGGTCGGTTCCCCGCAAGCAAAGCTTATTTCTCACACCCGTCGCAGTAATCCCACTGGTCCCGCTAAGCTTCAAGGAGCACGTGCGTGTCTGTTCCGCCGGTGGGGAAGCCGGCGGCGCGGACGTGCCGGAGGTCAATGGTGCAATGATGTCTAACAAGATGTCTGCAAATAGCTCAGGGACGTCGCCTGGCGGCTCCGGACCATCTACCAGCCGGGCAGGTTCCCGGTCGCAAGGCAGTTCGGTATCTCCAGCGCAACCCGTGCTCGGTGGCGGCACCCAGTTCCTCACCGTCGCCGAGGTGGCAAATTTGATGCGGGTATCCAAAATGACGGTCTATCGGCTCGTGCACTCGGGTGAGTTGCCCGCCGTGCGAGTCGGTCGGTCGTTCCGGGTGCATGCCAAGGCGGTCCACGACTATCTGGAGACGTCCTACTTCGACGCTGGATGAGGCGGTTTCGTTCGCCTCGGGGTGTCCCGGTAGGATGAACCCTCGGTTCGTGTTCGCCTGCCGGTGGCACCGTTTCGTGGTGTCCGGTGGCCGTCGGCGGCGCGGATGCCGAGTACGGCGTACGTGATTGACGTGCGCGCCGAGTAGAGAGAACGCGAGGAACAACCCTATGGGTTCTGTGATCAAGAAGCGTCGCAAGCGCATGTCGAAGAAGAAGCACCGCAAGCTGCTTCGCCGCACCCGCGTTCAGCGGCGCAAACTCGGCAAGTAAGCCACTGCGCGTTAGCTGAGGAGCCCGTCACCGATCCGGTGGCGGGCTTTTCGTTTTGAAACATTCAAGTTTGAAAACGGCTTGTGTATCAGGTGACTGAAATCATCGTTAGATCCTGGTTAATAATCTCGGCGCGTCGTATGGCAGCGGTTACGCTTGAACCGCATTAAATGAAATGGGGGGCTGTCGAGTTGGGATCCGGTGCTGTGGGATCTGAGATAAGAGACGGACACACACCCAAGGTTGCGCTGGTCACCGGCGCCAGCCGGTTCTTCGGCGGCAATGTGGTGGCCAGACTCGCCCAGGACCCCGGCATCGAGCGCATCATCGCTGTCGACACCATGACCCCCAGCCGTGAGCTCTCCCGCCGCATGGGCCGCGCCGAATTCATTCGCGCCGACATTCGAAATCCGTTGATCCGCAAGGTAATCGATGGCAGCCAGGTGGATACCGTCGTGCATGCCGCACTGCTGGCGCGCCCACCAGCCGGTTTCAGCAGGGCGGTGATGAAGGACCTCAACGTCCTTGGCGCCATGCAGCTGCTCGCGGTCTGCCAGAAGTCGCCGTCGGTGCGGCGAGTGGTGGTGCGTTCGACGTCGGCGGTGTACGGAGGCAGCGCGAAGGACCCCGCGAAATTTACCGAAGAAATGAGTGCGCGCATCCCGCCGAGCGGCGGATTCGCGCGCGACATGATCGAAATCGAAGGATTCGTCCGCGGGCTTGCCCGGCGCCGCCCCGATATGGCCACCGCGGTTCTGCGTTTTGCGCCGATCGTCGGTCCACGGCTGGCGGGTCGCGGTGTGCAATATTTGCGTTCGCCGGTCGCGCCGACCGTGTTCGGCCGCGATGCCAGGATGCAGCTGGTGCACGAGCAGGACGCGATCGCCGCTTTGGCGCATGCTGCCAAAGTTTCGGCCGTCGGCGCATACAATATTGCGGGTGACGGCGCCCTTGCTCTATCGCAGGCGGTGCGGCGGGCAGGCCGCATCGAGCTTCCGATCCCGTTCCTGGTGTTCCGCACGGCGGGACGCGCGCTGATGGGCACGCTGATGCGTGAATTCAGCAGCGAACAACTCGATTATTTTCATTTCGGCTGTGGCCTGGACACCACGCGCATGCGCACCGAACTGGGGTTTGTGCCGCGCTGGACGACGGTGCAGGCGTTCGACGACTTTATCGGGGGCGCAGCGTTGCGGCCCGTCATCGATCCCGCATGGATTGATGCCGCAGAAAAGAAACTGCTCGGCCTGCTCGGGGCCGGTACGGGAGCGCAACCATGAACGATGTCGCGAAAGTCATCCAGCTCCACGACGTGAATATCGAGGCGCGCCCGCGCCCGACCGCGCGTCGCTGGCCGGAACCCACGGTCGGTGAGTCGTCGCCGAGCCAGGTGACCTCGCTGACCGAACGGCTTGCTGCTACCGAACCGCCAGTGCCGCAATCACTGTCGGACATGGTGCGCGGCGCCCTCGGCAAGCAGATCGGCAAGACCGCGGATTTCGCGCGGCGCAGGCTCACCGGCGATTACCAGGTCGACGAGTTCGGCTTCGACGAGCACCTGCTCGAATCGCTGATCCTGCCGATGCTGCGTCCCATGTCCGATTTCTGGTTCCGGGTGCAGGTCAGCGGGATGGAGAACATTCCGGAGGTGGGTGGCGCGCTGGTCGTCGCCAACCACGCGGGCACCGTGCCGCTGGACGGACTGATGCTGCAGCTGGCGGTGCACGACAAGCATCCGAAGCAGCGGGCGCTGCGCCTGCTGGCCGCCGACCTCATTTTCGAGACGCCGGTGCTCGGTTCGCTGGCCCGCAAGGCGGGCCACACCCTGGCCTGCCGTCCGGACGCCGAACGACTACTGCGCGCGGGTGAGCTGACCGGCGTATTCCCCGAGGGCTTCAAGGGCGTCGGCAAGCAGTACACCGATCGCTACAAGCTGCAGCGCTTCGGCCGCGGTGGATTCGTCGCCGCCGCGGTACGCACCGGCACCCCGATCATCCCGTGCTCGATCGTCGGTTCCGAGGAGATCTACCCGAAGCTGGCCGATATCAAGCCACTGGCCAGGCTGCTCAACCTGCCGTACTTCCCGGTGACCCCGCTGTTCCCGCACTTCGGTCCGCTCGGCGCGGTCCCGCTGCCGTCCAAGTGGTACATCGAGTTCGGCGCGCCGATCCCGACCAACGGCTACGAGGCCGAGGCCGCGGACGACCCGATGACCATGTTCGAGGTCACCGACCAGGTCCGCGAAACCATCCAGCAGACCCTCTACAAACTGCTGACCAAGCGCCGCAACGCTTTCAGCGGATAGTCAGTGCTCGCGGCGGCGGGTGACCGCCGCAGCCACCGCACCACCGGCGGCGCCCAGCGCCAGTGCCGTCGGCACGCCGATCTTGGCCGCCTTGCGGCCGGTCCGGAAGTCCCGGATTTCCCAGCCGCGATTCTTGGCGACCTCCCGCAGATCCGAATCCGGGTTGATCGCCACCGCCGTGCCGACCAGCGACAGCATCGGCACGTCGTTGTGGCTGTCGGAGTAGGCGGTGCACCGCTTGAGGTTCAAGCCCTCTCGGACGGCGAGGGTGCGCACCGCGTGCGCCTTGCCCAGGCCGTGCAGGATGTCCCCGACCAGCCGGCCGGTGAACTTTCCGTCCACGCTTTCGGCGACGGTGCCGAGGGCGCCGGTCAGCCCGAGCCGTTTGGCGATCACCTGGGCCAACTCGACCGGCGTCGCGGTGACCAGCCAGACCTGCTGGCCCGCGTCGAGGTGCATCTGCGCGAGAGCCCTTGTCCCCGGCCAGATTTTGTCGGCGATGATCTCGTCGTAGATCTCCTCGCCGAGTGCGGCGAGCTCCGCGGTCGGGCGGCCGGCGATGAATGCCAGCGCCTTTTCCCGGCCGCTTGCCATATCGGTGCTGTTCTCTTTGCCGGTGACGCGGAATTTGACCTGTTTCCAGGCGACATCGACCAGGTCGGAGGTTTTGAAGTATTTGCGCGCGGCGAGACCACGGGCGAAATGCACGATCGACGCGCCCTGCACCATGGTGTTGTCGACATCGAAGAACGCGGCCGCGGTGAGATCGCGCGGCACCTCCGGTCCGGTCGTCTCCTGCTCGGCGGCCGCCAGGTCGGCGTCGTGCAGCGTCAGCGCGGCATCCGCGCTCGCCTCACCTGCCAGGTTGGCCCGCAGCTCTTCCTCGCTCGGCCCGAAGGGGCTGCGGGAGATCCGCGCGAGCTGGTCCTGGAGGCTCTGGCCGAGCCTGCCCTGGTTCCATCGCACCGGAAACTCGCCGAATCGTCCGGCGATGAATCCGGCCTTCGTCCCTGAACTGTGGGCCACCTTCGATTGTTCCGGCACCAGTACCTCCGCCCGTCGCGCGAACCACGTCCACAGTAGCCGGAAGCGGTGACAGTCACGGGCTTACCGCGCGCACCGAACCGGGCGTGGCGAGGCGATTTAATATCCGTCATGACCAATCCCACACATTCGGTGACTTTGCTGACACGATCCGGCTGCGGGCTGTGTGTCACCGCACTGGAACAGCTGCGGGCGATCTGCGCCGACTTCGGGATCGAGCCCGCGACGGTGGATGTCGACGTGGCCGCCGTTACCGACCCTGGCCTGCGCGCGGAGTACGGCGACCGGCTGCCCGTCGTGCTGCTCGACGGCCGTGAGCACAGCTATTTCGATGTCGACGAGCCCCGTTTACGGTCCGATTTGACCCGCTGAGGGAAAGCTGATCCTGTCCGTTTCCGCCGCGCTGCTGGTCGCGGCGGAAAATGAGGCCAAATTCACCGACTTTGTGCAGGGCTTCACAAGCGGTTACGGTGGTGGCACGCGACCCGCATGCCGAGGCTGCGGACCCACCGCGAATGACACCCAGCATTCCGATACTTCGATCATGGCACCGGACCGCCCCGGGCAAGAGGTCGAACAGCGAACCGGACCTGAGCAGTCCGGAACGAGGAGCCGACGACGTGACAGAGCAGCATGAGACGCCAGGCGGCGTCTCCGGCAGGGCTCTGCAGAAGGACATCCCGCAGGCCACTGTTGCGCGGCTTGCCACCTATCTCCGGGTCCTCGCCATGTTGGCCGACGACAGTGTTGCCATCGTATCGAGTGAGGAACTGGCTGTCGCGGCGGGTGTCAATTCCGCCAAGTTGCGCAAGGACCTTTCCTTCCTCGGGCCCAATGGCGTTCGGGGTGTCGGCTATGACGTGGCGAAGCTGCGCAGCAGGATCGAGGACGTGCTCGGGCTGTCGCAGGGTCATCGGGTGGTGCTGGTCGGCGCCGGAAATCTGGGCCGGGCTCTGGTCGGCTATGGCGGTTTCCAGCGCCGCGGGTTCACCGTCGTCGGCATGTTCGACAGTCATCCCGAGGTGATCGGCCTGCAGGTCGCCGGTCTGGTGGTGCGTGACGTCGCCGGACTCGCCGAGGCCGTCACCATGCTGCAGCCGACCATCGCGGTGATCACCGTTCCCGACGACGCGGCGCAGGCGGTGTGCGATTGCGTTGTCGGCGCGGGCCTGCAGTCGATTCTGAGCTTCGCTCCGTGCGAGCTGACCGTGCCGGACGGCGTCGAGGTCCGCCGGGTGGATCTGGCCGTCGAGATGCAGATGCTTTCTTTCGACGCTTCGCGCAACGCACCGGCGTTACCCGAAGTGGCACGTGCCGTGTCGGGCCGCATCACCCATCGCGCGCATCCGGCGCTCAAGCATTCGACCTCGCATTCGGCAACGGAGCCAAGCAGCAAGGGATCGGTGGTTACCCCATGAGTGTTCTTTTGGTCGGGATTTCGCATCGGAGCGCTCCCGTCTCGGTGTTGGAGAAGGTTGCCATCACCGATGCCGACCGCCCGAAGCTGGTCGACCGAATGCTCACTTCCAGCCACGTTTCCGAAGCGATGATCGTCTCCACCTGCAACCGGGTCGAGGTTTACGCGGTGGTCGACGCCTTCCACGGCGGTCTCGCCGAGATCGGCGATCTGCTGACCAAGCATTCCGGACTGCCGCTGCCGGATCTGACCAAGCACGCCTACGTCCGCTACAGCGAGGCCGCGGCCGAGCATCTGTTCGCGGTGGCGAGCGGCCTCGATTCGATGGTGATCGGCGAGCAGCAGGTGCTCAGCCAGATCCGCAGCGCCTACGCCTCCGCCGATTCGCAGCAGGCCGTCGGCCGGACCATGCACGAACTGGCCCAGCACGCATTGCGGGTCGGCAAGCGGGTGCATTCGGAGACCGGCATCGACAGAGCGGGCGCTTCGGTGGTTTCGGTGGCGCTGGATCGGGCCCAGCAGGTACTGCGGGCGGCGGCGAACGGCCCGCAGGCGTCGGCCCGGGTTACCACCGACGGCCCCGCTGCCGCCTCATCCGATTCCGCGCTGGCGGGCCGGACCGCCGTTGTCGTCGGCGCCGGTGCGATGGGCGGCCTTGCCGTGGCGCATCTTTCGCGTGCGGGCATCGGTCGCATCATCGTGGTGAACCGCACCATCGAGCGCGCCAGCAGGCTCGCGGAGACCGCGGCGTCCTACGGGGTCGAGTCGGCGGCGATGGAGCTGTCGCGGCTGACCGAGGCCATGGCCGCCGCCGATGTCGTGATCACCTGTACCGGCGCGGTCGGCGCCGTGGTGACGTTGGCCGACACCCACCGCGCCCTCGCCGACCGCGAACGCGGCGCCGAATCCGCTTCGGCCGAACGGCCATTGATCTTCTGCGACCTCGGCCTGCCCCGTGATGTCGAGCACGCGGTCGCCGGGCTGCCCGGCATCACGGTGATCGACATCGAGACGCTGCAGCGTGACCCCGCGGCCGGAGCCGCTGCCGACGACACCGCCGCCGCCCGCGCGATCGTCGCCGAAGAACTCGCGAAATACCTTGCCGGCCAGCGGATGGCCGAGGTGACGCCGACTGTGGCCGCACTGCGGCAGCGCGCGGCCGAGGTGGTCGAGGCCGAACTGCTTCGCCTCGATTCCCGGCTGCCGAGTCTTGCCGACCCGGAGCGCGACGAGGTGGCGCGCACGGTGCGCCGCGTGGTCGACAAGCTGCTGCACGCGCCGACGGTGCGGGTCAAGCAGCTGGCCTCGACGCCGGGCGGCGACAGCTACGCCGAGGCACTGCGGGAATTGTTCGAGCTCAAACCTGGTGCGGCGCAAGCAGTCGCCGCGCCGATGGAGATCAACGCGATCGGCGGCGAGCACGGGTCCTTCCGGTTCGCGGGCGACGGCGACATTGTGCTGGCCGACGACTTCACGGCAGGCCACCTCGGCGAAGAACGGGGGCAGTCCGCATGACCATCGTGCAGGAAGAGGACAACGTGACCGCAGGCAGCATTCATGCGCCGTGGCGGATCGGCACGCGCGGCAGTTTGCTCGCGCTCACCCAGTCGGGCACAATTCGCGACGCGCTGATCGCGGCTGGGCACGCGGCAGAGCTGGTCGTGATCAAGACCGCGGGCGACAACAACGCGACAGACCCGGTCGCGACGATCGGCGTCGGGGTGTTCACCTCCGCGCTGCGTGACGAATTGGCCGCCGGATCCATCGATATCGCGGTGCACTCGTACAAGGATCTGCCGACCGCGCTCGACCCCCGTTTCACCATCGCCGCCATTCCGGTGCGCGAGGATCCGCGTGACGCTCTGGTCGCCCGCGACGGACTCGTGCTCGGTGAGCTGCCCGCCGGTTCCAGGGTCGGCACCTCCGCGCCGCGGCGCGCGGCGCAGTTGCGTGCGCTCGGACTCGGTCTCGACATCGTGCCGCTGCGCGGCAACCTGGACACCAGACTGCGCAAGGTCGCCGAGGGCGAGCTCGACGCGGTCGTCGTCGCTAGAGCGGGGCTCGCCAGAATCGGCCGTCTCGACGTCGTCACCGAGGCGCTGGAGCCGGTCCAGATGCTGCCCGCTCCTGCGCAGGGTGCGCTCGCCGTCGAATGCCGCAGCGACGACACCGCATTGCACGCGGTGCTGGCCGGACTCGACGACGCCGCCACCCGGGCCGCCATCATCGCGGAGCGGGCCCTGCTCGCCGAGCTGGAGGCGGGCTGCACCGCGCCGATCGGCGCGCTCGCCGAGGTCGTGGAATCGCTCGACGACGACGGCCGGGTTGTCGACGAACTCTCGCTACGCGGATGCGCGGCGGCCATCGACGGTTCCGAGGTGCTGCGGGCTTCCGTGGTCGGCGCCCCGGAGCGGGCGGCCGAATTGGGTCGAGCACTTGCCCGTGAGCTGTTGGAGCTCGGCGCGCGTGAGCTGCTCACCAGCGTGGAACCGGAGGTGCCCGGTTCCCCCACACAGGCGGTGAATCCGCCCGCCACAGACTTTGTCGATCCCAGCCCAATGGAGAACAGCCGATGAGCAGCCGAGCTACCAAGAAGCATCCCGGTCGAATCCTTTTCGTCGGGTCGGGTCCCGGCGACCCGGCATTGCTGACAGTGCGCGCCCGTGAGGTGCTCGGCCGGGCGACGCTGGCGTTCACCGATCCCGATGTGGACAAGGGCGTGCTCGCCCTCATCGGGACCGCCGTTGCGGCGGATCAGGACGGCGAGCGTCCCGTCGATGTGCGTCCGGCGCTCGGCGAACCCGCCGAGGTGGCCAAGACGCTGATCGCCGAGGCCCGCAACGGTCATGACGTGGTCCGCGTCGTCTCCGGCGATCCGCTGACCACCGATGCCGTAATCGCCGAGGTCACCGCGGTGACCAGGTCGCACATGGTCTTCGAGGTGCTGCCCGGTCTGCCCGGCGGCTCGGCGGTGCCGAGCTACGCGGGCATCGCGCTCGGGTCCGGGCACACTGAGGCCGACGTGCGCGGCGAGGTCGACTGGGCCGCACTCGCGGCCGCGCCCGGCCCGCTGGTGCTGCACGCGTCCTCGGGGCACCTGGCCGAAACCGCCAGCGCCCTCGTCGAACACGGCATGGCGCCGCAGACCCCGGTCGCGGTGACCGTGCGCGGCACCACGCGCCAGCAGCGCACCATCGAGGCGACCCTCGCCACGCTCAACAGCGCCGCCTCCGAGCTGGTCGGCCCGCTGGTGGTGACCATCGGCAAGGTGGTCGCGCATCGTTCGAAGATGTCGTGGTGGGAGTCGCGCGCGCTGTACGGCTGGACCGTGCTCGTGCCGCGCACCAAGGACCAGGCAGGCGAGATGAGCGAGCGGCTGGTGACGCACGGCGCCATCCCGATGGAGGTGCCGACCATCGCGGTCGAGCCGCCGCGCAGTCCCGCCCAGATGGAGCGGGCGGTCAAGGGTCTCGTCGACGGCCGCTACCAGTGGGTGGTGTTCACCTCCACCAACGCGGTGCGCGCGGTGTGGGAGAAGTTCGCCGAATTCGGCTTGGACGCGCGGGCGTTCTCCGGTGTGAAGATCGCCTGTGTCGGCGAGGCCACCGCGGAAAAGGTGCGCTCGTTCGGCATCAACCCGGAGCTGGTCCCGAGCGGTGAGCAGTCCTCGGAGGGCCTGCTCGCAGACTTCCCGCCCTACGACGACGTTTTCGATCCGGTGAACCGAGTGCTGTTGCCGCGCGCGGACATTGCCACCGAAACTCTCGCCGAGGGTCTGCGCGACCGCGGCTGGGAGATCGACGATGTCACCGCCTACCGGACCGTGCGCGCGTCGCCGCCGCCCGCCGAGACCCGCGAGATGATCAAGACCGGCGGTTTCGACGCGGTCCTGTTCACCTCGTCCTCGACGGTGCGCAACCTGGTCGGCATCGCGGGTAAGCCGCATGCCCGCACCATCGTCGCCTGCATCGGCCCGAAGACGGCCGAGACCGCCATCGAATTCGGTCTGCGCGTCGACGTGCAGCCGGAGGTCGCTCAGGTCGGCCCGCTGGTCGAGGCGCTCGCCGAGCACGCCGCACGGCTGCGCGCCGAGGGTCTGCTGCCGCCGCCGCGTAAGAAGAGCCGCCGCAGCCGGTAACCGGATTGCCGGACGAAACGCCCACCACGCTGTGGGCGTTTCGTTTTTCCACCGGCCGCCGGGTCGAACGCCGGGCAGCTCGGCGGGATCAGCGGCTGTAGCGCATCAGGGTGCGCACCAGCCTGCAGGTGGTGTCCGACGGTGGGCGGATATCGATGAGTTCCGCGGTGCGCCGAATACGCTCGTTGCTCGCTTGGCTCGGGAGGTAGATCCCCGAGTCCAGCAGCGCGATGGTCAGTCGCATGGCCTTGAGCCTGCGGTTGTGGCTGACGTACCACTTGCGTGGGCGGCCTGTGGGCAGCGGCCGCTTCTGCAGCGGAACATAGGGCCGGTCGATGATGACGGTCTTCGACTTGGGTGCGGTAGCGGGCATCGCCAGTCCTCCCGTAGTGGTGCGTTTTCGAGTGCGAATCTCTCGAACACTTCTTCGATTCTACCTCTGGGCACCGACAAAAACCGCTGGCCACAAGGACTTTCGTGGTCGGCGCGGTAGTGGGAAGAGCGCCGCTGAAACACCCTGGAGACGGCAGGCGTATCGTGCGGTTCATGACCGGAATGGACCGCCCGCGGCGGTTACGCCGTACTCCCGCTCTGCGCCGCCTCGTGGCCGAAACGACTCTGCAGCCACGGCAATTGGTGCTGCCGATGTTCGTGGCCGATGGCCTGGAAGAACCGCGGGAAATCAGTTCGATGCCGGGGGTGATGCAGCATTCGATGGATTCGCTGCGCAAGGCCGCCGTCGAGGCGGTGACCGCGGGTGTCGGCGGGCTCATGCTGTTCGGGGTGCCGCGTTCGGAGGACAAGGACGCCACCGGCAGCAAGGCCAGCGATCCGGACGGCATCCTCAACCGGGGCCTGCGCGCGCTGGCCGATGAGGTGGGCGGCTCGACGGTGGTCATGGCCGACACCTGTCTCGACGAGTTCACCGATCACGGCCACTGCGGCGTGCTCGCCCCGAACGGCGCCGTCGACAACGACGCGACTCTGCATCGCTATGTGGAGATGGCGCTCGCGCAAGCGGACTCCGGCGCCGACCTGCTCGGCACCAGCGGGATGATGGACGGCCAGGTCGGCGCGATCCGGCGCGGGCTGGACGCGGTCGGGCACACCGACACCGGCATCCTCGCCTACGCCGCCAAGTACGCCTCGGCCTTCTACGGCCCGTTCCGCGAGGCCGTCGGCTCCTCGCTGGAGGGCGACCGGCGCACCTACCAACAGGATCCGGCCAACCGCAAGGAGGCGATCCGGGAGCTCGAGCTGGATCTGGCGGAGGGCGCCGACATCGTGATGGTGAAGCCAGCGATGTCCTACCTGGACATCCTGCGCGATGTCGCCGACCGCTCGTCGGTTCCGGTCGCCGCGTACCAGATCTCCGGCGAGTACGCGATGATCACCGCCGCTGCCCAGCGCGGCTGGATCGACCGCAGGGGCGCGATCATGGAGTCGTTGCTCGGCATCCGGCGGGCGGGTGCGGACATCGTGCTCACCTACTGGGCAACCGAGGCCGCACACTGGCTGTCGTGACGAACCCGATAGGCCCGATGGGCGTTGTGCCGCAGCCGCCCGCACCGCCGGAGGATATCCGGACCGCACGTCAATTATGGTGGGGCGTTATCGGTTTCGGCATTGTGCAACTGGCGGGCTCGATGCTGGCCGCGATGCGGAATCGGCACGAATTCGCCAAGCAGATGCTCGACCAGATGCAGGAGAGCGATCCGAAATTCACCATGGCCACCGCCGACCTGATGGTGTCTTTGGCGTACGTGGTCGCGGTGCTACTCGGCCTCACCATCGCGGCGGTCGCACTGGTGCTCGCGCACCAACTGTTCCTCGGCAAGCTGTGGGCGCGAACGCTGCTGACCTTCGTCGGCGTCTGGCTGGCGCTCACGGCGGTCGGCACCATGTTCGCGCTCGGTTCGGGGACCGCGGGCGCGGCCTCGCTGGTGGCGGGCGGCGCGGGCATCGTGCAGGGCGTGCTCGCGGCGGGCGCGATCTACCTGAGTCACCGTCCGGACTCGACCGCGTACTTCCAGCTGAAGCGCAGGTGAACGGGCGGTCGAGCAGGCGCCGAATTGGTCGGGGAAACGCCAGCATGTATCGTGAGGGTTGTCACAGTGGACTTGGGAACCGGTAGTTGCTTGTCAGGCGTTCATTCGCGTTTCGTGAGTGCGTTGATCAGATGGCTCCGGGGGATCGGAGGCATAGATGCGTGTGGTTATCCAACAGCCGCAGAGCATTCGGCGAGAATTGCTCGTCCTCAGCCTGCTGATTCTGTTCGGTGTGCTCACCGTCGCAGTACTGCTGATTCCCGGCTTCGTCGGCTGATTCGCCCGCGTTCGATGGTCTTCCCCGTCGGCGTGATCGGGGCGACCGGGAGCGGGACGTGAGCGATGTGGCGGATGGTTCCGGCATCCTGTTCGCCGAACCCGGCGCGCGCTGGCGCGCAGTGTCCTACGGGCCTGGTCTGTGCCTGATCATTCTTTTCATCGAAGTGGTGACCGCCAGTGCGGTGCACTGGTTCGCCTTGATTTTCTGCGCGGCGCTGATCGTGGGTTTCGTTGTGCTGCAGGTGATCGCGGGTCGACGTCATGTGAGCGTCGAACTCACCGACGGCCTCCTGCGCGAGGGCACCGAGACGCTCCCGCTGAGTGCCGTCGCCGCGGTGCTCCCCGAGCGCGACGAGGACTCCTGGGACGAGGAGGATTGGGAGTCGGCGCGGGCGCTCGGCGAGCTGAGCGGGGTGCCGCGCCGCCGTAGCGGGATCGGACTGCGGCTGGTCGACGGTAGCTTCGTGCAGGCCTGGGCCAAAGATCACCGTGGATTGCGGGCCGCGCTCACCGAGGCGCTCGACCGGCGGCGCGGCACCGCAGGCATCGACGCCACCGAAGGCATTGCCGAGAGCGTCGATGGAGCCGATAGCGTCGATGGAGCCGATGGCGCCGAAGACCCCGGCGGCACCGATGACCGGCACAGCGAGAACGGAGCGGATCGTTGAGGCGAGAAATCGTAGTGTTCGGTGAGGTCGTCGTCGTGGTGCTGTGCCTGGTCGTTGCGGTGCTCAGTTGGCGAAACGGGTTGGTCACCACGTCATTCGCGGCCACAGGCGACATCCCGGCCCACACCGCGACCCGCTATGTCGGTCCATGGTTGCTCCTGGCGGCTTTCCTGGTCGCGACAGCCGGTGTCGTAGGCATCGACGCGGGCGCACGGGCGTTGCGCGTCGGCGCCGAGCGTCCCTCGGCCCGGGTCTGACCGAGCCCGAGCAACCACCGGCGATCACCGCCGCCGCCACTGTTTCACCGCGCCGATCGCGGGACATCGAAGCAATGAAGCCGACAAGCCACGCTAGGAAGATCGTCCTGGAGGTCGTGGCAGGCGGCACGGTCGGTGTCGCCACCACGGCTCCCGCCGCTGCCGACTCCGCCGAGGTCGCGCCGGTTCCGCCCGCTCTGGTGGCGCCGGCGTTCGTCGCCACCCCGCGGGCATTGCTGCTGCCCGCGCCGTTGGCCTCTCCGCCGAGCACCGGCTCGGCTGGGTTCTGTGCCGGATCACCTGATGCGGCACGCTCTGGCGCGCAACCGCCGACTCGGTTACCGTGCACGTGCAGCCACGGCTGCAGTGAGCGGCAGGGCGGCGCACTACGCTGGATATGGCGAATCTTTGTGTGGCCGTTAAGATTTCGCTGTAATTCAGAGTGCGTCGATAAAGGAATGCTTGTGATCGGATTTGCTGGAAAGCTGGGTGCCGGGGTGGCCATCGCCGCCGCGATCGGGATCGGCGCCGCGCCTGCGGGCGCCACCACATTGCCGCTGGAGCCCACCGCGGTCGAGACCGCCGAGGTCGAGCCGGTCTTCGCCCCTGAGACCGGCTCCGCGGGCATCTACAACGGGATCATGTGCCAGCTGCACACCATCTCGGCCTCGGTGCCGTGCATGTACACCTGAGCCGGAAACCCGGCTCGAGTGCGTGACCGGCGCGCGCTCAGTTCCACTGCTGATAGATGTCCAGCACGCGACCGTCGCGGGTGCCGGGGGCGTTGAGGTACACGGTGATGGTGCCGTCAGGGTGACTTGCGGCCTCCACCATGACCTGGCGCAGCGAGGCATGGACGTTGCCGCTGTCGTCGTGATAGATCCGAGTATCGCTCTTCAGGCCCGCGCCGATCCGGTTCGGCGGCACGAGCATGGAGACCAGTGCGGGCAGCGGCCCGTCGGCGATGGCCGTGGTCTCCTGGTGGCTCAGACGCACGCCGACTCGGTCCGGCTGTCCGATCGGTTCCACGGCGGCGGCGGTTCCCGCGCCGAGCAGTGCGGCGGCGGTGGTGCAGGCGGCGAGAACCGCGGCGGTGAAGACGGCAAACCGCATAGACAGACCCTTCTTACTGGTAGATGGTGCCCGAATGTGGTGTGAGACGCACCGAGATTACGCATCAGCAATCATTTGGCGACCGATATTCGAAGAAACCTGCTCGGCGTGTTGCGCAGAAGCGCCGCGTCGCCGCGCGGCACGCGCTGCGGTGTGGATCACTCCACTACACCCTGTCGTCGACTCGATCGGATCGGGCTGAGAGACTGGACGTCGTGAGTTCTTCTCCGCGCGCGACCAGGTCATCGGTGCCGGTTTCCGCTCAGCTCTTCCAACGGGCGAGTTCGGTGATCCCCGGTGGTGTGAACTCCCCGGTGCGGGCGTTCAAGTCCGTTGGTGGCACACCGCGATTCATCGCTTCCGCCAACGGCTACACCCTCGTCGACGCCGACGGCAACGAGTACGTCGACCTGGTGTGTTCGTGGGGGCCGATGATTCTCGGCCACGCGCACCCCGCGGTGGTCGACGCCGTGCAGCGCGCCGCGACCGGCGGGCTGTCCTTCGGCGCGCCGACCGAGGCCGAGATCGAACTCGCCGAACTGATCGCCGAACGGGTCGCGCCGGTGCAGCGGGTCCGGTTGGTGAACTCCGGCACCGAGGCCACCATGAGCGCGGTGCGGCTGGCCCGCGGCTACACCGGTCGCGCGAAGATCATCAAATTCTCCGGCTGCTACCACGGGCACGTGGACGCGCTGCTCGCCGACGCCGGGTCCGGTGTCGCCACGCTCGGCCTGCCGACCTCGCCGGGTGTCACCGGCGCGCAGGCCGGCGACACCATCGTGCTGCCCTACAACGACATCGACGCCGTCACCGCCGCGTTCGCGGCGAATCCCGGCGAGATCGCCTGTGTGATCACCGAGGCGGCCGCGGGCAATATGGGTGCGGTCGCGCCATTGCCCGGGTTCAACGCGGGCCTGCGCGCCTTGACCGAACAGCACGGCGCGCTGCTGATCATGGACGAGGTGATGACCGGATTCCGGATCAGCCGCGCAGGCTGGTTCGGCCGCGAGGGCGTCGCCGGTGACCTCTACACCTTCGGCAAGGTGATGAGCGGCGGCCTGCCCGCAGCCGCGTTCGGCGGTCGCGCCGAGATCATGAATCATCTGGCCCCGCTCGGCCCGGTGTACCAGGCGGGCACGCTCTCCGGTAACCCCGTCGCCGTCGCGGCGGGCCTGGCCACGCTGCGCGCCGCCGACGATGCGGTGTACGCCGCGCTCGACCGCAATGCCGAACGGCTCGGCGGCCTGTTCACCGAGGCCCTCACTGCCGCGGGGGTCGAGCATCAGGTGCAGTTCGCGGGCAATATGGTGAGCGTGTTCTTCGCCGACCGTCCGGTCATCGACTACGCCGCCGCCAAGGCCAGCCAGACCTGGCGTTTCCCCGCCTTCTTCCACGCCTTGCTCGACGGCGGCGTGTACGCGCCGCCGAGCGCGTTCGAGGCCTGGTTCGTTTCCGCGGCGCTCGACGAGGACGCGTTCGACCGTATTGCCGCTGCCCTGCCCGCCGCCGCACATGCGGCCGCGGCCGCCACACCCGAAGGATCCCGCGCGTGAGTTCCGACCCCGATCAGCCAGATTCCGAAGAGCGCGAAACACCAGCCGCCGCCGATAGCGATCCCGGCGTCGAGACCATCGTGCACGTGCTGCGCCACGGCGAGGTGCACAACCCGAAGGGCATCCTCTACGGCAGGCTGCCCGGCTTCCAGCTTTCGGTGACCGGACGCGCGCAGGCCGGCGCGGTCGCGCGGGCGCTGTCCGATCACGACATCTCGCTGGTGATCGCCTCGCCGCTGCAGCGCGCGCAGGAGACCGCCGAGCCGATCGCCGCGCAGCACGACCTGATCGTGCGGACCGACGAGAACCTCATCGAAGCGGGCAACACCTTCGAGGGCCTCCGGGTGTCGGTCGGTGACGGCGCACTGCGCAAGCCGCGGCACTGGTGGAAGCTGCGCGATCCGTTCACGCCGTCTTGGGGCGAGCCGTACCTGCAGATCGCGCACCGGATGCTGGCGGCGGTGAACAAGGCGCGGGTCGAGGCGGCCGGACACGAGGCCGTGCTGGTCTCCCATCAGCTACCGGTGTGGACGCTGCGCCGATTCCTGCAGGGGCAGCGGCTCTGGCACGATCCCCGGCACCGGCAGTGCTCGCTCGCTTCACTGACTTCCCTTGTGTACCAGGGCGATACGCTCGTCGATATCGTCTACTCCGAGCCCGCGGGCGGTTCGGACCCCACGGTGCACGGCGCATGAGATCGGCCGCCGCGTTCTCCCGGCCCGTGGCTCGGCGCCTCGCGCCGGTCCTGGTCGCCTGCGTGTGCCTCGTCGCCGCGCTGGCAGGCTGCTCGACCGGGACAGACGCGGTGGCCTCCGGCGGCACCTTCGAGTTCGTCTCGCCCGGTGGCAAAACCGACATCTTCTACGACCCGCCGAGCGCGCGGGGCACCATCGGCACGCTGGCAGGCCCCGACCTGATGACCGCAGGCAAAACCACCTCGGTCGAGGATTTCGCAGGCAAGGTGGTCGTGCTCAATCTCTGGGGGCAGTGGTGCGGGCCGTGCCGCGCCGAGGCTCCCGCCCTGGAAAAGGCCTTCGAGGCGACCAAGGACAAGGGTGTCGTTTTCCTCGGCATCAACGTTCGTGATCCGCAGCAGGACAAGGCTCAGGATTTCGTGGTGGACAACAAGATCGGCTATCGGTCGATCTACGACCCGTCCATGCGCACGCTGCTCGCCCTCGGCGGCGACTTCCCGACCAGCGTCATCCCGACGACGCTCGTTCTGGATCGTCAGCATCGTGTCGCCGCCGTTTTCCTCCGGTCGCTCCTGGCCGAGGATCTCCAGCCCGTACTCGAACGTATCGCCACAGAGGACTCTCAGTGAATCGCACCCGCAGCCCGCGCGCCTGTCGCCCGCGGCAGGCCGCCCGACTCATCCGTGGAACATGGACCGTCGACGATCGCTGGGCGGGTGTGGCCTCGGTGCCGCGCAGCGCCGCCGCGGCATCGATGATGGATGTCAGCTGGGGCGAGCTCGACCCGGCGCCCTCGGACACCGAACGGCAGGTGCCGGTGCGCGGCGACACGGAGCAGGCCGAGGAGGGGCAGTCGTGAACGGCGATCGCCGGATGCGCGGGCGTCGCGCCTGTCGTCCGCGGCAGGCCGCCCGGCTTGTTCGCGGCACCTGGCGGGTGGATGACCGCTGGGCCGGTGTCGCGATGGTGCCGCGCAGTGCCGCGGCGGAATCGTTGCGGGATGTCGCGCGCGACGATGCGCCGACGGTCTCCGCTGTGCCCGCTTCCGAGCAGGCGACCGCAGGCGATCCGCGAGGAGCGGAGTCGGCGTGATCGTGCTTGCCGGAGTGGGGGAGTCGTTCCAGCAGACGGCGGCGACCGGACCGCTGCTGCTCGCGCTCGGCGCCTGCATGCTGGCGGGACTCGTGTCGTTCGCTTCACCGTGTGTGGTGCCGCTGGTGCCCGGGTATTTGTCGTATCTGGCTGGGCTGGTCGGTGCCGAGGCGCCGCCGGTCACCGCCGCCGAAGCCAAAGGTCGCGGTGGTAAGGCCGGTTCGGTGGCGGTTGCCGATCGGGCCGTCGTGTCGTCACCGCAGGTGGCGCGCGGTGGCCGGATGCGGGTCGCGGGCGCGGCCGGTTTGTTCGTCGCCGGATTCACTGTGGTGTTCGTGCTCGCCACCGCGACGGTCTTCGGCGTGATCCAGACGCTGAACGTGAATCGTGAACTGCTGCAACGCATCGGCGGTGTGGTCACCATCCTGATGGGCCTGGTGTTCATCGGCCTGGTGCCCGCATTGCAGCGCGACACCAGGATGGAGCCGCGCAGGCTGACGAGCATCGCGGGCGCGCCGCTGCTCGGCGCGGTGTTCGCGCTGGGGTGGACGCCGTGCCTCGGGCCGACCCTGTCCGGGGTGATGGCGGTGTCCGCGGGCACCGACGGGGCGACCGCGGTGCGCGGGGTGACGCTGATCGTCGCCTACTGCCTCGGCCTCGGCCTGCCGTTCGTGATCCTCGCCTTCGGTTCGGCGAGCGCGCTGCGCGGCGTCGGGTGGCTGCGCCGCAATTCCCGCACCATCCAGATCATCGGGGGCATCCTGCTCGTCGCGGTCGGCGTCGCGCTGGTCACCGGCGCGTGGGACCAGTTCGTCGCCTGGGTTCGCGACGCGTTCGTCTCCGAGGTGACGCTACCGATATGACCGTGATCGACAGACCGGAGGCTCCGCACACTCCGCCGCGCCAGCCGCTGCCCGGCCGGGCGTTGGCGCTGGTGCGCAACACCTGGCGCGGGCTCACCAGCATGCGCACCGCGCTGGTGCTGCTGTTCCTGCTCGCGTTGGCCGCGATCCCCGGCGCGCTGCTGCCGCAGCGCAGCCTCAACGAGCAGAAGGTCGCCCAGTACATCGCCGACCGGCCGACACTCGGGCCGTGGATGGACCGGTTCGAGCTGTTCGACGTGTTCTCCAGCTTCTGGTTCACGGCCGTCTATGTGCTGCTGTTCATTTCGCTGGTCGGCTGCATCCTGCCGCGCGTGTTCGACCACTACCGGGCGCTGCGCACACCGCCGGTGCGCGCACCGCGCAATCTGGCCAGGCTGCCGCACCACTACGCCGATACCGTCGAGCGATCTGCCGACGAGGTGATCGCGCATGCCCGTCGGCAGTTGCGCGGCTGGCGCACCGAGGTGCGCGAGGGTGGGAGCGTCAGGCCCGCAGGCGGTAGCCTGCCCGACCACGCGGGGCCCGGCGAGCGAAGCATCGAGCGGGACGGGGAGATCACGCTTTCGGCCGAGAAGGGGTACACCCGCGAGCTGGGCAATCTCGTCTTCCATCTGGCTCTGGTCGGGCTGCTGGTCGCCATCGCGGTCGGCAAGCTGTTCGGTTACGAGGGCAGCGTCATCGTCATCGCGAACAACGGTCCCGGCTTCTGCACTACCTCGCCCGCGGTGTTCGACTCGTTCCGCGCGGGCAATGTGAACGACGGCACCGGCATGGCCCCGATCTGCGTGCGGGTCAAGGACTTCGAGGCCGAATACCTGCAGAACGGCCAGGCCGAGATGTTCACCTCGAACATCGAGTACCAGGCCGGCGCCGACCTCCAGACCGACACCTGGCGCACCAGCACGATCCAGGTGAACCACCCGCTGCGCGTCGCCGGTGACCGGCTGTACCTGCAAGGGCACGGGTTCGCGCCGACGTTCACCGTCACCTTCCCGAACGGGCAGACCAGGACCGAGACCGTCCAGTGGCGTCCCGACGACGCACGGACCTTCCTGTCCAGCGGCGTGCTGCGGATCGATCCGCCCGGCGGCATGTACGCCACCGAGGCCGAGCGCCGCAAGAATCAGATCGCCGTAGAGGGCCTGTTCGCGCCGACCGCTCTGCTCCACGGAAACCTGCTGACCTCGTCGTTTCCCGTCATGAACGATCCAGCTGTCGCGGTGGACGTCTATCGCGGCGACACCGGCCTCGACACCGGTAAGCCGCAGTCGCTGTTCTCCCTCGACGCCGAGCAGATCAAACAGGGCAGGCTGACCAAGGAGGCCAGGGTGAACTTGCGCCCCGGCGAATCCACCACCCTGTCCAATGGCGCCAAGGTGACCTTCGACGGCGCACAGGAATTCGTGAACCTGCAGGTGTCGCACGATCCCGCGCAGCAGTGGGTGCTGGTGAGCGCGCTGGCCATGATGGCGGGGCTGCTCGTTTCGCTGCTGGTGAAGCGGCGGCGCATCTGGATCCGTGTCTACCCCGCCGATGCCGAAGCCGGTACCGTTGACCAACGACGCACCGTAGTAGAGATGGGCGGGCTCGCACGGACCGATCAGGCCGGCTGGGGTAGCGAGTTCGACACACTGCGTGCGCGCCTGCTGGATCAGCAGTCCGGCACCGAGAACACGGGAGAGTGACCATGCCGATCGACGAGAACATCGCGCACTACAGCGATCTCGCCTTCAAGTCGGCGATCGTGGTGTACGCGCTGGTACTGGTGCTGCTCATCGTGCAGTACGCCTCGGCGCGGACGCTGAAGGTCGTCGAGCGCGAGCTCGTCACCGCAGGCGGTTCCGGCTCGGACCGCCCCGCCGTCCCCGGCCGCATCGAGACGCCACAAGCCAAGCCGCTCTCGGAGCGCGCGGGCAATATGGCGTTCTCGGTGCTCGTCGTCGCGATCGCACTGCACGTGGCCTCGATCGTGTTGCGCGGTTTCGCGACCCACCGCTTCCCGCTCGGCAACATGTACGAGTTCGTTACCATGGCGACCGCGGCGGCCGCCGTCGTCGGCATCCTCTTCCTGCGTGAACAGCGCTACCGGGCCATGTGGGTCTTCCTGCTCGTCCCGATCCTGATCCTGATGTTCCTCGCAGGCACCATGCTCTACGCCGACGCCGCCCCGGTCGTCCCCGCCCTCAAATCGTTCTGGCTGCCCATCCACGTCACCATCGTCAGCATCGGCAGCGGCGTCTTCCTTGTCTCCGGCATAGCCAGCCTGCTGTTCCTGTTCCGCCTGCGCCAGCCCGACGGCCAAGAATCCGCCACTTTCCTCGGCACCATCGCCCGCCGCCTCCCCGACGCCCGCACCCTCGACCGCCTCGCCTACAAAACCACCATCATCGGCTTCCCGCTCTTCGGCGCAGGAGTCATCCTCGGCGCGATCTGGGCTGAAGCTGCGTGGGGGCGGTTCTGGGGCTGGGATCCGAAGGAGACTTGCTCCTTCATCGCTTGGGTCCTCTACGCGGCGTATCTGCACGCGCGAGCGACATCGGGTTGGCGTGATACCAAGGCCGCTTGGATCAATATCGCGGGGTTCGTGGCGATGCTGTTCAACCTGTTCATCATCAACATCGTGATCAGCGGTCTGCACTCGTACGCGGGACTGAACTAGGGCCCGCTACCTGCTGAAATGCTGATCCCTCCGGTACCGACGTCACGAACTTCCAGGCTCGGTACGCAGTGGGTACGCAGTAGCTTCGAATCGGGCTCGGAGTACACCGCCGACAGCGTGCGCGTGGACTGGTCGGCATGGGGCCATAGATGGGCGTAGTACCGCAGCGTGGTGACCGCGTCCACAGTCGGGCACGACGAACACACGGCACTGCGCGATTGGCAAATGAACTCCCTGGCACAGCAACTGGTCTCAGCAATGACGGCTCTACCAGGAGTTCACTCAAATCTCGAGCTTCACACACCCAGCACCGGAGTTCTCAGACGTTCACTCAGATGCACCAGACGACACTGCCGAGGGGGAAACACCACGTCGCTGATCCGAATGATCCGTCGACCGGAGCGGTGTAGGACGACAGCGGCGCCGCGGTAGTCGAATCGGCAGTGGCTGCGGGCGCCGCGAGGACGAGCAGGGGTGCGGCGATAACAGTCGCGGCTAGGGTTTTGACGATCTTCTTGCCAGACATTTTGCTTCCTTACAACGAGCTTTATGACGTCCGCGTAGTAGGCCGCGCTGCCGAGCTACCGGACTGGGGCTGCGAGTGCGTTACGGGCCGAATCGACTTTGCGACACGGGATTCGCTACTTGGTGAAATACATGATGCGTCCCGATTGGAACGCGCATTCCGGCTGGCCGACAGCTGCAGCATCGACCGGACCGAACAAGACGTCATGTGGTACCGCGGAAGGCGTCAATAACAGCTTACCGCTGGCTACCAGACGATCGGCCGGAACGAGAACATTTAGAAGATAACTTTCCTGTTTAAGTGAGCGTCTGAAAACTGTGTCAGGTGTACGCAGCAGGTCAGGGCCGCCCCGACGCCGCCAACTGAACATCACTCAAACCGGCTGGTAGCTAGCATTGCCGTACACAGCGTCAATCGCGAACGCCAAGAACGCTTTTCATTATCAATATCGTGATCAGTGGGTCGCACTCGTATGCGGGGTTGAACTGACCCGATTAGGAAGTGCTTTGACCTGCTGTTTTGTGCAGGTGGCGCGGTAGCCGGTCGAGATGGGTCACAGCTTCGGTACACAGAGTACGAAGTCGATGCCAGCTGATCGGCGCAGACTCCGGTCGGCCCGGACGAAACCTATGTGACATTCGACTTCGAGCCATTCGGGTTGGATCTGTGTACATCGATCCTCGTCGAGGGCGGGTTGCGAGGTACGGGCGGACCAGTGCAACCGCATGAAACCGTGAGGCAACCGCGGTGAATCCGGGGGGTCGCATTCTTTATCTCGACAGCGACCACGGGGTCGCGGATTCGAGGAGACAGACATGATGACCAGCCCCCGCCCACCGGCGATCACGGTCACCGGGTTGCGCAAGGCATACGGAGATCACTCGGTGCTCGACGGCATCGATCTGAATGTGCCTGCCGGGACCATCTTTTCGCTGCTCGGCCCGAACGGGGCCGGGAAAACCACCACGGTGCAGATTCTTTCGACACTGATCGGAGCCGACGACGGCGAACTGCGGGTCGCGGGCCACGACGTCACGCACGAACCCGATGCGGTCCGCGCCGCCATCGGCGTCACCGGTCAGTTCGCCGCAGTGGACAACCTCCTCACCGGCGAGGAGAACCTGGCCATGATGGCGACACTGCACCATCTCGGCCGGGCCGAGCGCAAACGCCGAATTGCCACGCTGATCGAGCAATTCGACCTGGTCGACGCCGCGAAGAAACCCGCATCGACCTACTCCGGCGGCATGCGCCGCCGACTCGACATCGCGATGGGCCTGGTCGGAGACCCGCAGGTGCTCTTCCTCGACGAGCCGACCACGGGGCTCGACCCGCGCAGCCGTCGCGCGGTCTGGCGGTTGGTCCGCGAGTTGGTCGCGGGCGGCACCACCGTCTTCCTCACCACGCAGTACCTGGAGGAGGCCGACCAGTTGGCCGACCGGATCGCGCTGATCGACGGCGGCAAGGTGGTCGCCGAAGGCACCCCGGAGGAGCTCAAGCGCCTGGTCCCGGGCGGCCACATCAACCTGCGGTTCACCGAGCCGCGTGCCCTTGCCGTCGCCGCGCAGATGTTCGGTGAGGTCGCCCGCGACGAAGACGAGCTGACGCTGCAGGTGCCGAGCGATGGTGGCGTCGATTCGCTGCACGCCCTGCTGGACAAGCTGAAAGCCGCGTCGATCCACGCGGCCGAACTCTCTGTACACACCCCCGATCTCGATGATGTTTTCCTCGCCCTCACCGGCAAGCCGAAGGAGTCCGTGCGATGAGCACCACCATGAAGTACGCCGTGACCGACTCGATGATGATGGTGCGCCGCAGCCTGCTGCACATCGTGCGCTATCCGTCGATGACCTTGCCGCTGATCATCTCTCCGGTCGTGTTCCTACTGCTGTTCGTCTACGTCTTCGGCGGCACCCTCGGCGCCGGACTCGGCAGCTCGGGAGGTCGCGGCGACTACGTCAACTACGTGACCCCTGGCATCTTGCTGTTGACCGTGGCGGGTGCGGCGACGGCCACGGCCGTGTCGGTCTGCACCGATATGACGCAAGGCATCGTGGCGAGGTTCCGCACCATGGCCATCTTCCGGCCGTCCCTGCTGACCGGGCATGTCGTCGGCAGCGTGGTGCAGTCCCTGCTCAGCGTCGCGACGGTCGTCGCGGTCGCCGTGGTCATCGGTTTCCGTCCCACCGCGAACCCGGCCGAATGGCTTGCCGCAGTGGGCATCCTGTCCCTGCTGATCATGGCGATCACCTGGGTCGCTGTCCTTATGGGCCTGGTCAGCGACAGCGTGGAGACCGCGAGCAACCTGCCGATGCTGCTCATGCTGCTGCCCTTCTTCGGCAGCGGGTTCGTCCCCACCGACTCGATGCCGACCTGGCTGGGCTGGATCGCGGAGCATCAGCCCTTCACCCCCGTCATGGAGTCGCTGCGCGGACTGCTGATGGGCACGGCGATCGGCAACAGCGCGTGGATCGCTATCGCCTGGTGCCTGGCCATCACCGCCGCGAGCTTCTTCGGCGCGAAGCGGCTGCTGAACCGCGAGCCCGGCCGCTAAGCGGCGGTGCCCATCAGGCCACCCGTTTCCGCAGTGCGGCAAGGGCGGCGGAACGCAAACCGGGTACGTCCAAGGCGGCGTATGTCGAGACACCCTCGGCATACGCCGCCTCATTCGCGTTTTCGGCGCACTCCCTGGCTCGCTTACTCGACATTGTCGGGTGGATCTGCCGCGGCGGATCGAACCGTTCGGCCAGCGCGATCAGGCGGGCGCCATCCGCACCCAGGCCGCGGTTGATATCCACCATGGCCAATGCCAGAAGAACTGCGCCACAGGCCGTCAGCTCCGCCAGGTAGCCGCCTGGCTGGGTCGCTGGATGCTCCAGTAGCGCGGTCACCTGCCAGGGCAGGTCCTCGCCGAGATCGGCGATCAGATCCAGCCTGCCGTGGTAGGCGTGTGCTAGGACCATCGCCGACCGAGCCTCCAATGCCCACACCTGTACACCACGGGGATCGGGACGGTAGAAGGGATGCGAGGTGCTCGTCACGAGCTCGGCAATCGCCCGCCAGCGCCGCAGACCATCGTCGATATCGCCACGGGCGAGCCGAATCTCGGCATCGGCGATCACCTTGTACGGCTGGGCGAACGGGTCGGCATGGTCCGCGACCTGCGCCAACCATTGCTCGGCGCCCTCGATATCCCCTAGCTGCAGTGACGCCATGACCAATCCGACGATCAGATCGACGCGATCGGGCCTCGGCCCATGGTCCACGAGCTGCCGCAGCGCTCGTTCCACCTGCTGCCGCGCCAGCTCGCCCTGCTCCGACAGCAGCGCGAGTTTGCCGATCCGGCAACGCGCCTGGAACTGCATCCAGGTGTTCGACGTGCGTTCGAAGGCTGCGAGCATTCGCCGGGTCGCCACCAGTGCCTCGTCGCGGTCACCTGTCTGCTCCGCGCGGAAGCTCGCGACAAGGTGGGCAACGCCGGCGAGCAGCGGTTGATCACTAGCGCACAACCGATCCAGTGCGGCGGAGTCCGGACCGAGCAACTCGGGTCCCGCGCGGAAAATCACCGCGACGGCGCGCACCAGGGTGTCCGGCGGCGCCGCGGGCAGACGGCGCAACACCAGCATCGATCGCAGCTCGAAGCCACTCTGAGTGACGGCACTCAGTGCGCAGACGGTCGCCGCCGTTCGGGTCACCTCCACATAGTCGGGTTCGGGCCGGTAGTGCGAGAGCACCCAGGCACATTCACCCACCAGCTCCGCGATCCGCGCGTAGTGGGCTCCGACGTACCACCAGGCACCCAACGCCGCCCAGGTGGCGGCGACCGTCGGCCCGTCCGACCGATCCAGCCCGAGCCGCAGTGCCCGCACCAGGTTGTCCTGCTCGGCGCGCACGGGGTTCTTCTCGCCCTGGTCGGTGAAGGCGGTCTCATTGACGCCGACACCGAATTCGCGTGCCCAGGCCAGGAACCCGGCCGACGCGCGCTCGTCCTCAGCGGCTTCGGACCGCTGCGCCGCGCCGAAATCCCGCACGGTCTCCAGCATCCGGAACCGGGTGCCCGAGCCGACCTCGGTGATCTGGATCAACGAATGGTCGACCAGATGCTCGAGCACCTCCAATGTCTCATCCAGGCCGCCGGTTCCGCCCGAGTCGCCGCTGAGCAGTCGGTTCGCCGCTGTAGCGGTGAATCCGTTGGGAAAGACGGACAACAACCGCATCGCCGCCTGCGCGTGCTGGTCGAGCAGGTTCCAGCTCCAATCGACCACCGCGTGCAACGTCCGATGACGTTGTGGCGCATCGCGGGAGCCGCTGCGCAGCAGCGCGAACCGGTCAACCAATCGGCCCGAGATCTCGGCGACCGACATCACCCGCACCCGCGCCGCCGCCAGCTCGATGGCCAATGGCAGCCCGTCCAGCTGGGCGCATAGCGCCGCCACCTCGGCCGACGGCAGCGCGATGTCCGGCCGCACCGCACGGGCGCGCTGCCCGAACAACTCGGCCGCCGTCGCGGGCGCCAGTTCAGGAAGCAGATGAACGGCCTCCGAGGTCAATCCCAGCGGCGCCCGGCTGGTGACGAGGACGCGCAGGTCTGCTACCAGTGACACCAGCGGACCGACCAGTGCGCTGACTCCCTCGAGGACCTGCTCGCAGTTGTCCAGGATCAGCAGGGTGGGACCAGACCCCAACGATTTGGCGATGGCGGAGATGACACTGTTGCCAGTCCATGGCCCGGCCTGCGCCGCATCACCCGCCCCCAGCGCACCGGCCACCTCGGTGGCGACCATGCCGTCGTCCTCGACACCGGCGAGCGGGACCAGGTGCACTACCCGCTGCTCGGCCAGCCTGCCGACGGCATGAGCCATGCGAGTCTTGCCGAGGCCGCCGGGGCCGACGAGGGAAACGACTCGCGCGGACCGCAGCAGCGCTGTCACCGCCGCGATGTCTGTCTCGCGGCCCAGTAACGGGTTCGGGTCGTGCAGGATGCCGTGGCGCACTACAGGTTCGTTCGCCCGCAGCAGTTGTTTATGGATCGTCTGGAGCGCGGCGCCCGGATCCGCGCCGAGCTCGTCGCGCAACGTCCGCCGGTAATTGTCGTATCGGGCGAGTGCGGCAGCGGGACCCGCGGTGTCGGCCTCGGCGCGCAACAGCTCGGCCAGCACCTCTTCGTTGCGTGGCTCGCCCGCCGCGGCCTCGGTCAGCGGCCCGACGGCCTCGGCGTACCTGCCCAACCTGGACAACGCCAGCGCGAACACGATCAACAAGGTCCGATACGCGGGCTGCTTGGCAATGCGCAACTCGGACAACGGATCCGCGCCCGAGGTGTCCTCGACGACCCCGTTCCACAGCGCGAGTCCCGCCTCTGCCTGATCAAGGGCCGCCACGTGGTCACTTGCCCTGGCATGGCGTTCTGCTGCCGCCGCGTGCACTTCCAGCGCCGTCGCGTCGATCTGCTCCGGACTCAGCGTCAGCCGGTAGCCGGTAGGCGTGCTCGCGATGAGGTCGGCGCCCAGCTGCGATCGCGTCCGCGATACCAGCACCTGCAACGCCTTGGCTGGATTCTCGGGCGCGTCCTCCGGCCACACCCCGGCGATCAGCCGCGCGGCACTGGACCCGCTGCGTAAATCCATTGCCAGCAGAGCGAGCAAACCTCGCGTCCGCGCGCCGCTGATCTCCTGATCACGCAGCGCAACTCCCGACAGCAAGGTCATCTCGATACCCACCGGCATACCCTAATCCTCGGTGCGATGGGTGGCCCGTCGAGCAAATCCGGACCCGCTACCAGGACGAACTGGTCTTCGACTGCGGTACCAAGGCTGTGCGATTTCGCTGGGTCGTTGATCGGCCTACCCGTGCGCTGACCCGAGCGGCATCGAACACGCGGCGTCGCGCGGAGCGAACGGGCAGCATCCTCACATGCGTGCGACGCAGACGACGAATTTGCGCTCTTGGTAGACGATTCCGCGGTCACCCTTCGAGCAGGTGTTGACGTCGACGGTGCGCTGTTTGATCTCCACCACGCGCGCGCCGTTGGGGGTGCCTCGGGCGGCGCAGTCGATGCGCTTCGTTTCGTTGGGGACGAGTTCCATGCAGCCGCCTACCACCCAGTCGATGTCCAGGCAGAGGGCGGATTCCGGGGTTTGGTGGAAGGTGCGGTCGGCGTCGCTCGGGCACTGGGCGGTTTTGTCGATGATCTTGTAAGTGGAGCTTCCGCTGCCGCAGGCGACTTTGCCGAGGGTGGCGGTGTCGCCCGCGCCGGTGACCTCCACGCAGTCGCCGGGATTCACCTGTAGTCGAATGAGCTGTTTGCCGGTCTCGCCGCGAGCTCCCGCGGTGGTGGGCGGCGGGGTCGTCGACGGGAACTCTTCGATGGACGGTGCCGCCGATGTGGTTGCTGTGCTTTTGCTTTCGTTGGCTTGCGCCTGTTCTTTGACGTCGGGATCGTGGTCGTTCATCGATACCGCGATCATCGCGACGAGGGCTGCCGTCAACGCGGTCGCAGCAACGAAGACCGTCAGTACGACAGCAGCACGGATACGTTGGCGCGACACGTGAGATCCTCCAGAGCTGTTGCGCTTCGAACATACCCCGCCGAGGTTCGAAGTTGTGAAACTTGCAGTTTGCAGATCACGCAATGCATACACTATCCGGCGGGTGCGCGTCGAGTTGTTGTCCCGCATCGTATTTCGCTCGGTGTCGCAATCTTCGCAAAACCGGGACATTGGTCGAACGACCAGGTCACGATGGGGCAACGATGACTTACGGTATGTATATCTATTGCCATGTATGGCAACAAGATACTGTCGCTGTACACGTCATCCGGCTGCACGAGCCGGAGGTCTCGTGAGAAGGAAACACCTGAATGAAGTTCGGCATGTTCGCCGCCACCACTGTTTTAGCCGTTGCTGCGGTGGGAATCGCTGCGGGAACGGTTAATGCGAAGCCTGCGGAAGAAGTCATCCGAGAGGTTTCGGCATCGGGAGTCGAGCAAGGAATCAGCTACCGTACGGTCCTCTCCGATGTCGCGGGCGTGATCACCACCGCCGTCGACGGCGGCGCCTTCGAGCTTGTCGACAACGGCGCGAAGGTTGCGTTGAAATCCGCGAGCGGCGCGGTTGTCGCCGAGGTGCCGCTGGCCTTCGACATCTCCGGAAGCCGGATGGCGGTCGCGCACGAAATCAGTGACAACGGCCGAAAGCTCGCTCTCACACCACAAGTGAGCGCCAAGAACATCGGCGAGATGCAGTCCATCAGCTCCATGGCCAGGTTCGTCACCGAGCTCAACAAGAATGTCGTCGGCTTGGTCGCGGGCGGTCTGATCGGCGGTCTGATCGGCGCCGTGGTCGGCCTCGGCTTCTTCAGCATCATCACCGGCCCGATCGGTCTGCTGGTCGGCGCGATCGCCGGCGGCTACATCATGGGCGGACAGTCGTTCGTGGATGCCATGGGCGCGGTCGTCCGGGGCGAGCCCTGATCGAGAGCGGCGCGCGTCACGCCTGAAGCGGCGTGAGCTCGCGGCGGTCGTTGTGTTCGAGAGATATACGCGGATCCCGACCGACGATCCGTTGTGCGGGAGTGGTTCGCCAGCCGCGCAACGGTCGTCGGGTCGGTGGCGTCGGGTGATCCATCCCCGGTAATTCGCGCAATGCGGCGATCTGTCCCCCGAGCCCCGCCGGTACCTCGTCCTGGTCGCCGACCGTTTCCGGATCGACGCGGGACATCCGCTGTGCGGGGACGAACTCCAGCACGCGGTTCATCAGCGCTCGATGGGCCCCGAGTCGCCGTCACGGTGCTGCCGGGACAGCCGCCACAGGAATTCGGGGTCATCGTCGGGACCCTTGATGGGCTTGCGCCGTGGTGATCGCGTGGGTGGGGTGGTCGGACCCGACTTCTCCGGGCCGAACGCCTTCCAGCACAACACCGCGACAGCCACAACTGCGATGAGTGCCAACAGGTACGTCACGTCGCTCACCTCCTGATATCGAGGGTAGCCGCGTACGTAGTCTTCGGACACCCCGTTGACGCGAAATTGGTGCGACGGCCTTGCACGGGCCCCTGGACAGCGGGCCCGAGCGGGGCCTGCGGATCAGCGCGCGTTGACCGCGGTGCTGGTGGCCTCTGTGGTCAGCGACCTGAGCAGTTGTAGAACTTCGGACTCACGGAACCGGCGATGTCCGCCCGGCGTGCGCAGCGACCCGAGACGCCCGGCGTGGGCCCAGCGGGTGACGGTCTTTGGATCGACGTGGAACATGGCGGCCACTTGGCCCGGTGTCAGCAGGGTGTCCTGGCCGCCGACGGTAAGCGCAGTCATAGCAAACCTCTCCGTTCTCGACAGTTCCCTCATCAGTGGCGCCATCGTTGCACTGCAACCCCTACGTAGTCGAACCACCTACAGTTGGTAAAGGGGAAGTAATAGACAAATCGGATACGCCGTCCACCTCGGCACGAGGTCTCGCCGTGGGTGGCCGATAGCTTCGCATAGGCTGATCGACGTGAGTGACGCAACTCCACCGGATGGTGCAACTGGACAGCAAACCGCTGGCGCCGGCCGACGGCTGGCCCGCAATCTGGCGCTCTACACCCTCGCGAGGCTGGGTCTGGTCGTCGTCATCACGGTGGTGATCATCGGGATCGCCCGGCTGGTGTCGGTGGACATTCCGCTGGTGGTCGCCGCCCTCTTCGCGCTGCTCATCGCGATGCCGCTGTCGCTGACGCTGTTCAAGAAGCTGCGCACCCGGGTCAACGAAGACATCGCGCTGGTGGACGAGAAGCGCCGCAGGGACAAGGCGCAGTTGCGGGCCAGGCTGCGCGGCGAGACCCCGGACGGGGACGGGGACGGGGACGGCGACGCATGAAGCAGTGCGACCGCAGCACCCCGCGCGACTGGGTCGACAACGCCGTGCGGCTGATCGACGCCGACACCCAGCGCAGCGCCGACACCCATCTGCTGCGCTACCCGCTGCCCGGCGAATGGCGCGTCCAGCTGTACCTGAAAGACGAATCCACCCACATCACCGGCAGTCTCAAGCATCGGCTCGCGCGATCGCTTTTTCTGTATGCGATTTGCAACGGCCGGGTCGGTGCGGGCACCACGGTGGTCGAGGCGTCGTCCGGTTCGACCGCGGTGAGCGAGGCGTATTTCGCGAAGCTGCTCGGCCTGGATTTCGTCGCGGTGATGCCTGCGAGTACCTCGCCGCAGAAGATCGCACTCATCGAAGCCCAGGGCGGCCGTTGTCATTTCGTGCAGCGACCACCGGACATGTACACCGAGGCGGCCCGGCTCGCCGCCGAATGCGGCGGCCACTACATGGACCAGTTCACCCACGCCGAGCGAGCGACCGACTGGCGCGGCAACAACAACATCGCCGAATCCGTCTTCGAGCAAATGGCTTTGGAGACCAACCCGGTGCCGGACTGGATCGTCGTCGGCGCGGGCACCGGCGGCACCAGTGCCACCATCGGCCGCTACATCCGCTACCGCAGGCATGCGACGAAGCTGGCCGTCGTCGACCCGGAGAACTCCGCGTTCTACGGCGGCTACGAAACCGGTGACGTGGGCTACGAGACCGGAATGTCTTCGCGCATCGAGGGAATCGGCCGTCCGCGGGTGGAGCCGTCGTTCGTCGGCCAGGTGGTCGACCGCATGATCGAGGTTCCCGATGCCGGGTCCATCGCGGCCGCGCGGCACGCGAGTGGTGTCATCGGCCGCCGGGTGGGCGGTTCCACCGGGACGAACCTGTGGGGAGCGTTCGCCCTCATTGCCGAGATGATCGCCGCTGGGCGCTCCGGCAGTGTGGTGACGCTGCTCTGTGACGGCGGAGATCGTTATGCCGGAACGTATTTCAACGACGAGTGGGTCGCGGCTCAGGGAATGAGCCTGGCCGAGCCCGCCGCGATCCTGGCCGAGTTCCACAGCACCGGCGTCTGGAGCGGATAACACCACGTTCCCTTTCGCTCTTGTTCTCGCAACCCCGCCACCCGAGCTACCTCGGATGGCGGGGTTTCCTGTTCTTCCAGGAGTGAACTGCCGGTGTCCGGCGCCGCCGATCGTCAATTTTTGTTGACAGAATCGATGGCGTCAATCAAAATTGACGACATGACTGAGGCAACCACACTGGCGGCCGCCGCGGGCAGCCCCGACCCCAAGGTCGGGCTGCGCGCCGTGCTCGCACTGCGTCGGCTGCTCGAACGTCTCGAAGCGATCCAAGTGGCCAATGCCAGGGGACAGGGCTGGTCGTGGCAGCAGATCGCGGAGGCGCTCGAGGTCAGCAAGCAGGCGGTCCATCACAAACACTCTCGGAGAGGCGGGAACCTCTGATGTTCGAACGGTTCAGTAGGGCGGCGCGAACGGCCATCGTCATGGCGCAGGAGGACGCCCGTGAGCTGCGGTCCTCGACCATCGATGTAGAGCACGTGCTGCTCGGCGTGCTGTCGCAGGGCGAGCCGGAGTTGCGGGAACTGCTGGCGGAAGCCGGCATCACCCACGAAGGGGTGCAGCGCAGACTGGCGCAGACAGGCAAGAGTCAGCCGCTCGGTGAGGAGGACGCCGAGGCGTTGCGTTCCATCGGGATCGACCTCGACGCGGTGCGTGAGAGTCTGGAGGCCAACTTCGGCGAGGACGCGCTCGACCGGGCTATGCCGGAGCAGGAGCGGCGCGGACTGTTCGGCCGTAGCCGCGGTGGAAACTTCGGGCACATTCCCTTCGCTCGCGATGGGAAGAAGGTAGTGGAGCTGTCGCTGCGCGAAGCCCTCGCGCGCAAGGACAAGACCATCGAATCCACGCACCTGCTGCTCGGCATCCTGCGTGCCCCCAACGCCACGACCACCCGCCTGCTCGGTGGTTCCGCGGCGATCGCCGAACTGCGACCGAAGGTACACGCCCTGCTCGATCGTGCCGCCTGACCCGATGTGCGGGTGCTGCCATCACGATTCGCGTTGTGGGTCAGCACACGTGCACCCGTCGGGCCTAGCATTGGGCCATGCAGCTTCTGATTCGGTTGATCATCAATGGCGTGGCCATCTGGCTGGCCGCGGCCTGGGTCGACAAGATCGAGATCCTAAGTCCCGACAACAGTACGACGCAGAAGGTCATCACCGTGCTGGTGATCGCCGCGATCTTCACGGTGATCAACGCACTGGTCAAGCCGATCGTCAAACTACTGTCGCTGCCGCTGGTGATCGTGACTCTCGGCCTGTTCCTGCTGGTCATCAACGCACTGATGCTGTGGCTCACCGCGAAGATCACCGAAACCACCGAGTACGGCCTGCGCGTCGATGGCTTCTGGGCCGCCGTCTGGGGCGGCGTCATCATCTCGGTGGTCAACTGGGTGCTGGGAATCCTGGTCCCGGACGGCGACGACTAGCCCGCCGCGCTGAAGGCTCGGGGCGGCTGACGGGTAGTGCCGGATGGGGCCCGTCGGCAGCCCTGCGCTCGGACGAGCGCAGGCTAGAGCTCCGCTCAGCCCGCAATCCCCAGGGCGAGCGCGCTCGCCGCGGACCACACCAGCAGCGCAAGGCCCGAATCGCGGAGGGCCGGTATGAGTTCCAGCCCGCCCTTGCCGGAGCGCACCGGCGCGTTGGCGCGGACCGCGAGCGGGATCGCGACCAGTCCGGCCAGCGCCCACGGTGTCCTGGCCACCAGGATCAGCGTGGCGAGGAACGGGATCGCCAGCATCGCCAGGTGCAGGGTGCGGGTGCGTGGGTCGCCCAGCTTGACCGCAAGGGTCACCTTCCCGGATTCGGTATCGGTCGGGATATCGCGCAGGTTGTTCGCGACCAGCACCGCGCTGGAGAACGAGCCGACCGCGACGGCGAGCACCACACCGGCCCAGTCGATCCGGTCGGCCTGCACGAACTGGGTGCCGAGCACACCGATCAGACCGAAGAACACGAACACCGCGATCTCGCCGAATCCGCTGTAGCCGTAGGGCTTGCTACCGCCGGTGTAGTACCACGCGCCGGCCAGGCAGGCGGCGCCGACGAGAATCAGCCACCAGGCCGACAGCGCGACGAGCACCAGACCGAACACCGCACCGATGGCCAGGCTGATGATCGCGGCGTTGCGAACCGCGGCGGGCGAGGCGAGCTTCTGCCCGACCAGCCGCAGCGGGCCGACCCGCACGTCATCGGTGCCGCGGATGCCATCGGAGTAGTCATTGGCGTAATTCACGCCGATGATCAGTGCCAGCGAAACCAGCAGCGCGAGAACCGCTTTCCACCACACCGCGCCGTCGATGGACGCGGCGGCGCCGGTACCGGCGATAACAGGGGCGATCGCGTTCGGCAGGGTGCGGGGCCGTGCGCCCTCGATCCATTGCGCTGCTGTAGCCATGCCCGCAGCCTAATAGGTACCGGCGCACCGAGTCCGTCGAGCGCCGAGCGATCGGTTCGCCTACGCCTCGGCGACCGCCTTCAGCCGGCCGAGACCCTTCTCGAAGTCCTTCCCGATCATGTTGTCGATCGGAAACACCTTCCCGATCAGCCCCATCAGGCCTTGATGCTGACCGGTCATCCGCCACACCACCTCGGTGCCGCCGTCGACTGGATTCAGCTCGAACGTGGTCTGGTTGACGGCCTTGAACGGCTTCTCGAACGCGAGCCTGATGCCGATTTCGCGATCGTCGCTGGAGGTGATCTCCATAGCGCCGCGCCCGGCTTTGCGGTTGCCGTCCCAGGCGTATTTGGCGCCGACACCGGCGTCCGACCCGGTATAGCTCCGCTGCAACTGCGGATCGATGTCCTCCCACGGCGACCACTTCGTCCACTCGTGGAAGTCATCGATCAGCCCATGAATACGCGACGGCTCGGCCGTGATGACGGCCTGCCGAACTACCTCGAACTCAGCCATGTGCTCAGCGTAGGCGACCGGCCTGCCGGAACGGGGGCCAAAAACCATGACGACCTGGTCGGCGTCGCTCGCATACGATGACCACGGAATGTTTCCGGATCAGAACGGCCCCGACGGCCGAAGTCGGACTGTGACAACGCCCGCAGGCGCATCGGTCGTGGTGGCCCTGCTGGGCGAAATCGCGCTACGCAGGGACGGTGCGCTCGCGGCGCTGCCCGGCGCCAGGTCGCGGCTGCTGCTGGCCGCCCTTGCCCTGCGGCCCGGCCGCAGCCGCAGCGCGCAGGCCCTCATCGACGACGTCTGGGGTGAACAGCCACCGCGCGCGCCGATGAACGCGTTGCATACTCAGGTGTCGCGGCTGCGGTCGGCGCTGCCCGACGGTGCGCTGGAGATCGGGCCCGCGGGCTATCGGCTCACCCTGCGCGCCGATCAGGTCGATCTGACGTTGGCCGATGCCTTGCTGCGCACGGCACGCCGGCGGCAGTCCGAGGGTGACCACGCCGCGTGCTCGGCCGCGCTGGCGCAGGCCAGGTCGTTGTGGCGTGGTGAGCCCGGCGCGGATCTGCCCGCGGGCGAGCTGGCCGGCGAACTGCGTACCGCGGCGGCGCAACGATTCGCCGATCTGGAGGCTGTCGAGGTCTCGGCCCTGGTGTCCGGTGGTGACCTCGACGGTGCGGTGGCGATCACCCGCCGAAGGGCCGCGGCCAACCCCGTCGACGAGGCCGCGCACGCGATGCTGATGCGGCTGCTTGCCGCGGCCGGTCGGCCGAACGAGGCGCTGGAGGTGTTCGCGTCCATCCGTGGTCGGCTGGTCGAAGAACTCGGCGCAGATCCGGGGCCCGCGCTTGTCGAATTGAATACCGCGATCCTGCGCGGCGACCCGACTCCCGGTCTCTCGCCGCGCTCCGATCACGCGCCGCGCGCGCCGAGCAATGCCGCGGAGAATGGTGCCGTGCCCGACGGGCCGATGCGGGACGGGGCTGCCGATCCGGCGGCCGCAGGCGGACGAAATTCGGCTGTGCGGTTGGGCGGTTCGGCCCCGAGTGCGGTGACCGCGATCGGGCTGCGCGCGGCGCCCAACACCTTGCTCGGCAGGGCCGCCGACCTGGATGCCCTCGAGGAACTGCTGCGCCGGTCGCGGGTGACCACGGTGCTCGGCCCCGGCGGCACCGGAAAGACCAGGGTGGCCAACGAATTGGGCGCTCGGGTGGCGCACAGCATGCCGGTGGTGCTGGTGGAACTCGCGTCGGTGCGCACCGACGCGGATGCCGATGCCCGTTCGGAGATCGAAGGCGCGGTCAGCACCACCCTCGGCTTGGGTGAGGTCGTGCTGGAAACGGGTCGCATGCGCCCCGGGCAACCGGTCGATGCGCGCAGACGGCTTCGGGATGCGCTCTCGGCCCGTCCGATGCTGCTGATCCTGGACAACTGCGAGCACCTGATCGACGCGGTCGCCGAGGTCGTCGCCGACCTGGTCGGCAGCTGTGATCAGCTCACCATGCTGACTACCAGCCGCGCGCCGCTCGCGATCACCGCCGAGACGGTGTATCCGCTGTCGCCCTTGGCGATCGATGCGGCCGGATCGCCCGCCACCGACCTCTTCATGGCGCGAGCCCGTGCGGTGCGACCGGCGGTGCGACTGAATTCGGAGGCGGTCGCCCGGTTGTGCGGAACGCTGGACGGCTTGCCGCTCGCCATCGAGCTGGCCGCGGCGCGCGTGCGCACGATGAGCGTGGAGGAGATCGAGTCCAGGCTCGAGCACCGTTTCGCCCTGCTGCGCAGCGGGGATCGTTCCTCACCCCCTCGGCATCGCACTCTGCACGCGGTGATCGCCTGGAGCTGGAACCTGCTGGACGAACCGCAACAGGTGACCCTGCGCCGAATGTGCCGGATGCCGGGCGGTTTCACGCTCGCCGCCGCCGAAGCGGTGGCAGGCGGCCCCGAGGTGGACGATGTCGCCGGCGCCGTGGACGGCCTGGTCGGCCAGTCTCTGCTCACGGTGCTCGAGGACGATGACGCCGAGGTCGGCACGCGCTACCGGATGCTGGAGACTGTCCGCGAATTCGGTGAGGAACAGCTCGCGCTTACCAAAACCGAAGCGGTGGCGGGTGTTCCGGGAGCAGTCGACGAGGGCGCGCTTGTCATGTCCCGAATGTCACGCTGGGCCCGCGATTTCGCGGTCGCCGCGGCGGTTCGGTATCGGGCAGGCGAGCAGGTTCCCACGGTGCTCGCGGTGGCGGCGGACCTGGACAACTTGGTCGCGGTCCTGCGTCACGCGGTCGAGCACCGCGACTCGCGCACGGTGTACCGGGTGTTCCCAGTGGTCGCGATTCTGTGGGTGATGCGCGGCGCGCACATGGAACTGACAGGCTGGGCGAGCCGGATCGTGGGGCTGCCGCCCGAAAAGCAGCCGGTGCGCGGTACGGTCGCCGATCTGCAGATGCTCGCCCACCTGGTGATGGCTTTGCACATGTTGTACATGAGCACCGACCTGCGCCCGGTTGCCACCGTGCGAGCGCGCGTACGCCGATTGGCGCGCACCGGCACCGATTTCAATGCCGGCATGCGGTATCTCGCCGAGATCCTGTGTGTGGATCCGTCCGGGGCCGGGGTAGCCAGGCTGCTCGCCGAGGGTGCGCGCTCCTCCGACGACGATGTCCGCGCCTCCGCGCTGATCGTCCGGATGAACGCGCAGGAGCACTCCGGACTGGTCTACGGCTCCACTCGAGATGCGCTGAAGGTCTTGAAAATCATGGACGGCCGCGATCCGTGGGGCACCTCGATGGTGAGCCAGCATCTCGGGCAGCTGTCCGGCCAGACCGCGCATTACGCCGGTTCCGTCCAGCACTTCCGCAGGGCCGCGGATCTCTTGCGGGAATTGCGCGCTCACGAAGAAATGCTGGAAATGAGTAGCTACCTCGCGATCTCGCTGATCGGCGCGGGGCGGCTCGGGCAGGCGCGGCAGGTGCTGGACTCCGCGCTCGGATCCGCGGATTCGGATCCGTCCTATCGATATCCGGTCGACGACCCGTCGGTTCGACGCAATCCGCGTTTGGCCGCCGTGGTCGGCGGGGTCGCGGAACTCGAACTCGCCGAGGGAGATATCGACGCCGGGATGCGCCACTTCTACCGGGCGCTCGACCTGCTCGGCTGGCCGGAGGACTCGCTCGCGCCAGGACCCACGGCATTGATGCTGGCCAGCGCGGTCGTCGATGCTCATATCCTGCACGGCCGTGCGGCGACGGTGGCCGGACTGGTGCACGAGCTCGCGGGCAGTGCGGCGGATCGCCTTCCGCAGTTCTACGACCTGCCGCAGATCGGTGCGGTCGGATGTGCGGTTGGTTCCTATCACCTCGCCACCGGCGAAGAATCGGACCGTGGTCTGGAGCTGCTCGCGCTGGCCACCAAGGTCGTTGCCCGACAGGACTATCCCTCGATGGAATGGCGGCGCCACATTCGGCTGCATCGAGCAGTGACCGGTGCCGAGCGATTGGACGCGGCCTTGTCCCGAGCGGCGGCGCTGCGGCGCAAAGACGCGGCGCAGCGAATCATCGAACTGCTGCGCGAATTCTCAGGCCTCGCCGCGGATTGAGTGCACGCCCTGGTCGATGATCGACCTCGCGAGGGCGCACCGCTCGGCACGAAAAAGCCGAATGCCGTGGTGAGTGACTTCGCGTCTCTCACCACGGCATTCGGCTCGGGATGCTTACCTCCGGTGCCGGATGCTCACGCCCTGCGCATGTACGCCCTGATGCTCAGCGGGGCGAAAATCGCGATCACGACGACCGAGCCGACCAGCGACCAGGCCAGATCACTGCCGTAATCGTTCCCGTTCATCAGCGCTCGGGCCGTATTCACCATGTAGTAGACCGGGTTTGCGTGATTGATCGCCTGCAACCAGCCCGGCATGGTGCTCACCTGGGCGAAAGCGCCCGACATGAAGGTCAGCGGGAACATCACCATCATCGAAATGCCCTGCACGCCCGCGGCGCTCTTGCCGGTGACGCCGACCAGCGCCCAGATCCAGCTGACCGCGAACGAGCACACCACGATGACCAGACCCGCGGCCACCACACCGATCACGCCGCCTTCGGGCCGGTAGCCGAGGCAGAGGCCGACAATAATGGTCAGGGTGGTCGCGAGAACGTAGCGGACCATATCGGCGATCAACGCGCCCGCCAGTGCTGAAATACGGGCGATGGGCAGCGATTTGAACCGGTCGAAGACGCCCTTGTCCATGTCCTCACGCAACTGGGTGCCGGTCACCACAGAGGTCAGGATCACCGTCTGCACCAGGATGCCGGGAATGAGGATCGGCAGATAGTCGTGCACGTTGTGGGAGATCGCACCGCCGAAGATGTAGGCGAACAGCGCGGTGAACAGGATCGGCTGCACCGTCACATCGAACAGTTGCTCCGGATTGTGCTTGATCTTCAGGATGCCGCGATAGGCCATGGTGACCGAGGTCGACACGGTCTGCCGGAGGCTGATCCTGTTGCTGGCCTCCGGGATCGAGCGGTCCGCCGCGTGCTGCCCGGCGGCAGCCGTGCTCGGGGTGGTCATGGTGGTCATGCCGCGCTCCGTTCGGAATCGTTGTCGTCGTCGGCCGGGTGGCCGGTAATGGTGAGGAAGACCTCGTCGAGGGTCGGCTTGCTCACGGTGATCTCGTCGACCGCGATCTCCCACTCGCGCAGGCGAATCAGCAGATCGGCGGTCATACCCGCATCCGCGAGCGGAGCCGTGAGCCTGCCCGCCTCCGGCGTGATCAAGGCTTCGGCGCCGAGGAAATCGCCGACGATGCGGCGCGCCTCTTCGAGCTGGGCCCGATCGACAAGGGTCAGGTGCAGCGAGGAGCCGCCGACCGAGGCCTTGAGCTCGTCGGCGGTGCCGTCGGCGATCACCCTGCCGTGGTCGATGACGGCGATCCGGTCGGCCAGCTGATCGGCCTCGTCCAGGTACTGGGTGGTGAGCAGCACCGTCGCGCCCGCACGGACCAGCCGGCGGATGGTCCCCCACATCTGGGCGCGGGTGCGCGGGTCGAGGCCGGTGGTCGGCTCGTCGAGGAACAGCAGCGGCGGCGTCGCGATCAGGCTGGCGGCCAGATCGAGGCGTCGGCGCATGCCGCCGGAGAAGTTCTTCAGCGGCTTGTTCGCCGCCTCGGTGAGGTCGAATTCCTCGAGCAGTTCGGCGGCCTTGCGGCGCGAGTCGATGCGGCTCAGGCCGAGCAGGCGGGAAAAGATGATCAGGTTCTCGGTGGCCGACAGGTCTTCGTCGACCGAGGCGTACTGGCCGGTGACGCCGACGAGGGAACGCACGGCCGTCGGTTCGGCGACGACATCACGGCCGAAGATGCGGGCGCTGCCGCCGTCGGGCCGCAGCAGGGTGGCGAGCATCTTGATGGTGGTGGTCTTGCCCGCGCCGTTCGGTCCGAGCACGCCGTATACCGAGCCCTGCGGAACCGCCAGGCTCACACCGTCGACGGCGCGCTGTTCCCCGAACACCTTGACCAGGCCGTCCGCCTCTACGGCGAGCGCTGAAGTTGGTGCGAAAGAAGTCATGCGGAGAACTCTGGGGGGCCGATCTTGCACGGCCCTTGCATGACGGTGTCACGCGCACTTGCAGCGGCACACACCGCAGGTCGTGAGCCTATTGTCGCGTCGACTCGGCCTGTAGATAGGCGCGCAGTTCGGTGCGATTGGGCTTGCCGGGGCCGATCAGCGGCAGCTCGTCGAGCAGCGCCAATTCCCGGGGGGCCGCGATGGAGTCCAGCTCGCGCACGACGTGCTCGCGCAATTCCTCCAGGGTCGGTGTCGCGCCCGCGGCAGGCACCACCACGACGGCGACGCGCTGCCCTAGTCGTTCGTCGGGCAGTCCGAGCACCACGCATTCGCTGATCGAGGGATGCGTCCCCAGCACGGCCTCGACCACCTGCGGTATCACCAGCAGGCCACCGGTCATGATCGCCTCGTCGAGACGGCCGCTGACGCTGAGCACGCCGTCGTCGAAGGCGCCCGCGTCCTCGGTGCGGAACCAACCCGGTTCGGCGAACGCGGGATGATCGGGCTGATTGCGGTAACCCGCGGCGATCATGGCCCCGCCGAGCAGTACCCGGCCGTCCTCGATGCGCACGTGGGTGCCGGTGAGCGGCACACCGTCGTAGACGCAGCCACCGCAGGTCTCGCTCATGCCGTAGGTGCGAACAACGTTGATACCGGCGGCTTTCGCGCGTTCGTAGAGCGGTAGCGGAGTGGCCGCGCCGCCGACGAGCACCGCGTCCAGTTCGGCCAATGCGGCCGCGGCGGTGGGAGTGTCGAGCGACTTGACCAGCTGGGTCGGCACCAATGCGGTGTACCGGCGTGGTCCGCGCATGCTCGCGACCGCGCCCGCCAAGGCTTCGGGCAGGAAACCGCCCGAGACGTCGAGCACGGTGGGTTCGGTGCCTGCCTGGATGCTGCGTAGCAGCACCTGGATGCCGGCGATGTGATGCGTCGGCAGGGCGAGCAGCCAACTGCCCGGCCCACCGAGCCGGTCGTGGGTGGCCGCGCCGCTGGCAAGCAGCGCGGATGCGCCGAGCATCGCGCCCTTCGGCACCCCGGTGGTGCCCGAGGTGGTCACCACGAGCGCGATGCCGTCGTCGATCGGCTCACCGGGGGAGAGGGCGTCGCTGAGGCGCTGGGCCTCGCGACGATCGCTGGTCGGGATCGGCAACCACGCGGGGCCGTTGCCCTCCAGCGCTTCGCGCAGATGTGGCAGCACGTCGCCGACCCGGGATCCGGTCGGCATCGGCAAAGTCCGCAAGGTCGTTGTCACGACTCCACCTCGCTGACGCCGGGCTCCGTCGTGCCCAGAG
This sequence comes from Nocardia sp. NPDC057440, assembly GCF_042802915.1. Lineage (NCBI taxonomy): Bacteria > Bacillati > Actinomycetota > Actinomycetes > Mycobacteriales > Nocardiaceae > Nocardia > Nocardia sp. NPDC057440. The sequence continues at coordinate 69,206 of NZ_JBHVDF010000012.1, forward strand.
GCGCTGTGCCCATGGCTCGCTCGCTCCGCTCCCTCACGCGTCTGATCGTGTCATGCCCGCGCCGCTACACACGGAACGGGTCGGTTTGCTGGATCGACGCGCGCGGGGTCCGCGCGCTCCATGGGATCGGGGTTGGGGTACGCCAGGCATCGAGACTGCGATTCACTCGTCGGACGGGGTACACAGCGGCGAGCCCGGACATCGGCGGTCGGGCGGCCATCCGAGCGTTATCGTCCTCGCCGGGCTCGGCATTGGCAACTCGGGCCACCGGTCCCGGCCCGTGGCTTATCCGGCCTTCAGTCCGGTGACCAGCGCGAATCCCGTCGGATCGGATGCTCGGCGGGCACCTCGACCAGCACGATCGGCACACCGTCGGGGTCTTTCACCCACATTTCGATCAGGCCCCATGGCTCGCGCACCGGCGGTCGGTCGATCGCGATCCCAGCCAGCGCCAGCTCGGCGGCGGCGTCGGAAACGTCGCGGACCTGCAACCAGATCGCGCCGCTGAAGGCCGTCGAACTTCCCGTTCCGCCGTGCGCGGCCACCTCAACCAGCGACTGCCCAGCGAAGAACACCGTGCCGCCCGGATACTCCCTGGCAATGGCGAGCCCGAGTCCCTCCCGATAGAACGCGAGCGTTTTCGCGTGGTCGGCCGGACGCAGGATTATCCGGCTGCTCAGAATGTCCATTTCACACCATCCGTCCGATTAGTCCGATAAATGCGACCCGGCGATGGTCAGAAGTACCAGGGATACGGGGTCCAGTCCGGCTTCCGCTTTTCCAGGAACGCATCACGGCCCTCGACGGCCTCGTCGGTCATGTAGGCCATGCGGGTGGCTTCACCGGCGAACAGCTGCTGGCCGACCAGGCCGTCGTCGAGGAGATTGAACGCGTATTTCAGCATGCGCTGGGCCTGTGGGGATTTGCCGTTGATATCGGCAGTCCATTCCAGCGCAACGTCTTCCAGTTCGGCGTGGTCGACGACCTTGTTCACCGCGCCCATCTGATGCATTTCCTCCGCGGTGTACGGGCGGCCGAGGAAGAAGATTTCCCGTGCGAATTTCTGGCCGACCATTTTCGCCAGATAGGCGCTGCCGTAGCCGCCGTCGAAACTGCCGACATCGGCATCGGTCTGCTTGAACTGCGCGTGTTCGCGACTGGCCAGCGTCAGGTCGCAGACCACGTGCAGGCTGTGCCCGCCGCCAGCGGCCCAGCCGTTGACCAGTGCGATGACCACCTTCGGCATGAAGCGGATCAGCCGCTGCACCTCCAGGATGTGCAACCGGCCCGCACGCGCTTGGTCGACGGTGTCGGCGGTCTCGCCGCTGGCGTACTGGTAACCGTTGCGGCCGCGGATGCGCTGATCGCCGCCGGAGCAGAAGGCCCAGACGCCGTCCTTCGGTGCGGGCCCGTTGCCGGTGATCAGCACCGCGCCGACGTCCGGGGTCATCCTGGCGTGGTCGAGCGCGCGATAGAGCTCGTCGACGGTGTTCGGCCGGAACGCATTGCGGACCTCCGGACGATCGAACGCGACACGAACGGTGCCTTGCTCGATATGCCGGTGGTAGGTGATGTCGGTCAGGTTCTCGAACCCGGGAACGGGCCGCCACAGCTTCGGATTGAACGTCACGTCAGTGATTATTGCCCCCGGCCTCGCTCCGGGTGCCAGCGACTTCCCGTGGCCGGAGCCAGGTCACCGGATTGTTCGACTTGACGGTGTAAAACTACGCGTTACCGTGCAGGTATGAGCGAGCGAGTGAAACCGGTTATCGACCGGAGCGCGGTGGACGAATCCCGGTACGAGAAGCACGGGGGCTTTCCCAAGGTCTCCCGCGCGAAGATCGGGTCCAATTTCGGGCCGTTCGTCGAGGCGATGCGCACGTTGCAAGATCTGGCCGTCTCCGTCGACGCCACCGACGAGGTCTTCGGTGAAGCGCTCGCGCAAGTGCGGCAGCTGATCGATCTACTGGAGCCCTACGGGGCGCCCGAGCTACAGGGGCCCGCGGGCCGCGCGGTCGAATTGCCAGGGCGCGGCAGCCTTTTGCTGCTGCCGTGGCAGGTCGCCGAGGCCGGACCCGACGGTATCCGGATGACCGGTGAATTTCGTCGCTTCCATCTCGGCGGCAACGGCGCCGCGCACGGCGGCGTGCTGCCGCTGCTGTTCGACGACCTGCTCGGCATGATCGTGCACTACGCGGGCAGACCGATAAGCCGAACCGCATATCTGCACGTCAACTACCGGAAAATCACTCCGCTGGAGACGCCGCTCACGGTGCGGGGGCGGGTCGATCGGACCGAAGGGCGCAAGACTTTCATCACCGCGGAGCTGCTCGATGAGCAGGACAATGTGCTCGCGGATTGTGAAGGACTCATGGTGCAGTTGCTGCCCTGGCAGCCCTGAGCCGGGTCAGTACCGTGTGACCTTCCGCACCAGTGCGTATAGTTGCCAGCGCTCGTTCATCGACATCAATCCGGAGGAACCTGAAAGTGGTTGCAGCACTGTCTGAATCCCTGCTCGACGACGCCAAGCGGACGGCCTTCCTTGCCGACGCCAAGGAGGTTCTGGACGCCGAGGTGTCGGACAAGGGTGGTGCGTCTGGCCTGGCAGTCAAGGGTGGATACGCGGCGGTCAAGAAGATCAGCCCGTCCATCGTGCCTGATGCGCTGGAGTCCTTGGCGCCCAAGCTTGTCGCGCAATTGGAGCCGTTCTGGCAGGAGTACACGGCCAACGGCGCGGGCACCTTCGCCGAGCTGCTGGTCGCCAAGTCCGACGAGGTCGCCGAGGCGTTGCTCAGCGTCACCGACGAGCGGGCCGACTCCTCGACCAGGCCCGCGCTGAAGAAGGTCTACTCCTCGATGCGTTCCTCGGCGAAGAAGAACGTCATCGAGGCCCTGCCGCGGCTGGGCGATCTGGTTCAGAAGCACGCCAACTGATTTCGGCAGCGCGCGTCGCACATCGACCGATATCGGCATCGCCGATTCGGGGTGTGCGCGCTTCTGCGCCGCCCGCGTCCGGTGGTGGACGCGGGCGGCGAAAACCCACTCGAACACACGTGTGTGAGCAGGGCGACGGAGACGTCGGGGCAACTGTCTGAGAGGCTGGAGTCGTGAATCCGTCTACAGCACAAGCGCAGGTGGTCGTCGACGAACTCGCGCGCGGGGGTGTGCGGGACGTTGTTCTGTGTCCGGGGTCACGCAACGCTCCGTTGGCCTTCGCGCTCCAAGCGGCCGACGCGGCGGGCCGGCTCCGGCTGCACATGCGCATCGACGAACGGACCGCCGGATTCCTCGCGATCGGACTCGCGGTCGCGAGCAGGCTGCCGGTGCCGGTTGTCATGACGTCGGGGACCGCGGTGGCCAATCTCGGGCCCGCGGTGCTCGAGGCCAATTACGCCCGGGTGCCGCTCGTGGTGCTCAGTGCGAACCGGCCCTACGAGATGCTCGGTTCCGGCGCCAACCAGACGGTGGAACAGCTCGGCCTGTTCGGTAGCCAGGTCCGTGCCACCATCAGTCTCGGCCTCGCCGAGGACGAATCCGCCACTGCCGACTGCGCGCCCTACGGGCACCAGAACAGCCTGTGGCGCTCGGCGGTCTGCCGGGTGCTCGCCGCGGCCCGCGGCACCCGCTCCGGCAACGCGGGCCCGGTGCATTTCGATATTCCGCTGCGTGAGCCGCTGGTGCCCGACCTTGCGCCGGGCGAATCCGCGCCTGCCGGTCGCGCGGGCGGGCGAGCCTGGACACTCACCCAGTACGCGACGCTCGATGTGCCGCTCGATATCGACCTGACGCCCGACACCGTAGTCATTTCCGGGCATGGTGCGGGCCTGCGACCCGAGTTGTCCGAACTGCCGACCGTCGCCGAGCCGACGGCCCCCATGCACGGCCCCGCACTGCACCCGCTCGCGCTGCCGCTGCTGAAACCGCAGCAGGCCATCATCACCGGCCGTCCCACTCTGCACCGGCAGGTCTCGCGGGTGCTCGCCGACCCGGATGTCACCGTTTTCGCGCTGACCACCGGGCCGCGCTGGCCCGATGTCTCAGGCAATGTCGTCGGGACCGGCACTCGCGCGCTGGTCACCGGCGCACCGAGGCCGGAATGGCTGGCGCACTGCCGGGAATTGAACGCGCGGGCGAACGAGGTGGTGCGCGCCGAACTCGCCGTGCACCCGAAGCCGACCGGCCTGCATGTGGCGGCGGTGGTGATGGATGCGCTGCGCGAGGGCGATCAACTACTGCTCGGCGCGTCGAACCCGGTCCGCGACGCGGCGCTGGTCTCGTCGCCCCGCCCCGGCGTCCGGGTGCTGTCCAATCGCGGCGTCGCGGGCATCGACGGCACCGTGTCCGCGGCGGTCGGCGCGGCACTGCACCACGAAGGCCGCACCATCGCGCTGATGGGTGACCTCACCTTCTTGCACGACGCGTCCGGCCTGCTGATCGGGCGTGGTGAACCGCGCCCCGCCGACCTCACCATCGTGGTCGCCAACGACGACGGCGGCGGCATCTTCGAACTGCTCGAACAGGGCGACCCGCAGTACGCCGGTGTCTTCGAGCGAGTGTTCGGCACCCCGCACGGGATGGACCTGGCCGCGCTGTGCGCCGCGTACCGCATTCCGCACCGGCAGGTCGACCCCGAGCAGTTGGCCGTCGAGCTGAGCGGACGAGCACACGGAACACGGGTGCTCGAGGTGGTGACCGAACGGTCCAGCCTGCGCGAGCTGCATGCCACGGTGCGCGCCAAGATCGCGCCTTAGCGCGTCAGTAGGCGGGGCCGGTGTCGTGGTCGTCGTCCAGCGGCACCGGGATCAATTGCTCGACGATGTCGGCGGGGTCCGCGCTCAGCGCATCCCGATCGACCGCTGCGGCGATCTCCTGTTCATCGGTCTCGTCGACGATTTCGTCCGGATAGGCCGGCATGGATTGTTCGGCGAGATCGGCTTCCGGAACCACGTCCATGGCGCGGGACGTGTTGCGATCGGTCATTCGTTCGCTCCTCTCCGCTGGTGCCTCCTGCGTGGATCACCCACGACGGAGTAGGACAACAGTCGGATACGCATCGAGAATGCTCCGCCGCGCGCGATGCGGCAACCCCGCTGCTACTCGCCTTCGATCGCGCCGGTTCCCTTCGCCGGGTATTCCACCAGCGCCAGCGTCCGGTTCGCCATGAACCGCGCGGTGCGGACCACGACTCCGGTCCTCGTAACTTCGCTGACTTCGACGACGCCGCGCGCGATCCGGACGTCTACGCGCCTGCCCGCTCTCGTCGCGACCACTTCATAGCTTCGAGATCCGTCACCGAAGTCGACGACCACCTCTACACGATCACCCTTCATCTCCCAATTATCCTCTTTTCCAGCACTTTTCGCCGCTACGACTTGGTTGCGACGGCGGGCGCGGGGAGCGCGGCGCACCGGGCCGGATCACCGAGGGGCGGCCATGAACAAGCCCGCGGCCGCGGCGCTCGTCGCGGCTCGGGCGGCCGTTGTCGCCGCGAGGTCGTCGATGGGGTCGCCCGAGGCGAGCAGGCGGTAGTAGAGCGGCGCCGAGACCGCGGAGAGGACCGCGCGCGCGTCGGTGCCTTCGGGAATCTCGCCACGGGTGATCGCGGCCTGCACGCACGGGGACCATTCGGTGAGGCGGATGTCGTAGAAGCGGTGCAGCGCGGTGGCGGCGGTGTCGTCACAGGTCGCGGCGGAGATGACGGCCTGGAAGAGCCTGCCTTGGCGCGGGTCGGTCAATGTCTTGGCCACCAGCCGGGCGTTCGCGGTCAGATCGCCGAGTAGGGAGCCCGTGTCGGCGTGCGGCAGCGACTGCTCGGCCATGTCCGCGAGCAGGTCGATGACCAGTCCGGTCGGGGTGCGCCAGCGGCGGTAGGCGGTGGTCTTGCCGACCTCGGCCCGTGCGGCGACCTCGGCGAGGTCCAGGTGGGCGAAGCCGCGTTCGGCCAGCAGATCGCCTGCCGCTCGCAGTACCGCCTCGCGCACGCGCGCGGTGCGTCCACCAGGGCGGACCGAGCCGGGGGTGAGCTCTTCGGAGGTCATAACGGGACTCCAGTTTCATTTATGGCGCGACGGGTGTACTGTTCCAGATGTTAACGGAACTATAGACCCTTTAGGAGTCATCATGGAGTACCGGCGGCTCGGCGCGTCAGGTCTGCTCGTCCCGGCCTTGAGTTTCGGCGCGGGCACCTTCGGCGGTCGCGGCGAACTCTTCAGCGCCTGGGGCGACACCGATGCCGAACAGGCACGGCGCATGGTGGACATCAGCCTGGAGGCAGGTGTCACCATGTTCGACACCGCCGATGTCTACTCCGACGGCGCCTCCGAAGAGGTGCTCGGCGCGGCCATCAAGGGACGCCGCGACCAGTTGCTGCTGTCGACGAAGGCGAGTCTGCCGACCGGTCCCGGCCCCTACGACGCGGGTTCGGGGCGGGCCCGGCTCATCAGCGCGGTGGAGGGATCGCTGCGCAGGCTTGGCACCGACTACATCGACCTGTTCCAGCTGCACGCGTTCGACGCGCACACCCCGGTCGAGGAAGTCCTTGCCGCACTGCACGATCTGGTGCGCGCGGGCAAGATCCGCTACCTCGGCGCATCCAACTTCGCGGGCTGGCAGCTGATGAAATCCCTTGCCGCGGCCGACCGCAACGGCCTGACCCGCTACGTCGCGCACCAGGTGTACTACTCACTGGTCGGCCGCGACTACGAATGGGAGCTGATGCCCCTCGGCCAGGATCAGGGTGTCGGCGCGGTGGTCTGGAGCCCGCTGGGCTGGGGCAGGCTGACCGGCAAAATTCGTCGTGGACAACCGCTTCCGGATGGCAGCCGACTGCATCAGACAGCCGAGGCGGGCCCGCCGGTCGACGACGAGCACCTCTACAACGTGGTCGACGTGCTCGACGAGCTCGCCATGGAAACCGGCAGGACCGTCCCGCAGATCGCCCTCAATTGGCTGCTGAGCCGACCCACCGTCGCAACGGTGATCGTCGGTGCCCGCAACGAGGAACAGCTGCGCCAGAACCTCGGCGCTGTCGGCTGGCAGCTGTCCGCGGACCAGATCGCCCGGCTCGACAAGGCCAGCGCGACCACGCCGCCGTACCCGTACTACCCGTATTACCGCTTGCCCGACTTCGCCCGGCTCAACCCGCCCGCGGTCTAGGAGAAACGTATCGGGACACTCTCCAGCCGGTGTCCCGACGCAGGGCGTATCAGTAGACGTCGCGGACGTAGCGCTTCTCGGCGACGAGTTGCTTCTTGAAGGCCAGCGCGCCGTCCTCGTCGAGCTTGCCGTGGATACGGGCAATGCGCAGCAGGGCGTCGTCGACGTCCTTGGCCATCCGCGCGGCATCGCCGCAGACGTAGAAGTACGCACCCTCGCGCAGCCAGGACCACAGCTCCGCGCCGTGCTCGATCATCCGGTGCTGCACGTAGATTCGCTCACGCTGATCGCGGGAGAAGGCGAGATCGAGCCGGGTGAGGAAGCCGGAGCGGAACATGTCTTCCCACTCGGCGCGATAGTAGAAGTTCTCGGCGGCGTGCTGGTCGCCGAAGAACAGCCAGTTGCGGCCGGTGCAGCCGAGTGCGCGCCGCTCTTGGAGGAAGCCGCGGAACGGGGCGATGCCGGTGCCGGGGCCGACCATGATCATCGGCGCGGTCGGGTCGAGCGGCGGTCGGAAGTGCGGGGACCGGTGCAGGAAGATCGGGACCGCGGTGCCGCGATCGGCCAGGAACGTCGAGCACACCCCGCCGCGGCGGGCGGCGGATCCGGCCGCCGCCGGATCGCCGTAGCGGACGATCCCCACGGTGAGCTGCACCTCGTCCGGGCTGACCAGCGGGCTGGAGGAGATCGAATACTGGCGCGGCTGCAGCTTTTTCATGACACCGAGCCATTCGACGAGATCGGCGCGCACCGGGAAGTCGCGCAGCACGTCGACGCCCTGCCTGTCCCACAGGTATTTGTCGAGCTCGTTGCGATTGTCGCGGCGCAGCAGCTTGGCGAGCTGGATGCTGTGGTTGCGTTCGGCGATGAAACCGAGCAGATCCTGGCCGACCCTGGTGATGTCGTAGTGGGTGTGCAGCGCCTCGGCCAGCGGCAGTTCCCTGTTGTCGATTTCGATGATCCTGCGGCCGTCCAGCCCGGTCGTCTCGAGCCACTCCGCGACGAGCGACTCGCAGTTGGCAGGCCACACCCCCAGCGAATCGCCGACCTCGTAACCGGCCTCCAGCTCGCGCAGATCGAATCCGAACTGCCGCACCTCTTTCGATGACCCGGCGCGCGAAAGCGGTTCGTTGCGCACTAACGGGGCGGCGACAGGCGCATTGCGGGTGAAGGGCGCGGGCTCGGCGCGCTGGGTGCGGTCGGGCGCGGGCGTACGGGTCAGCAGCAGCGTGCCCGCACCGCCTGCGCGCAGCGCGGTCCGAGCAGGGGGAGGAGCGCTCGGCCCCGGCGCCGGCGGTATGCCCGTCTCGGACGGTCCGCCGGTCGACGAGCCGCCGAGTGCGGCAAGCACAGTGTCGAGCCACTGCGCCGCGGGCTCTTCGAAGTCGGGTTCGGTGTCGACGCGCGGAAGCAGCCGGGTCGCACCGTGTTCGGCGAATTTCTGATCCAGGTTGCGTCCGTACCCGCAGAAGTCGTCGTAGGAGGAGTCGCCGAGCGCGAGCACCGCGTACCGCACGCCGGTCAGCCGGGCCGCACTGTCGTCGAGGCGGCTCCAGAAGTCGGCGCCGTTGTCCGGTGGTCCGCCGTCGCCGAAGGTGCTGGTGATCAACAACACATCGCCGGTCAGCGCGCTCAGCTCGCACGAGTCCATATCCAGCAGCCTCGGGAGATAGCCGTTGTCGGCGAGGCGTGCGGCCGCGGTCGCCGCGAGTTCCTCGGCATTGCCGGTCTGCGAGGCCCACAGAATGGTGATCGGCGGATGGGCGGTGATGTCGTCGGTCGTCGTGGCGGCGGCCTCGGCGCGGGAGTACATGCCTGCGAGCAGTCCATCGATCCAGAGCCGACTGTGCCGCGACAGCGGTGCGGACTCGGGCAGCACCGGCTGTCCGGTGACCGGAATCGATTGCAGCGCCGAGAGGTATCCGGCGAGGTAGATGCGTTCGTACTCGGTGAGGGTCGGCGTCGTGGCCGCGTCGAGTCCGAGTGCGGCGGCCAACGGGTGGGCGCCGCCGACAGCGGCTCCTTCGAGCGCGTTGGACAGGGCGGGCCGCGATCCGGACATGTCCGGCGTCGCGGGAGATTCGGGCGCGGCGGGTGATTCGGACCGCGGCACCGGCGCGACCCGGCGCAACGACACCGCGCACGCCTTGAACTCCGGCTGCAGCGATGCCGGGTCGACAGCGTCATTGGTGACCGCGTTGATGGTCAGGTACTCACCCTGCTCGTCGTTCCAGTGGAAGGGCGCGAAGCAGTCGCCGGGCCGCACCCGGTCACTGATCTGCGCGGGCAGCACCGCACGCCCACGTCGCGAGGTTATTTCGAGCTGATCGCCTGCCTGAATCCCCAGCCGTTGCGCATCCGCCAGATGCACCTCGACGAACGGCTGCCCGTTCAACTTGGTCAGTGCGGCGATCTTGCCGGTCTTGGTCATGGTGTGCCATTGATGCTGCAACCGGCCGGTATTGAGGACGAACGGATAGTCGTCGTCGGGCATTTCCGCCGGAGCCAGATGCGGGCGCGGCCAGAACACCGCGCGACGACTCGGCGTCGCGAACGCCAGTCGCGGCCGATGGCCCGACTCGTCGACGAAAAGTTCTTGGCTGACACCGTCGTTGAGATACCGGATCGGGTTGCGCCGTGCGCCCGGCTCGGCGCACGGCCACTGCATCGGTCCGGCACGCAGCTGCTCGAAACTCATCCCGCGCAGGTCGTAGCCGGTGGCGGGATTGGCGAACCCGAGAATCTCGGCGAAAACCTCCGCACTGGAGGCGAAGTCGAAGCCGTCGAATCCCATCGCGGTGGCCACCTGCGCGATCAGCAGCCAGTCCGGCCGCGCCTCGCCGATCGGATCGACCGACCGCTGCAACAGCGTGACGTTGCGTTCGGAATTCACCATCACCGCATCCGCTTCGGCCCACAGTGTGGCAGGCAGCAGCAGATCGGCATAGGCATTGGTCGCGGTCTCGGTGTAGGCGTCCTGGGCGATCACCAGCTCGGCGGCCTCGAGTCCCGCGATGACCGTCTTCCGATTGGCGACGGTGGCAACCGGATTGGTGCAGATGATCCACGCGGCCTTGATGCTGCCCTCCGACAGCTGACGGAACATATCGATGGTGCCCGGCCCCGCCTCGCTACGCAGCGTGCCGGGCTCGATGCCCCACGCGGTCTCCACGAAGGCCCGGTCGGCGGGAGAGAGCAGGCTGCGCTGGCCGGGCAAACCCGGACCCATGTAACCCATTTCGCGACCGCCCATGGCATTCGGCTGCCCGGTGAGCGAGAAGGGTCCGCTGCCGGGACGGCAGATGGCGCCGGTGGCCAGGTGCAGGTTGCAGAGGGCGTTGGTGTTCCAGGTGCCGTGGGTGGACTGGTTGAGCCCCATCGTCCACAGCGTCATCCATTCGCCTGCCTCGCCGATCCAGCGTGCGGCGGTGCGGATGTCGGCCACGGCGAGGCCGGTGATCTCGGCGACCTTCTCAGGGGTGTAGTCGGCGAGGAATTCGGGCATCGCCGCCCAGCCTTCGGTGTGCTCGGTGATGAATTCCTCGTCGATGTCGCCGTTTTCGACGAGCAGATGCAGCAGCCCGTTCAGCAGCGCCAGATCGGTGCCCGGCGCGAGCTGCAAGAACAGGTCGGCGCGTGCCGTGGTGTCGGTGCGCCGCGGATCGACGACGATCAGCTTCGCGCCCGCCTTGATCCGATCGACCATCCGCAGATACAGGATCGGATGGCAGTCGGCCATATTCGCGCCGATCACGAAGAACAGATCGGCGTGCTCGAAGTCGTCATAGGATCCGGGCGGCCCGTCGGCGCCGAGCGACTGCTTGTACCCGGTACCGGCACTGGCCATGCACAGCCGCGAATTGGCCTCGATGTGGATGGTGCGCAGGTATCCCTTGGCAAGCTTCGTCGCCAGGTATTGCGCTTCCAGCGACATCTGTCCGGACACATACAGCGCGATCGCGTCCGGTCCGTGCTCGTCCAGGATGGCCCGCAGTCGTGCGGCCGCCTCGCGCACGGCCTCCTCGACCGGCACCGGCACCGGCGCCTGGTCGCGCGCGGGCCGCCGGTAGGCGGTTTCCATCCGCCCCGGCGTCCGCATCAGATCCAGGTGGGTGGCGCCTTTGGTGCACAGCCTGCCCGCGTTCGCGGGATGCAGTTTGTCGCCGCTCACCTTCGCGATCACCGTCGCACCGCTAGCATCGGTTCGCGTCTGCACCGTGATGCCGCAGCCGACGCCGCAGTACGAGCACGCCGTCCTGGCCGTGCCCGGCGCGCTCCCTGTCACTGCGTCCGACATGCCTCGATCATGGCGATCACCGGTTGCGGCCTATTTACCCAGCGTTATCGCTAGATGACAATCTTCCTCACAGTGCGAGCCGAGAGTGGTGAGGTGTGCGTCCTGGTGTCTCGATAGAGCCCGTCCAGCTGGGCGAATGCCACATTTCACCGGCGATATCGGCGGTAACCGCACCGTAACCACCCCGTCCGAGACGCGGTGTGAGTGCGGTCACCTCACGACCGTCAGAGCTTGTATCCGCGGTGCATCGCGACAATGCCGCCGGTCAGATTGCGCCATTTCACCGCCGACCAGCCCGCGTCGGCGATCCGCACGGCCAGCTGCCGCTGATTCGGCCATGCGCGGATGGATTCGGCCAGGTACACGTAGGCATCCGGATTGCTGCTGACCGCTCGCGCCACCTTCGGCAGCGCCTTCATCAGGTACTCCATGTACACGGTGCTGAAGACCGGAATGATCGGCGTGGAGAACTCGCAGACCAGCAGCCTGCCGCCGGGCTTGGTGACCCGGAGCATCTCGCGCAGCGCCTGCTCGCTTTCGGAAATATTGCGGAGTCCGTAGGAGATCGTCACCGCATCGAAGGAATTGTCGGCGAAGGGCAGCGCGGTGGCGTCGGCCGCGACCATCGGCACATTGCGGAACTTGCCTGCGGCGAGCATGCCCTGGGAGAAGTCGGCCGCCAGACACCAGGCGCCGGATTTCGCCAGGTCGAGTGTGGAGATCCCGGTGCCTGCCGCGAGGTCGAGTACGCGCTCACCCGGCCGCGCCGCCAGCGCCTTGCGCACCGCCCGGCGCCAGTATCTGTCCTGGCCCAGGGAAATGACGGTGTTGGTCAGGTCGTACCGCTTCGCGACCCCGTCGAACATCGACGCGACCTCGCGCGGCTGCTTGTCCAGCGAGGCCCGAACCGATTCCCGCTGCTCTGTTTTCGCCACCCCCCGACAGTAACGCGCCGTCCAGTCCGCACCGGCCATGATCCCGGGCACAACTGCCGCGGACCACGGCCGCGGCCGGTTCCCGCGGGTCAGGCGGCTGCCTCGCCTTCGCTCGGCCCGGCGCGATTGTCGACGGACTGTGTCCGGCGGTGTCATCAGGCGGCTGCCTCGCCTTCGCTCGGCCCGGCGCGATTGTCGATGGACTGTGTCCGGCGGTGTCATCAGGCGGCTGCCTCGCCTTCGCTCGGCCCGGCCCGATTAGCGATGGACTCCGTCCGGCAGTGCCATCAGGCGGTGTGCGGCAGTCGGATCTGCTGTCCCGTCACGGCCGCGTAGTGGCCCATCAATTCGGTGCAGATCGCGGGCCAGGTGCGGCGCAGCACCGACTTGCGGGCGGCGGCGGCGAATCGGGTTCGCAACGTCGGATCGTGCAGCGCGCCGATGGCGCTCGGCAGCAGTTCGGTGAAGCGATCGACCGGGAGCAGGTATCCGTTGCGGCAGTGCGCGATGAGGTCGCGTGGACCGCCCGCGTCCGGGCCGATCACCGGAACCCCGGCGGCCAGCGCTTCCTGCACGCCCTGGCAGAACGTCTCATGCTCTCCGGCGTGCACCATCACATCCAGGCTGGCGTATGCCTGCGCCAATTCGGCGCCGCCGAGCTCGCCGGTGAACACCGCGGTCGGCATCATCCGGGCCAGCCGGGCCCGTTCCGGACCGTCGCCGACGATCACCACCTGGATATCGAGGTCGCCCGCAAGCACCGCGAGTCGTTCGACGTGCTTTTCCGGAGCCAGCCGCCCGACGAACCCGACGATCAGCTTCTGCTGCCCCGACAGCCAGGCTTCGCGCAGCTCTTCCCGCCGCGCCGACGGTGTGAACCGGGCGATATCGACGCCGCGACCCCACCGGTGCACCCGCGGAATACCGTGCCGCGCGAGATCTTCCGCGGCCGCCCGCGACGGCGCGAGCGTGCGGGTGGCGCCCTCGTGGATGCGCCGAGTCCAGCCCCATGCCGCGCGGCTGGCCAATCCGAGCCCATAGCTCTTGGCGAACCCGGCCACATCGGTCTGATAGACGGCCACCGCGGGCAGGTCCAAGCGCAGTGCGGCGGCCAGACCACCGGCACCGAGCAGGAACGGCGAGGCCAGGTGCACCACGTCCGCGTCGAAATCGGCGATGGCGGCGGTGATGCCAGGTTGCGGCAGGCCGACCGGCAGCGAGCTGATCTTGGGCACCATCACCGCGGGGACCCGGTGCACCGGGAAGCGACCGTAGAAGCGCGGGGCGGTCGGCTGCCCGCGCGGGGTGTCGGGGGCGACCACGAGCGCCTCATGGCCGTGCTGGTCCAGATGGTCCAGCACCTTCAGCACGGAATTCACGACGCCGTTCATACTCGGCAGGAACGACTCCGCAACGATGGCTACTCGCACCACTCGAGACTGACCGGTACACCGCGCCGTGCCGTCACGCCGACGTGACCAGGACGGAAAGTTCCGGCGAAATGTCGGGGGCACGGCCGGTCAGCGAGCCGGGACGGGTCTCGCTCTGCGCCGGCCGACGCGCAGCAGTATCCACAGCGTCGGCAGCGCGATCAACCACACCACCACGATCACCGAGAGCGCGGGCAGCACGGCGACGCTCGCGTCGCGTCCGGCCACTCGGACCAGATCCGGATCGCTGCGGTTGTACTCCACATTGATCCGCTCGCCGGCGGTGAGATTGGTCGGATAGAGCACCCCGACCTTCGGATTATGGGTCTCCCCGTCCGGTGTGACGTACATGACCGCCGAGCGCAACCGGCCAGCGGAGAGCACTTCGGCGGTGGTCACGCCTTTGTCGGAGCTGATCAGATAGTCGTTGCGCCAGGCCGCGAGCACGAGCAGGACAACGAGGGTGGTGAGGACGATCGCGACCGTGAGGATGCTGATCCTGGCCCGCCGCAGGCGGATCGACCGCCTTTCAGACTGGCTGGTTTCCGACACCGCAACAGGCTACTTGCCGCCTCGGATACCGTGTGCGCCCATGTCCCGAAAATTCAGCTTCACCGTGCAGTACACAGTCCCGGTCGAAGATCTTCACCGGGCACTCACCACCGACGCCGTCTGGGCGGCGCGCTTCGCGGACGCCCAGACCGCCACGATCGATCTTTCGCACCCGGACGGCGAGGGCACGATCCGCATTCATATGACCGAAAAGGCAAGCCGGGACAAGGTTCCCAGCATTGTCGGCAAGGTGCTCAAGACCGAGCTGGTGCTTTCGCGCACCGATAACTGGCAGGCGCTCGACGGCGAGATCGCCAAGGGTACTTTCGAAGGCGCCACCGGTGGCATCAGCACAGAGATGTCGGGGAGCTATGAGCTGCGCCCGACTGCCGAGGGGGCCGAGATCGAGGTCGTCGGCACCGTGCGGGTGAAGGTGCCGCTGGTCGGCGGCGCCATCGAGCCGCTTGCCGAGCAGTTGTTCCATCGGGTGCTCAACAGCGAGCGCAAGTTCTGTCAGGAGTGGTTGGCCGCCCAGGCCACTGCCTGATTCGACCCGTTCGCCGCCCGACGCCCTGGCGCGAGCCGGGGCCAGTCGGGTCCTCGCCCCACCTTCGCTACGCGAAGGCCTGCGGGTCGAATTCCTTCGGTTCCACCAGCACCAGCCAGTTGCCGGAGTTGTCGCGAATGATCGCCTCGGTCCCGTAGGGCCGTTCCGCGGGCGGCTGGATGAACTCGACGCCCTTGGCGGTGAGCTCCTCGAAGGCCTTCTGGCAGTCCTCGGTCTTCAGGCCGAGCGCGCCGTGGGTGCCGTTGGCAAGCGCCCGCCTGATCGCCTCGGCGAGGTTATCGTCCAGCGGCGGGCCGGGAATCATCAGCGTCACTTCGAGTTCGGTGTGATCGGGGTGTGCGACGCTGACCCAGCGAAAGCCGTTGTCGCCCATGGTCACGTCGCTGACCTCGACGAATCCCAGCTTGTCGAGGTACCACTGCTTTGCTGCGTCCTGGTCGGTGACGTACACGGTGACCAGTGAGACGTTCGAAATGCTTGTCATGAATACAGGCTATTGCCGCACCACACGCCTGGGCTTCTCCGAAATTGCGGTGTTGGTCAGCTCGGCGGTCTGCGATCGGACAGCCCGTGCATGAACACGTAGCACCCCGGAATCCGCGGCGCCCCGTCGGCGAATTTGGCCTGGTACTGCGACGGCGTCGAGCCGACCAGCTGCCGGAACTTGCTGCTGAAGGACCCGAGACTGCTGTAGCCGACCAGCATGCAGACCTCGGTCACCGTCAGATTCGTCGCGCGCAGCAGGTCCTGGGCACGCTCGATGCGCCGCTCGGCCAGATACGCCGCGGGCGTCTTTCCGTACACCGCCGCGAACGCCCGCAGGAAATGAAACTTGGAAACCCCTGCCGCAGCGGCCAGTTCATCGAGATTCAACGGCTCGGCATAGTGCCGATCCGCAAGGTCCCGCGCCCGCCGCAGGTGCGGCAGCAGATACAGCGCAGGCAGCCCGGTCATGGCGTCAGCTGAACGGCGCGAGCTCGTCGAAGCGCATGGACGCCCGGCCCGCGGCACGCCAGGCCCGGGCCGTCAGGTCCACGTCCTCGTCGGTGACCAGATTGCCCATCACCCGAACCGCGGTGCGCTGCAGATACTTCGACCGCATCACCGGCGGACCGCCCACCGGAACCATGCGCGGATGGGTGGCGAGCCCGGCGATCCGCCGTGCTACCGAGAAGGTCCGCCCGTAGCGGGCGCGCAGCAGCTCCGGCCAGAGCCTGGTGAGGTCCGGCTCGTCGAGCAGACCGGCAAGCATGTGCCCGCCTTCGAGGCCGTAGTCGATGCCCTCGCCGTTGAGCGGGTTCACGCAGCCCGCCGCATCCCCGATCAGCACCCAATTGCGCCCCGCCACATTCGAGACCGCGCCGCCCATCGGCAGCAGCGCCGAGGCGACGGCGCGCAGCGACCCTTCGAATCGCCATTCGTCGCGTCGCAGCGAGGTGTAGTGCTCCAGCAGCGGTTTCAGTGCGATGTGGGAGGGCCGCTTCTCCGTCGCCAGCGATCCGACGCCGATGTTCACCTCGCCATTGCCGAGCGGGAACACCCACCCGTAACCCGGGACCAGTTCGTTGTTCGCGTCGCGCAGCTCCAGATGCGAGGTGATCCACTGATCGTCGCTGCGGGCGGACTTGATGTAGGCGCGGGCGGCGACACCGTAGGCGTACTCCCGATGCCAGGTGCGGCCGAGTAGTTTGCCGATCGGCGAACGCACACCGTCGGCCACGATCAGCGTGCGGCAACCGATCGACCGGGCGCCCTCGGCCGTCTTGACCGTCACAGCGGTGACCCGGTCACCCTCGCGGGTGACATCGACCACTTTCGTGCCGTCCAGCATCCGCGCGCCGGATTTGATCGCGGTCTCGCGCAGTTTGTCGTCGAGTTCGGTTCGGGGAACGGCACTTCCGTAGGTCGGGAAGGACCCGCTCGGCCACGGCAGCAGCGCCTCGCGACCGAAGCCGGCCATACGAAGGCCATGATTCACCGTGTGCGCGCGCACCCAGTCGCCGAGGCCGAGATGCTCGAGCTCCGCCGTCGCGCGCGGGGTCAGGCCGTCGCCGCAGGTCTTGTCACGTGGGAAGACGGCGGAATCGGTGAGCAGCACGTCGCGGCCCGCCCGCGCGGCCCACGCCGCGGCCGCGGAACCGGCCGGTCCCGCACCGACGACGAGTACTTCGGTCCTTGCGGGCAGCGCGGCCTGCGCGTCCCCGTCGCGGCCAGCGGGTGTGACATCCGGTGAACCCATGCGCTCAATACTTGCAGGGCAGTCCCGTCGGTGTGCGGCGACCGGGCATTCGCTTGTTCGCGCGCGCCCGATACTGCCCGCGTCACGGCGGAACCCCAGCTGAGACCATGCGGTGCTCGCGCGCGGAAAACAATGTGCAAAAGTGTCTGATACACCGCATAGTGACGGTGTTCATGGGGCCATCGGGCGGGGACACGCTAGGTTCTCTACCGTGGGGTCGGACGCATCGCTGGGAGAAGAAATGAGCACATCTGCAATGAGCGAGCGGAGCGAGCGAATCAATGACGCGTCGCGCCTCGCGAACAGCGGATCCGAGCGCCCGCGAGGAGGAACAGTGAGCGACGTCAGCACGGTAGTGGCCGGGGTCGATCTCGGTGACACCGAACTCGCGGCGACGGTGCGAAACGGCCTGGAAAACGTCGAGAAACTCCTGATCGACGAGCTGTCCGACGGCGAAATCTTCCTACAGGAAGCGGCGCTGCATCTGGCCAAGGCAGGCGGCAAGCGGTTCCGTCCGCTGTTCACCATCCTCACCGGCCAGCTCGGCCCGCGCCCGACCGACCCGGCGCTGGTCACCGCGGGGACCGTGGTGGAGCTGGTGCACCTGGCGACCCTCTACCACGACGATGTGATGGACGAAGCCTCGATGCGCCGCGGTGCGCCGAGCGTGAATTCGCGCTGGGGCAACAACATCGCGATCCTGGCAGGCGACTATCTCTTCGCGCACGCCTCCCGGCTGACCTCCACCCTCGGCCCCGACGCGGTGCGGATCATCGCCGAAACCTTCGCCGAACTGGTGACCGGCCAGATGCGCGAGACCATGGGCGCGCAGAACTCTCAGGACCCGGTCGAGCACTACCTGCGCGTGGTGTGGGAGAAGACCGGCTCGCTGATCGCCGCCGCAGGCCGTTTCGGCGGCACCTTTTCCGGCGCCGACGACGAACACGTCGAGCGGCTGGCCCGCCTCGGTGACGCGGTCGGCACCGCCTTCCAGATCTCCGACGACATCATCGACATCTCCTCGGCGTCCGAGCAGTCCGGCAAGACGCCGGGCACCGACCTGCGCGAGGGCGTGCACACCCTGCCGGTGCTCTACGCGCTGCGCGACGAGGGCTCCGAGGGAGATCGTCTGCGCAAGCTGCTGGCCCGCCCGCTGGCGACCGACGACGAGGTCGAGGAGGCGCTCGGCCTGCTCGCCCGCTCGCGCGGCATGGTGCTCGCGAAGGAAAAGCTGCAGGGTTACGCCGACATCGCACACGCCGAACTGTCCGCGCTGCCCGCGGGCCCAGCCAATGACGCACTCGAGCGTCTGGTCCGCTACACCATCGAACGCGTCGGCTGAGCTGCGCTCACCCGCCGTCGGCGAGCATTCGGGCCGGACTGGGGTGCCGCGAGGTTGTCGTCGGCGGCCGGCGGCTCGGTGAGTTACCCATGTTCGCGCGAGATCAGTTTGTCGCCGGTGAGTGCCGCGAATGTGGGCGTGGACTCCCCGTGGAACCTGTGGTGCGCTTATATCGTTGAGCTGCTGTAAGGCACTCAATGGACGGGGGAGTGGGCAAGGAGACGTATGCACGGGCACGGGTATGCGAATGGGCTTAAGACGTTCGGGCTAATGGTCGGTCTCTCGGCCTTGATCGTGTTCGCAGGGGCGATGTTCCGGAGCCCGACGATCCTGATCCTGGCGATAGTGCTCGCCGTCGGCATGAACGCCTACGCGTACTTCAACAGCGACAAGCTCGCGTTGAAGGCCATGCACGCGCAGCCGGTCAGCGAGCTGGAGGCGCCGGTGATCTACCGCATCGTGCGCGAGCTCGCGACCACCGCGCGTCAGCCGATGCCACGGCTCTACATCAGCCCGACGAACGCTCCGAACGCGTTCGCCACCGGCCGCAGCCCTCGGCACGCGGCGGTCTGCTGTACCAGCGGCATCCTGCAGATCCTCGACGAACGCGAATTGCGCGCGGTGCTCGGCCACGAACTGTCGCATGTCTACAACCGCGACATCCTCATCTCCTCGATCGCGGGCGCGCTCGCCGCGGTCATCTCCGGCTTGGCCAACCTGGCCTTCTTCGCGTCGATGTTCGGCGGCAATCGCAATGGCGGCGGCCCCAACATGCTTGGCGTGCTGCTGATTTCGCTGCTCGGTCCGATCGCGGCGACCCTGGTCAAACTGGCCGTCTCACGTTCACGCGAATATCAGGCCGACCAATCCGGCGCGGAGCTGACCGGTGACCCGCTGGCCCTCGCGTCGGCACTGCGCAAATTGGAGCGCGGTGTCCAGGCCGCGCCGCTGCCTCCTGAGCCGCAACTGACCGCCCAGTCGCACCTGATGATCGCCAATCCCTTCCGCGCAGGCGAGAAGGCCGCCCGCTGGTTCTCCACCCACCCGCCGATGGCCGAGCGCATCGCCAGGCTGGAGGAAATGGCGGGCGGCCCGCGCAACTACTAGCTCGGGGTCCGCTTATCCGAGTTCCCGTTCGTAGGCGTGCAGGGTGTCGACGAACAGCCTGCGTTGCTCGGGGGTCAGCGGCCCGAGGACTGCTCGCCATGCCCGTGCGCTGCCGCCGAGCCAGTCGTTGACCGACTTCTCGTGCGCCGCCGCGATACCCACGATGGTGCGGCGCCGGTCGGCTTCGTCGGTGCGTCGTTCCAGCACGCCCTGACGGCTCAGGTCGCCGACCATCAGGCTGACCGTCGTCGGCGCCACCTCCAGGCGCGCCGCGAGATCGTTCACGGTCATCGGCCCCTCGAAGACCAGGTTCGCCAGCAATGACAGATGTCGCGGCGCGAGCGAGAACGACTGCAGCTCTTCGGGAACGCGCATCTTCTTCGCGCGGCCCACTACCCGCGGCATGAGCAGCAGCAGGCTGCGGATGCCCTCTTCCACCGCGATACCCGCGGCGTCGTGCGCGCGCTCGTCCGCGCGGCCGCGCCCCTCGGTTGACATCCCGGACACCTCCAAATAGCCTTTGGCTGCAAAGTTAATTTGCTTGCAAAGCAAACTCTATTCTCTCCGGCAAGGCTATTACCGGCGGCCGCCGAACCATGGAGGCGGCCCGGAAGGACCAGGAAATGACAGACTCGCAGCCGACCTCCGCCGCCGACTTCAACGCGGCGATCATCACTGAGTTCCGCGCCAATGCGGGCAAGGTCGGCGGTATGTTCGCGGGCGCACCGCTCGTGCTGCTGACGACGATCGGCGCGAAAAGCGGGCGCAGCCACACCACTCCTCTCGTGTATCACCGACACGACGATCACCTCCTGGTGTTCGGCTCGAATGGCGGGTCCGACAGCCATCCCGCGTGGTTGTCCAACGTGCGCAACAACCCCGAGGTGACAGTAGAGATCGGCGCATCCGGCGCCGTCGAGACCTTTCAGGCGACCGCGGTCGTGCTGAGCGGTGCCGAGCGGGATCGTCGCTATGCCGAACAAGCCTCTCGCGACCCGGCCTTCGCGGCGTATCAAGCGGGAACCGAGCGGGTCATTCCGGTGGTCGCCCTGCACAAGGCCCGGCGGCCATCGGTCGGTCGACGCGCCATCGTCCTCGGTGCGGCGATCCTTGCCGGCGGTGCCGGAGTCCTCGCCACGCGTGGTTTCACCGAGAAGGCGACACCCACCACGGCTTCGGCGACCGCCACGGCGCGAACAACGGCGATCGGCGACCATCTCCGGCAGGTACACGCGCAGCTGAGGCGCGACCTCGGTGCGGTACGCGCCGAGTTGGCGGCGCAGGTGGGCGATTCGGTGACGCTGCCGAGTCTGCCGCGCGATTTACGCGCCCATTGTGTCGGCTTCTGTAGCGCGCTGCATGAACACCACACGTCCGAAGACGGTGTCTTTCCGGTCCTCGCGAAGCAATTTCCGGAATTGTCGCCCGTCTTGGCCCGGCTACAGCGTGAGCACGGCGAGGTCGCGAGGGTGATCGCCGAGTTGCAGCAGGTGCTCGACGGTGGCGACACCGCCGATCCTGCTCATATCCGAGCTGAATTCGACAGGCTCGCAAGCGAATTGGAGGCGCATTTTGTCTATGAGGAGAGCACGATCATCGACGCGCTGAATGCGATGGACACCTCCGCGCTGCCGTCGCGCCCTGGCACCGACCGGCCCGGCGGCCGCTGACCAATCGAATATCGTCCTGCCCGCGGCATGGCGGAAAAGGGAAACCCCCGTCGATCGTGATCGACGGGGGTTATTCGGTGGCAGATGTAGGATTCGAACCTACGTAGGCTTTCACCGACAGATTTACAGTCTGCTCCCATTGGCCGCTCGGGCAATCTGCCGTTGCGCTTCTCGGCGCGCAGAGCAGCTTACAACGAACCCCGACCCCTAATGCAAACCGGCTGGCCAACGGCCGTGCGACGCGACTACGGTCGTGCTTCCGGGTAGAACTGACGATGACCGGGAGCACCCGGCGTGCGTCAGCACCGTAGGACCGTCACCGAACAGGAGCGCAGTGTGGCCGATTCGTCTTTCGATGTCGTCAGCAAGGTCGACCGTCAGGAGGTCGACAACGCTTTGCATCAGGCGGAGAAGGAGCTGACCACCCGCTACGACTTCCGTGGCACGGGCGCGACGATCGAGTGGTCCGGCGAGGACAAGATCGTGCTGACCGCGGAGGCGGAGGAGCGGGTCAAGGCCGCGCTCGACGTTTTCAAGGAAAAGCTGATCCGTCGCGACATCTCCCTCAAGGCTTTCGACGCGGGCGAGCCCATCGCCTCCGGCAAGATCCACAAGATCACCGGAACGCTGGTGCAGGGCATCGACACCGAGCATGCGAAAAAGATCACCAAGAAGATCCGCGACGAGGGCCCGAAGGGCGTGAAAGCGCAGATCCAGGGCGAAGAGCTCCGGGTGAGCAGCAAGAAGCGTGACGACCTGCAGGCGGTCATCGCACTGCTGAAGGGCGATGACTTCGGCATCGCACTGCAGTTCGTCAACTATCGGTAGTGCGGTCGGCGGCCCTCGACAGGTCGCCGCAAAACCGCTCTGACCACGCGGTTTGGAAGTGCGACCGGTGAGTGTGTAATCTCGTTCAAGACTTCGCCGCGCCGGGGTTGCGATTGGTAATCTTGGTGCGGAAGTAGTCATGCCCCCTTAGCTCAGTCGGTAGAGCGTTTCCATGGTAAGGAAAAGGTCAACGGTTCGATTCCGTTAGGGGGCTCGCCGGATTGCCGGTGGTGACCGACTCGGCATCTCCTAGGTTGGGCGCGGCACCAGGCAATGCGACCCCGTGGCGGTGTAGCTCAGTCGGTAGAGCAAACGACTCATAATCGTTGTGTCGCCGGTTCAAGTCCGGCCATCGCTACCAAAACCGATCAGACCATCTGGTTGACCCGAAAGAAGGAATATCGTGGCCGCGAAGTCCACCGATGTCCGGCCAAAGATCACCTTGGCCTGCGAGCAGTGCAAGCACCGCAACTACATCACCAAGAAGAACCGGCGTAATGACCCCGATCGGCTGGAACTGAAGAAGTTCTGCCCGAACTGTGGCACGCACCGGGGACACAAAGAATCCCGTTAGTCCGCCACGCGTGCCGCTGCCGCGTGGATCGATTCCGGGAGATCGAATCCCGGTTACTCGGGCTGTGACAAATGCGAGGGCCGGACTAATGTCCGGCCCTGACGCATTTTCACGGTGCGAGTGCGGTGGTCGAACGCTCCGCCGACTCCGGCAGCGGGGTCAGATAGGTACAGTCCTCCCGTGACAATCAACACCGGTACAGACGAAGCGATCGCCATGGACGAGACTTTCGATCCTGCGGCACACGCGGCATCCATGGTGGGTCACCACTACCGCGTCGACGACTACTACGAGGTCGGCCGCGAGAAGGTCCGCGAGTACGCCCGCGCCGTGCAGGATTATCACCCGTTGCACTGGGAAGAGGACCTCGCGCAGGAGTACGGCTACGACGGCCTGCTCGCCCCGCTGACCTTCATCTCCCTTGTCGGCATTCTGGCGCAACGCAAGCTCTTCGAGCAGATCGTCACAGGCTATGACCTGAGCCAGATCATGCAGACCGATCAGATCCTGGAATTCCACCGGCCGATCAAGGTCGGCGACCAGCTGACCTGCGATGTCTTCCTGCATTCGTTCCGGCAGGCATTCGGTGGCGACATCATCGTGACGAAGAACATCGTCACCGATCAGAACGATGAGCTGGTGCTCACCACCTACACCACCCTGATCGGGCGCAGCGGTGGCGACATCGACCCGAATCTGCAGGGCGCGGTGCGCAACGTGCTGATGCACGGCATCGGTGAGGATGCTCCCGAGCACCACCCGCGTACGCCTGCCGCGGATGCACCGACGCCCGCGCCGGTGGCCACGATTCCCGATATCGCGCCGAGCAAGCACGCGCTCGACTTCGACGAGGTGTCCGTCGGCGACGAGCTGCCGCCGCGTACCGTCCGGCTGACCCGTGGCGACCTGGTGAACTACGCGGGCGTCTCCGGCGACGCGAATCCGATCCACTGGAGCGACGAGGTCGTCAGGCTCGTCGGCCTGGACAACGTGGTCGCGCACGGCATGCTCACCATGGGCCTCGGCGGCGGTTTCGTCACCTCGTGGCTCGGCGATCCCGGTGCGGTCAAGGAGTACAACGTCCGCTTCACCAGCCCGGTCTACGTGGGCTCCGACGAGCCTGCCGAGATCGAGTACACCGGGAAGGTGAAGTCGGTGGATCCGGAGACGCGGACCGCGGTCATCGCCATTGTGGCGAAGTCGGTCGGTCGCAAGATCTTCGGCCGCGCGACCGCAACGGTGCAGCTGGCATGAGCGGTCGTGGTCCCGAGCTGGACCCGGCCTGACCTGGTCGGCTGACCCTGATTGGCAAATGGCGCGGACGGTAACGTACACTCAGGTCTCTGGGGTCACCAGCCGTTGCGCGCTGCTCTGTAGGGCTGGTTCCAGGCGGTCCGGAGGGACGTACTCCGAAGGATCGCCGACGGGGCCGGCAACTGCTGGAGCGGCGCGCGTGTTGTGTGACACCAGAAATGCACAACTGAATACCGAACAGTGGTTGGACAGCCAACACGGTCCAACCAAAGGGGCGTAGCTCAACTGGCAGAGCAGCGGTCTCCAAAACCGCAGGTTGCAGGTTCAAGTCCTGTCGCCCCTGCCCTGGATGCCAGCGACGAAAGGATCGACGTGAGCGACGAGCGGGATACTCGCCACGGCGCGCATGCGGCCGACGATGGCGATGACACCGCCGCAGTGAGTCGGCCGAGCGGCAAGCGGTCCGCCCGGCGGACCCGCAACGCGTCCGATTCGGGCACGGTCGCCACTATCGAGCGGCCGTCGCTGAGCAAGGCAGCCAAGAAGACCGATCGGGCCGAGCGTAAGACGGGCAACCCGTTCAAGCGCTTGATCAAGTTCCTCCGCGAAGTTGTCGCGGAACTGCGCAAGGTGATCTGGCCCAATCGGAAGCAGATGGTCACCTATACGAGCGTTGTTCTGGTGTTCGTGATTTTCATGGTCGCGTTCATCAGCGGGTTGGATCTGGCGTTCATCAAGGGTGTCAACTGGCTGTTCGGCTAACCGAACGTCGCAGGCGACTGCTCGCAGGTCGCTCGAAACGATCGGTCGAAGCCGGTAGCCGATCCCGGGGCGGACGCGGGCGGAGCGATTCCGCCGGACGCCGGCCCCGGCACGCAGAGGATGTACGTGACGACACAGGAAGCGAGTGCCCCAGTGAGCACCCCGGAGAACGACACAACCGACGAGTTCCCGGTCGACGACGCGGTGGTCGACACCACCGACTCCGTCGAGGAATCCGCCACCGCCGAAGCGTCGGTGGTCGAGGAATCCGAGTCCGCTGACGAGCCCGCCGCCGAAGCCGCCCCCATCGATGCCGAGCCCGCCGATCCCGTCGCCGAGATGAAGGCCGCGCTGCGGCGCGCCCCTGGCGACTGGTATGTCATCCACTCCTACGCGGGCTACGAGAACAAGGTCAAGGCCAACCTCGAGACCCGTGTCCAGAACTTGGACCTGGAGGAGTACATCTTCCAGGTCGAGGTGCCGACCGAAGAGGTCACCGAGATCAAGAACGGCCAGCGCAAGCATGTCAACCGCAAGGTGCTGCCCGGCTACATCCTGGTCCGGATGGAGCTCAACGACGAGTCGTGGGGCGCGGTGCGCAACACCCCCGGTGTCACCGGATTCGTCGGCGCGACCTCGCGCCCGTCGCCGCTTTCCATCGATGACGTGGTGAAGTTCCTGGTCCCGGCCGCGCAGCAGCAGAAGAAGCCCGCTGCCGCCGCTGCCGCGAGCGCCGAAGGCGGCGCCGCCGACATCGTCGCCAAGCCGACCATCGAGGTCGACTTCGAGGTCGGCGAGTCGGTGACCGTGATGGACGGCCCGTTCGCGACGCTGCCCGCCAGCATCTCCGAGGTCAACGCCGAGCAGCAGAAGCTCAAGGTGCTCGTGTCGATTTTCGGCCGCGAGACTCCGGTCGAGCTGGCGTTCACCCAGGTCGCGAAGATCTAAGACCACCTCCGTCGGCCCGGAACACGATCCGGGATGATGGGATGGATCTGCCCGGGAAACGGGCAGATTCACCAGGACTTGCAAAGAGCAAGGAAAACAGACACCTAGGAAAGAAAGATGCCCCCCAAGAAGAAGAAGCTCGCCGGGATCATCAAGCTTCAGATCCAGGCCGGCCAGGCGAACCCCGCCCCCCCGGTGGGCCCCGCGCTCGGTCAGCACGGCGTCAACATCATGGAGTTCTGCAAGGCGTACAACGCCGCGACCGAGTCGCAGCGTGGCAACGTCATTCCGGTCGAGATCTCGGTGTACGAGGACCGGTCGTTCGACTTCAAGCTGAAGACCCCGCCCGCTGCCCGGTTGCTGCTCAAGGCCGCCGGTATCCAGAAGGGTTCGGCCGAGCCGCACAAGACCAAGGTCGCGAAGATCACCATGGACCAGGTCCGGGAGATCGCCAAGACCAAGGCGGAAGATCTGAACGCGACCGACATCGATCAGGCGGCGAAGATCATCGCGGGTACCGCTCGCTCGATGGGTATCACCGTCGAGGGCTGAGCGAACTCGCTCCTCCACCCGGGTGGGAGGGCCGGCCAGGCCCGATAACCACTTCTGAACCAGAACAAGGACAGAGAATCATGGCAAAACGAAGCAAGGCGTATCTCGCCGCGGCCGAGAAGGTCGATCGCGATCAGCTGTACTCCCCGCTCGCCGCCGCGCGGCTGGCCAAGGAGACCGCCACCACCAAGACCGACGCGACCGTCGAGGTTGCCGTTCGTCTCGGTGTGGATCCCCGTAAGGCCGACCAGATGGTCCGCGGCACGGTCAACCTGCCGCACGGCACCGGTAAGACCGCCCGCGTCATCGTGTTCGCGGCCGGCGAGAAGGCCGCCGAGGCCGAGGCCGCCGGTGCGGACGCCGTTGGCGCCGAGGACCTGATCGAGCGGATCCAGGGCGGCTGGCTCGATTTCGACGCCGCGATCGCCACCCCGGATCAGATGGCGAAGGTCGGCCGGATCGCGCGTGTCCTCGGACCGCGTGGCCTGATGCCGAACCCGAAGACGGGCACGGTCACCAACGATGTGACCAAGGCCGTCAACGACATCAAGGGCGGCAAGATCAACTTCCGCGTCGACAAGCAGGCCAACCTGCACTTCGTCATCGGCAAGGCGTCCTTCGACGACACCAAGCTGGTGGAGAACTACGGTGCCGCGCTGGACGAGATCCTGCGCGCCAAGCCGTCGACCGCAAAGGGCCGCTACGTCAAGAAGGTGACGGTGTCGACGAACACCGGACCGGGCATCCCGGTGGACCCGAACCGCACCCGCAACCTCCTCGACGAGGACGCGTAAGTAGCACCAGGCAGCAACCGCAACGGCGGGAACGCGAATCGCGTTCCCGCCGTTGCGCGTTTCCGGGGAGGGTGCGGCCGGACTATTCCCTGCGCGATGGTCGTTGCTTCTCGGGTGACCGTTGTTCTGTTGATTTCCGGAAGCACGCGCAGTGCTTCGACCAATTCCGCCGCGCTGCGCACCGTGATGGCTATCGCTGCGCAGGGCGTGGAGACCACCTGGTACGACGGTCTGACCGACCTGCCCGCCTTCAGCCCCGATGATGACGGCACGGGTCACCCCGCCGTTGTCGCCCTGCGCGAACAGCTTTCGCGCGCCGACGCGGTGCTGCTGTGCACCCCCGAATACGCGGGCACGCTGCCGGGTAGCTTCAAGAACCTGCTGGACTGGACCGTCGGCACCGGCGATCTCTACGAGAAGCCGACGGCCTTTCTGAATGTGGCCGCACCGGGTCGCGGTGAAGGAGCTGCCGCGACCCTGGTGACTGTGCTGGGCTATGTCGGCGCGGTCGTCGACCCGGATATTTGCGCCAGACTTCCGGTGGCGCGCGAGTCCGTCGGCCAGGACGGCCTAGTCGGTACCGCCGAATTCCGGGCCGGCGCACGCGAAGCGCTCGATCGGTTGGTCGAGCAGGCAGCGAGGTCGTCGGTCTGACGCTGTTGTCGGGTGATCGGGAATGCCCCGCCATCCCGGCGCAGGCCGGAACGACGGGGTGTTCGCTGGGGTGAGCGAGTTGCCTAGTCGGACGAATCTTCTTGATTCCCCGCCGTTTTCCGCCAGCCGAGCAGCACCGACTCGCCTTCTTGCACGCCCCACGGCAGGAATATCGCGACGATCACCGCGCACACGACCACCGCACCGGCGGCCACCAGGGACGCCGCGTGCGAACCTTGCAGCGCCGCGGTCTTCATCGCCGTGATCAGGTTCTCGCGCTGTGCCTCGAAGAATGGGGCCAACTCCCGTTTGCGCATCTCGAGCACGCTGAGCGGGCTCGCCTTCACCAGGCTCCGCTCGTTGGCGTCCATCATTCCGGCGGGCACCCGGTCGATGAGCGGCGCGACGCGAGTGGTGTAGTACGAGGCCACGATCGAGCCGAGAACCGCGACGCCGAGGGTGCCGCCGATTTCGCGGGTGGTGTCATTGACCGCCGAGCCTGCGCCTGCCTCGTCGAGCGGCAGCGACGACATGATGGATTCGGTCGCGGGCCCCTGCACAATGGCAAGGCCGAGCGCCATCGACACCATGGACGGCAGCACATCGGTGAGGTAGGGGCTGTCGACTGTCACCTGGCCGCCGAGGTAGAGGCCGAGGCCGGTGAGCAACAGGCCGAACACGATGACGGGCGTGGTGCCGAGTCGTTGTGCGAGCAGGGTCGCGATCGGTGCGCCGATCGCGACCGAGAATGCGAACGGTAGTGAGGCGATGCCGAATTCGAGCGGTGTGTATTCGCGCACGCCTTGGAAGTATTGCGTGATGAGGAACAGGAATCCGAACATCGAGAAGTAGCCGATCGCAATCGACAAGGCGGGCAGCGAGAATCGCCGATTGCGGAACAGCGTCATATCGAGAATCGGTGCGCTGGTGCGCAGTTCCCAGGTGACGAAGGCGGCAAGCAGCGCTACGCCCAATGCGCCTGTGCCCAGCGTGGTCACTGATGTCCAGCCGAAGCGCGGCGCCTCGATGATGGACCAGACCAGCAGCGTGATGCCCGTGATGGACAACCCGATGCCTGCCGGATCCAGCCGTCCTACCTGCGAGGAGCGCGATTCGGGCACCCAGATCAGCGTCGCGGCCATGGCCAGCAGTGCCACCGGAACGTTGATCCAGAAGACCGAATGCCACGAAAAGTGTTCCAGCAGCCAACCTCCCGAGATGGGGCCGATGGCGATGGCGAATCCGGCCATCGCGGTCCACGCGGCGATGGCGAGGGCCCGTTCGCGCCGGTCGGTGAAGATATTGATGATGAGCGCGAGAGTCGCGGGAAAGACGGCCGCGGCGAATACGCCCATGGCGGCCCTGGCGGTGATGACGCTTCCCATGGAATCCGACAGCGCGCCGCCGATCGACATGACGGCCACGCCGGCCAGGCCGATCATCATCACCCGGCGGCGGCCGTAGCGGTCGCCGAGGTTTCCGAAGGCCAGCAGTAGTCCGGCGAAGGTCAGCGTGTAAGCGTCGACGACCCATTGCAGTCCGCTGACGCCGGTCGCCAGCTCGACGCCGAGAGAGGGCAGGGCCACGTTGACGATGGTGTTGTCGAGGACGACCAGCAGTTCTGCCAGGCAGATCACGGCGAGGGCGGCGAAGCGGTGCGTGCGTCGTTCCAGCAGCACCGGTGGATCGACTATGGAGGTTGCCATAGCTCAGCAGTCAAGCAGTATCTGTCACCGTAAGTAACATCTTTTGATAGCGATATCGACCACAAAACGCCATGAATTGTGAGCTGGCGCACAACGATTCGACGTCGACGCGGAGCCGATTCGGCCCGCGGAGAGCCCGTTTTGGCAGATGGCGACCCCGGCAGGTACTCTGGGCGACAGTTATCGACAAGTTCGATCGCTACCCAATCCGTTCTACCGAAGACCGTTGGTCGCCGTTCCCGTCTGGGATCGGTCGAAGGTCCGGCAATAGCCGGCGGCCCACGCAGGGAGATCTGAGGCTGGGAATCGGTCCGAGTATTACTCGGGTCGATCCTGTATCGCGCCCCGGAACGCTCTGCGTTCGGGGCGTTTGCTTTATCGCTGGCCCCTGGTGCTTGGTAGTTCGTGTATACGAACCGACATCCAGAGAGGAGGCGAAGTATGGCAAAACCCGAGAAGGTCACTGCGGTCGAAGAGATCGCGGAGCAGTTCAAGAGCTCGACCGCCACCGTTGTCACGGAATACCGTGGTCTTTCGGTCGGCAAGCTCACCGATCTGCGTCGCGCGCTCGGCGCGGGCGCCACGTACTCCGTCGCCAAGAACACCCTGGTCAAGCGTGCGGCCGCGGAAGCGGGCGTCGTTGGCCTGGACGACTTGTTCGTCGGACCGACCGCCATCGCCTTTATTCAGGGCGAGCCGGTCGACGCAGCGAAGGCCATCAAGACCTTCGCCAAGGACAACAAGGCGCTCATCATCAAGGGCGGCTACATGGACGGCAATGCGCTGTCGGTAGCCGAGGTCGAGAAGATCGCCGACCTCGAGTCCCGCGAGGTGCTGCTGGCCAAGCTGGCAGGCGCCATGAAGGGCAACCTGGCGAAGGCCGCCGGTCTGTTCAACGCTCCCGCATCGCAGGTGGCTCGCCTTGCCGCCGCGCTCGTGGAGAAGAAGCAGGCCGAAGCCGGTGGCGAAACCGCTGCCGCTGAATAACCCCCGCGGCGTGAGCGACGTGTGATTCGCGTGCGGCTCGCCCTCGAAGACAACATTTACCGAAAGGAACAACATCATGGCCAACGTTGACGAACTGCTCGAGACCTTCGGCAGCATGACCCTGCTCGAGCTGTCGGACTTCGTGAAGAAGTTCGAAGAGAAGTTCGAGGTCACCGCGGCTGCCCCCGTCGCCGTCGCCGCCGTCGGCGCCGCGCCGGTCGAGGCCGCTGAAGAGCAGGACGAGTTCGACGTCATCCTCGAGGGTGCGGGCGACAAGAAGATCCAGGTCATCAAGGTGGTCCGTGAGATCGTCTCGGGCCTGGGCCTGAAGGAAGCCAAGGACCTGGTCGAGGGCGCCCCGAAGCCGATCCTGGAGAAGGTCGCCAAGGACGCCGCCGAGGCTGCCAAGGCGAAGCTGGAAGAGGCCGGCGCCAAGGTCTCCGTCAAGTAATTCGCTCGTCGTTTCGAGCAACCCGCGAACAGTCGCCAGCGACTACTTCGCCGAACGGGCGGTCCCCATTGGGGGCCGCCCGTTTGCTGTGTTCGAAGGCCTGCGACCGTGGTGCGATTATCGCGAGCGTTTCAGGGTTACTCTTCAGTCAGGTTGGGGTGTGCCGCGTCTCGCCCATGGGTTACAGTGACCGAACCCACTGTGATGCGACACACCGCGACAGCCGAATTGCGTGGTACGCCGGTGGGCTGCTCGCTGAGAATTGTGGAGGTTGGCGTGGGCGTCGAGGTCAGGACCGAGGGTGTTACCAAGTCTTTCGGTTCGCAGCGAATTTGGCAGGATGTCTCGCTGACACTGCCTTCGGGCGAAGTCAGTGCCCTACTCGGTCCCTCGGGCACCGGTAAGTCCGTCTTTCTCAAGTCGCTGATCGGTTTGCTGCGCCCTGAGCGAGGCTCCATCTATATCGGCGGCACCGACATCACCACGTGCTCCAATAAGGAGCTCTACGAGATTCGTAAGCTCTTCGGCGTGCTGTTCCAGGACGGCGCGCTGTTCGGCTCGATGAATCTGTATGACAATGTCGCCTTCCCGCTGCGCGAGCACACCAAGAAGTCCGAGTCGGAAATCCGCAAGGTCGTCATGGAGAAGCTGGAGCTGACCGGTCTGCTCGGGGCCGAGAACAAGCTGCCCGGCGAGATCTCCGGCGGTATGCGCAAGCGAGCGGGCCTGGCCCGCGCTCTGGTGCTGGACCCGCAGATCATCCTGGTCGACGAGCCCGACTCCGGCCTGGACCCGGTCCGCACCTCGTACCTGAGCCAGCTGTTGCTCAATATCAACGCGCAGATCGACGCGACGATCCTGATCGTCACGCACAACATCAACCTGGCGCGCACGGTGCCGGACAACATCGGCATGTTGTTCCGCCGTCAGCTGGTCATGTTCGGCCCGCGCGAGGTGCTGCTCACCAGCGAGGAGCCGGTGGTCAAGCAGTTCCTCAACGGCCGCATGATCGGCCCGATCGGTATGAGCGAGGAAAAGGACGAGGCGCAGATGGCGCGCGAGCAGGCGCTCGTCGACGCGGGCCATCACCACGGCGGCGCCGAAGAGGTCGAGGGCATCATCCCGCAGATGAAGGCCGAGCCCGGCATGCCGGTGCGACAGGCCGTGCTCCGCCGCAAGGAGCGGGTTCGCGAGATCATGCACACCTTGCCGCACCAGGCGCAGGTCGCGATTCGTGAGTCACTTGCGGAGAACGACGACACGCAGGTACTGACCTATAACAACGGCGACCCAGCAGGTTATCAGGGCGGCACTTACGACACAACGGTGCGCCACAACACAACTAACGGGTAACATCTGCGATCGTGAACTCCACCCTGGCGCGATTGCGGACTCCGTTGGAGTCAGGGTTTGCTCAGGCCGGCAACATCTTTGCGCTCTTTATCGACGTGCTGCGCAAGACGTTCAAGCGGCCTTTCCAGTTGCGCGAATTCATCGAGCAGTCGTGGTTTATCGCGAGTGTTTCGATTTTGCCGAGCGCACTGGTGGCAATCCCGTTCGGCGCAGTTGTTGCGCTACAGACCGGCTCGCTGATCAAGCAGCTCGGAGCTGAATCTTTCACCGGCGCGACCAGCGTGCTCGCTACCGTGCAGCAGGCCGCCCCAGTCGTCACCGCGTTGATCATCGCGGGCGCGGCCGGGTCGGCGGTCGCTGCCGACCTCGGTTCGCGCACCATCCGTGAGGAGATCGACGCGCTCGAGGTGCTCGGCGTCGATCCGGTCCAGAAGCTGGTGGTGCCACGCGTTCTCGGCATGACCCTGGTGGCCCTGCTGCTCAACGGTCTGGTGTCGGTGGTCGGCATCGCGGGTGGCTATTTCTTCAATGTGCTGCTGCAGGGCGGTACGCCGGGTGCCTATCTGGCCTCGTTCTCGGCGCTGGCGCAGTTGCCGGATCTGTGGATCGGTGAGATCAAGGCGCTCGTGTTCGGTCTGCTCGCCGGCGTGATCGCCGCGTACAAGGGCTTGCATCCCAAAGGGGGCCCGAAAGGAGTCGGTGACGCGGTGAACCAATCGGTGGTGATCACGTTCCTGGTGTTGTTCTTCGTGAACCTGGTTCTGACCCTGGTGTATCTCCAGGTCGTCCCCGCCAAGGGCGCCTGACCCGTGGCCACCTCGTACCGCAGCCCGGCCCTGGCCAAGACCGCCCGCCGGGCGGGCGAAATCGTCCGTATGCCACTGAATATGGTCGATCGCGCCGGTGAGCAGATGTCGTTCTACTCCCGCGCCATCGCCTGGATTCCGCGTACCGCGGTGCATTACCGCAAGGAGGTCATGCGGCTGCTCGCCGAGGTGACCTTCGGCAGCGGCGCGCTCGCGGTGATCGGCGGCACCATCGGTGTCATCGTGTTCATGTCCGGCTCGGTCGGCGTCGTGGTCGGCCTGCAGGGCTTCAAGGCGCTCGACTCACTCGGCAGCTCGGTGCTGACCGGCTTCCTCACCGCCTACATCAACACCCGCGAGATCGCGCCGCTGGTGGCGGCACTGGCGCTATCGGCGACAGTGGGTTGTGGTTTCACCGCCCAGCTCGGCGCGATGCGCATTTCCGAGGAAATCGACGCGCTCGAGGTGATGGCGGTGCCCGGTGTGCCGTTTCTGGTCTCCACGCGTGTGATCGCGGGATTTCTCGCGGTCATTCCGCTGTACATCGTCGGCCTGCTCGGCACATTCCTGGCATCGCGAATGATCAGTATTTGGTTCAACGGGCAATCCAGCGGCTCTTACGACCACTATTTCAGCCTTTTCCTGCCACCAGAGGACGTGTTGTATTCGTTCCTCAAAGTGCTGATATTCGCGTTCGTGATCATCATGGTGCATTGCTATTACGGCTTCCACGCCACCGGGGGTCCCGCCGGCGTGGGTGTCGCGGTCGGCCGGGCGGTGCGTGCGGCGATCGTGCTCGTGAATGTGCTCGACTTCTTCCTGAGCCTGGCGATCTGGGGAACAACCACGACAGTGCGGGTCGCGGGATGAGCCGCGTCCGTGGCGAGCGAAGCGAGGCTCGGTCATGAGTTCCGTTCAGGCCTGGCGGTCCACCGAGAAGGTGCGCGTCCGGGTTCTCGGTATCGCGTTCTTCGTGCTCTGCGCGCTGTTCCTCTGGACCACCATCGCGATCTACAACAAGCAGTTCGTGAAGACCGTCGAGGTCAACCTGATCACCGACAGCGTCGGCAACGCGCTCACCCGCAATGCCGACGTC
This sequence comes from Nocardia sp. NPDC057440, assembly GCF_042802915.1. Lineage (NCBI taxonomy): Bacteria > Bacillati > Actinomycetota > Actinomycetes > Mycobacteriales > Nocardiaceae > Nocardia > Nocardia sp. NPDC057440. The sequence continues at coordinate 103,266 of NZ_JBHVDF010000012.1, forward strand.
AAGGTTCGCGGCGTCCATGTCGGTGAAGTCCGCTCCAGCGAGTCCGACGGCGGCAAGGTGACCTTGGCGCTGGCGCTGGATCCCGGCAAGGCCGAACAGATTCCGGTGAACGCGACGGCCCGGCTGCTGCCCAAGACGCTGTTCGGTGAGCGATACGTGGATCTGGTGATCCCGGACGAACCCAGCGCCGAGCATCTGACCAACGGTGTCACCCTGCACCAGGACACCAGCGGCAATGCGATCGAGATCAGCAAGCTGCTCGACGATCTGCTGCCGCTGCTGCAGGCGATTCCGCCGCAGGATCTGGCCGCTACCCTCGGCTCGCTGTCGCAGGCGCTGTCAGGGCAGGGTCTCGCGCTCGGCGAGACGATCGACAAGCTGGACACCATCTTCCGCGAGGTCAACGTGGTGATGCCGGATCTGCAGCAGGATCTTGCGAGCTTCGCCGACGTGGCCGCGACCTACTCCGATGCCGCGCCGCAGCTGATCGACGCGCTGAACAATCTGCGCACCACCAACGCGACCATCGTGCAGAAGCGCTCGCAGATCGACACGTTGATGGCCTCGCTGACCCCCACCGCGGCCACCACCGCCGACTTCTTCCTCGCCAACCACGACAACATCATCGATCTGGCCGCCGACTCCCGGCCCGCGCTCGAACTGCTGGCGACCTACTCGCCCACCTACGCGTGCGCGCTGGCGAACTTCGCCAAGATGAAGCCACGCATCGACCGGCTCTTCGGCAAAGGCACCGACCGGCCGGGCTCGCGGGTGACCATCGAACTGGTCAACACCCGCGGCAAGTACCTGCCCAACCAGGACGAACCGCGCTGGCTGGACACCAGGGGGCCGTGGTGCGTTCCGGAGTACCCGCTCGGCGTCGACCCAGGTCAGTACACCGGCGGTTCCGCCAACGATGGTTCGTATCAGGTGCCCAGCCGCAACCCGGGCGATCAGACCACCGGATACCTGGAGACTCCGCAGTTCGGCGTCTACCCGGCAGGCAGTGCGCCGACCGCGGCGAATTCGCCGCTGGAGCAGCAGACTCTCGGCGCGATCTACGGTGCGGCCAACGGTGTTTCGCCGGATCAGGTGCCCAGCTGGGTGACTCGAATCGGAGCGCCCGCATTCCGCGGAAGTGAGGTGAGCGTGCGATGAAACAGAAGCTGCGTGGCGTGGGATCGCCGCTGACCAAGCTGATCATCTTCATCATCGTCACCCTTTTCGCGACCGTGGTGCTCGGCTTGTCCATTGCGAACTACAGCGGTGGCGGTACCGAGTTCAAGGCCAGGTTCACCGATGTCACCTCACTGAACCCGGGCGACGAGGTGCGCATCGCGGGTGTGCGGGTCGGCAAGGTCACCGATGTCTCGATCGTGGACAAGCGGCTGGCCGAGGTGAAATTCGAAATGGCCGACCGCAATTGGCTGCCCGCCTCCACCACGGCGACCATCCGCTACCGGAACCTGGTCGGCCAGCGCTATATCGCGCTCGAGCAGGGCGCGGGCGAGCAGGGTCGCAAGCTCAATAAAGGTGCGACGATTCCGCTGGAGCACACGCGTCCGGCATTGAATTTGACCACTCTGTTCAATGGCTTCCGCCCGCTGTTCCACACGCTCACCGCCGACGATGTGAACAAGCTGTCCTTCGAGATCATCCAGGTGTTCCAGGGCGAGCAGGGCACCATCAAAGATCTGGTGACCAGCACCGCGAGCCTGACGAACAAGATCGCGGACAAGGACGCCGTCATCGGGGAACTCGTGAAGAACCTGACCATCGTGCTGGAAACGGTCAACCAGCGCGAGGACAACTTCGACCAGCTGATAGTCAATACCGAGGCGCTGGTCAGCGGGCTCGCCGCCGAGCGCGACACGATCGGCCGTTCGGTGACCTCGCTGGGCAACCTTGCCTCGGCGACCTCGGATCTGCTTGTCCCGACCCGGCCGTCGCTGCAGGGTTCGATCGCCGGGCTCAACCAGCTCACCGGCACCCTCAACGAACGCAAGGACGACGTGAACGAGGTGCTGCACAACCTCCCGATCAAGATGGAGAAGCTCGGTCGCGTCGGCAGTTACGGCTCGTGGTTCCAGTTCTATCTGTGCGGTATCGACATCGTCGTCGGGCCGGGTGTGCCGGATGCGCCGCAGCTCAACCTCCCGGCCGGGATGCCGACGATCAACCAGCCGCTCTACACCAACGCCGCGCCGCGCTGCCACGGGAAGGGCCGCTAGATGGACGACCGGATCCTGCTCGGCAAGCGCAGCCCCGCATTCATGGGTGTGCTCGGCCTCGTGATTGTGCTGTTGGTGACGATCTCCGCGTTCTTTCTGGACCGGCTGCCGATCATCGGCGCAGGCACCAAGTACACCGCCGAGTTCACCGAGGCGGCGGGCATCAAGAAGGGCAACGAAGTCCGCATCGCCGGCGTCAAGGTCGGTGCGGTGTCGGATGTCCGGCTGGCCGGTGACCGGGTGCTCATCGACTTCCGCACCAAGGACGCCTGGGTCGGCAACGAGACGACCGCCTCCATCCAGATCAAGACCGTGCTCGGGCAGAAGTATCTGGCGCTGGACCCGAAGGGCTCCGAGCCCGCCGATCCGAGCAAGCGAATCCCGTTGTCGCGCACGCTTTCTCCGTACGACGTGGTGGACGCGTTCAGTGATGCGGCAAGGAACATCGAGGACATCGACACCGCGCAGCTGGCTACCAGCATGCGGGTGCTGTCGGAGGCCTTCGCCACCACGCCACCGGAGATCCGCAGCTCCATCGACGGTGTCGCCAGGCTCTCGGAGACCCTCGGCAAGCGCGACCAGGAACTCAAGCGGATGTTCGCCGCGACCAAGCAGACCACTCAGGTGCTCGCGGATCGCAACGCCGAGTTCGAGCGGCTGCTCGCCTCGGGCGGGCAGCTGCTGACCGAGCTCAATGTTCGTCAGCAGTCGATCTCGCAGTTGCTCACCGGAGCCAAGACGGTGGCGGCGGAACTCAGCGCGCTGGTGCACGACAACCAGCAGCAGATCGGCCCGGCCCTGACCAATCTGAAGGCCTCCATCGACCTGCTCAACGACAACCAGCAGAACATCTCCAAGACATTGGAGCTCGCGGCGCCGTTCTACGGCCTCTACGCCAACGTGCTCGGTACCGGTCGCTGGTTCGACGCGGTGATCGTCAACCTGCTTCCGCCGGGCCTGCCGGAGATTCCCGGTGATCGGCCGCCGGTGCGTTCTTTCGGCCCTCTGGAAGGTAACTGACATGGCGACGAGCTGGCGCGGTGAGCCGTTGACCGCACTGCGGTCCTCCAGTCGCGGCACCAAGGCGGCCATCGCCGTGGTGGTGGTCGCTGCCCTGCTGGCGGCCGGTGTGCTGTGGTGGCTGTTCGATCGGATGACCACCACCAAGATCACTGCCTACTTCGATCGGTCCGTCGGCATCTACGAGGGCTCCGACGTGCGGGTGCTCGGGGTGCCGGTGGGACGGGTCGCCTCGGTCGAGCCGCTGGGCGACCAGGTCAGGGTCGTCATGGACGTCAACCGGAAATATGACGTGCCCGCCGACGCCAAGGCCGCGCAGATCACTCCCTCGGTGGTCTCCGACCGATTCATCCAGCTGACGCCGGTGTACACCGGCGGGCCGAAAATGGGCCGCACCGCGACCATTCCGCGGGACCGCACGGTCACCCCGGTGGAGGTCGACCAGCTCTACAAGTCCATCACCGAACTGTCGGATGCGTTGGGCCCCAACGGCGCCAACGCCGAGGGCGCGGTGAACGAGCTGGTGCGCACGTCGGCGGCGAACCTGGAAGGCAACGGCGAGGCGCTCGCCAACAGCATCACACAGCTCTCGCGGGCGGCGCGCTACCTGTCCGACGCGCGCGGAGACATCTTCGACACCGTCAAGAACCTGCAGAACTTCGTGACCATGCTGGCCCAGAACGACTCGCAGGTGCGGCAATTCAACGTGCAACTCGCGGATCTGTCCGAGTTCCTCGCCGGCGAACGGCAGAACCTCGGTGAAGCGTTGAACCTGCTGTCGATCGGACTCGGCGATGTCGCCCGGTTCATCGACGACAACCGCGACCTGATCGCCGACAACGCGCAGGCACTCACCGAGCTCACCAAGACCCTCGCCGACAAGCGCGATGATCTCGCCGCCGCGCTTCCGGTGCTGCCGCTGGCGCTGAGCAATCTGATCAATGTGCACAACGGCGAGGCGGGCACACTCGACATGCGCGCCAACTTCACCGATCTGCAGGATCCGTTCGGCGCGGTGTGCAAGATGCTCGATCTGAGCAAGCTGATGCCGGGCGACCCGAAGTTCGAGGCCATCGGCAAGCAGATGCGTCCGTTGCTCGACCACTGCAAGGAAATCACCGATCAGATCACCGCGGGCGTGAAGACGCCGACGCTGATCCTGCCGTTCGGCATCCTCAGCGGGGAGAACGAGCAGCGTGCCCCGGTGCCGGGGACCGTGCCGGGCACCCCGTCCGATCGGCTTCCGCCGTCGCAGGGAGGTGGCCGGTGATGAGCCGCAACACGATTCGCAAGGCCGTTTCGGCCGTGGCGCTGAGCGCGGTCGGCTTGCTGGTGGCCTCGTGCGCCTCCAACGGCATCTACAGCATTCCGCTGCCGGGTGGCGCCGATGTGGGCGCGCACCCGATGCACATCGACATCCAGTTCGACGATGTGCTCGACCTGGTGCCGCAGTCCGCGGTCAAGCTCGAAGGCGTGCCGGTGGGCCGGGTGGAGGAGATCGTCATCGGCGAGGACCAGTGGACCGCGAGCGTGCGGACCCTGGTGAACTCCTCGGTCGACCTGCCCGCCAACGCGAAGGCGGAGGTGAAGCAGACCAATCTGCTCGGTGAGAAATTCATCGAGCTGTCCAGGCCTACCACGGATCCGGACCCGAAGAAGCTCACCGACGGCGCGGTGATCCCGGTCGCCAACACCAGGCACGCCACCGAAATCGAGCAGGTGCTCGGCGCGATGTCGCTGCTGCTCAACGGTGGTGGCGTCGCACAGCTGCAGCCCATCGTCACCGAGCTGAACCGGACGCTGGGCGGCCGTGAGGACAAGGTGCGTTCGCTGCTCGAACAGGCGAACACGCTCATCGCGGGACTGGACGCGCAGGTCGAGAACATCACCAGGGCCATCGATGGTCTCGCGACGCTGAGCAGCCGGGTGTCCACCCAGACCGATCAGATCGGCAAGATCCTCGACGAGCTGCCAGAGGGCATCAAGATCCTCAACGAGCAACGCCCGCAGCTGATTTCGATGCTGGCCCAGCTCGATCGGGTCGGGCAGGCCGGTTTCGAGGTGCTGGACCGCTCCAAGAACGATCTGATCACCGATCTGCGTGCACTGCGTCCGACACTCCAGGAGCTCGGCCGCGCGGCGCCGGATCTGGTGACAGCGCTGCCGCTGGTGCCGACCTACCCGTTCCCCGACTCCTCGCTGGAGGGCACCTTCGGTGGTCAGGTGAACACCTGGCTGTCGGTGGACCAGCAGATCGGCGTGACGCTGAGCAATCTCGGCGTCGGCAAGGGCGATCCGGTATACATCCCGCCGAAGACGGGTCCGACGCCGGTGATCAACCCGACCAACCCGTACTACAACGGGAACGGTCCGCGACCGGGCTGGCCGACGGTGTCGATCCTGCCGCTGCCGCCGAACATGGCGTTCGCGCCCGCGAACGGCGTTGCGCCGCCGACGAATCCGCTCGGTGCGATTCTCGACCAACTCGGTGTGGGAGGTGGTCCGAGATGACCCGCCTAGTCCGTAATCAGCTGATCTTCTTCGTCGTGCTCGCCGTGGTGGGCGTGGTGCTCGTCAGCGCCAAGTACATCCGCCTCGACAATATGTTCGGCTTCGGTCTGTACACCGTGAAGGTGGAGACGGCGCACACCGGCGGCATCTACAAGGGCGCCGAGGTGACCTATCGCGGCGTTCCGGTCGGCCGGATCGGCGATTTGGAGCTCTCCGACAAGGGCGTGGTGATGAACCTCGTCATCGACTCGAGCTCGCCGCGCATTCCGGCCTCGGCCAAGGCCGTCGTCGCCAACCGCTCCGCCATCGGCGAGCAGTACCTGGATCTGCAGCCCGATTCCGATCGCGGTCCGTATCTGCGCGACGGTTCGGTGATCACCTCGGCGACGACACCGGTATCGATCGAGGAACTGATCGGCAGTGTGGACTCGTTCACCAGCTCGGTCGACCTGGACGCGCTGAACACCACCGTCACCGAGCTCGGCAAGGCGTTCAACGGCAAGGGCGACGATCTCCAGGTCTTCGTCGACTCGCTGAACAAATTCACCGTCACGTTCCATGAGACGCTGCCGCAAACGATTCAGCTGATCAAGGACGGCCGCATCGCGCTCGGCACCCAGGCCGAGCAGGACGGCGCCATCCGCCGATTCAGCAATGGTCTCGATCTGCTGACCGCTCAGCTGCGTGCCAGCGACCCCGATCTGCGCAGGCTGATCGGGACGGGAACCGACGCGAGCGACCAGATCGGCGCGCTGCTGAGTGAGAGCGGCCCCGCGCTGACCGAGGACCTGGCGAACCTGCGCCAGCTGTTGCAGTCCATCTCGCCGAAGTTCTACGCGCTGCGGCCGCTGCTGACCATGCTGCCGTCGCTGTCCATCGGCGCCTCCTCCACCGCTCCCGGCGACGGCACCACCCACTTCGGTCTCGTCCTCGAAGCCAATAACCCGCCCGCGTGCACGCTGGGCTACGAGGGGACCCAGCGGATCCTCGAGCAGATGAAGCGGGAGAACCCGGATTTCGACGACACGCGTGACGAGTTCCCGTTCAACCGGGACGCGAAATGCACTGTGCCGTTTGGTAATCCGACCGCGGTGCGCGGTGGTGAACGGGCCGATCTCGCCGACCCGAGCATCGTGCAGCCGTGGGATTCCAACCCGAAGACCGACCCGGAAAAACTGAACCTCAACCCGATCGCCGTCCAGATGGCCACCCTGCTGGGGGTCACGCCGAAGCGGTGACCAGGACCGACGCGGCGTCGCCGCAATAATTACTGACGTTAGGGTGTGCTGTCGTGAGTGAGCGCAGCGAGCGAACTATGGGCACAGCGCCACGGGGCGCGACGGAACCGAGCGTCAGCGAGGTGCAGTCGTGAGTCCCGATCTTTCCAAGGAACAGCCGGAACCCATCGAGCCCGATTACACGGATTCCGACGTCGTGGCGGCTGTCCCTGTGGATGCTGCCGCCGAGTCGCCGACCGCTGAGCAGTCCATCGCGGAGCCGGCCGCGCGTGCGGTCGATTCCGTGCCCGCCGATACCGCGGCGGGGCGGCCGCCGTTCGTGGTCGCCGTGGCGGCCGCCGCCGCGCTGGTGATCGCGCTCGCCGCCGCGGCTTGGTTCGGCGCGGGCTGGGTGCGTGCCGCGTTCTTCACCGACGGTCCGCGCGCCGAGGCGCGCGATGCCGCGCTCACCGACGCCAGGCAGGCCGCGATCAACCTGATGTCGATCAACCCGGCCGATGTGGACGGCTCGATCACGATGATCCAGTCCTCGATGACCGGCCAGTTGCTCGACGAGGCGACCAAGGGGCAGGAACAGCTGCGGACTACGGCTTCGGAGTCCAAGACCAAGCTGGAGTCGAAGGTGCTCGGCGCCGCGCTGACCTCGTTGAACTCCGAGCGCGATCGGGCCTCGGCGCTGGTGGTGCTGCAGGTGACGCGCAGCGTGCCCGATACCGCGCCGGTCAGCTTCCGGCAGTCCTGGACGCTGAACATGATCAAGGAGGGCGAGGTCTGGAAGGCGGAGAAGGCGGAATCGCTCGGGCAGCCGGTGCCGCTGGACGCACCGAACCCGGGCGGTGCGCCCGGTGCGCCGCAAGCGCCCGGTGCTCCCGCATCAGCGCCCCCGACCAAGCCCGGCTCGTAGGAGGACCGATTCATGGCATCCAAACGACCCGTCAACCGCGTTACGCCCAAAAATCGGGCTGCCACCGACCGTGCGGTCGCAGGCGCGGGAGCGCGCAATCGGCGGGCCGCAGAGCCGGCCGCGTCGAACCGCAGGCCGACCGGCAAGGCTCGGGTCGCCGATGAGCCGCGCACCGCGAGCACCCGCCGTCCCAAGGTCGCGGGCAACACCGAGACGGTCGAACCCGGCACGCCACCGCAGCACGGCGGCGAGCGGCGGCCTGCTCGGCGACCGCTGCGGCGCTCGACCACCGGCTGGTGGGCGGTCGTCGCGTGTGTCCTCGCCACGGTGCTGCTCGCCGGTTTCGCGGTGCTGGCGGCCTTGCGTCCCGGCGTCGACGATTCGAACCAGGCGTTCGTGCGGACCAAGGCCACCGAAGAAGTGAGCGCCGCCGCCGAGCACGCGCTGCGCACCGTGTTCGCCTACGACGTGAAGAAGCTCGACGGCTACAAGGACGCGGTGCGCCAGGTGGTCACCGGGCAGATGCTGACCGACTTCGACAAGTACGCCGACACCAATATCGCCGCCATAAAACAGGCCCAGACCAGCGCGGATGTCGACGCCAAGCCGATCGGAGTGACCTTGCTCACCGAGGACAAGGCCGAGCTGCTCGTCAATATGGTCGTCAGTGCGAACAAGGACGGCGTCGCGCAGGAAAGCGCCTCCGGTCCGATCGTTTTGCGCATGCAAAAAAAGGACGGACGTTGGCTGGCCAGCGACATCGTCGATCGCAATTGAGCCGCTCGACCTGGTGATCTTGTAGCGCGGCAGGCGATCTCGGTGCGCCCCTGGTCGGCGCTGCCACTTGACGAGTTTCGCCCGACCCGTCACGCTATTCACAACAGCGGCAGCTGTCACAGTGGCTCCAAGCGCCCCGTGGCTCCCGACGCAGCCAGCGATTCGGACACGGCGCGCCAGCCATATCGGTCGCGGCGCGCCGCCACGCGGAGGCTCGTTCGGGTGGTACTTTGACACCTCGGCGTATATAGGTGTAGGTTTGGACGTTGCGCTGGCTGCCTCCTGTCCATACCTCGATTCGCACACGTGAGTTCCACCCTTTCCGGTGTTACTTCCGTTGTCGCTTGTTCGGGTTTCGTTCGGGTTGTAACCAGCGGAATTCGTAGCAGACAAGCGACGGTCGCGGACCACCACGCGACGCGCGTGAGGTGCTGGAAGGACGCATCTTGGCAGTCTCCACCCAGACCAAGGCACTTGCCGGAATCCCCGGAGCCCCATTGAGGGTGTCTTTCGCGAAGATCCGTGAACCCTTGGAGGTGCCCGGACTTCTCGATCTACAGACGGACTCATTTGCATGGTTGATCGGTTCGCCTTCATGGCGTGAAAAGGCCGCGCTCCGCGGCGACGGCGGACTAACGGGGGGTCTCGAGGAGGTGCTCGAGGAGCTCTCGCCGATCGAGGACTTCTCGGGCTCGATGTCCCTGTCTTTCTCGGATCCTCGTTTCGAAGAGGTCAAGGCCTCCATCGACGAGTGCAAAGACAAGGACATGACCTACGCGGCGCCGCTGTTCGTCACCGCTGAGTTCATCAACAACAACACCGGTGAGATCAAGAGCCAGACGGTCTTCATGGGTGACTTCCCGATGATGACCGACAAGGGCACGTTCATCATCAACGGCACCGAGCGCGTCGTCGTTTCGCAGCTGGTGCGTTCGCCGGGTGTCTACTTCGACAACAGCGTCGACAAGAGCACGGAAAAAGACCTGCACAGCGTGCGCGTCATTCCGAGCCGTGGCGCGTGGTTGGAGTTCGACGTCGACAAGCGCGACACCGTCGGTGTCCGCATCGACCGCAAGCGTCGCCAGCCGGTCACCGTGCTGCTGAAGGCGCTGGGTTGGACGACCGAGGAGATCGTCGAGCGTTTCGGCTTCTCCGAGATCATGATGTCGACCCTGGAGAAGGACAACACCGCCGGTCAGGACGAGGCGCTGCTGGACATCTACCGCAAGCTGCGTCCGGGCGAGCCGCCGACCAAGGAATCCGCGCAGACCCTGCTGGAGAACCTGTTCTTCAAGGAGAAGCGCTACGACCTGGCGCGCGTCGGTCGCTACAAGATCAACAAGAAGCTGGGCATCCACCTCGGCGAGCCGATCACCGCGTCGGTGCTCACCAAGGAAGACATCGTCACCACGATCGAGTACCTGGTGCGCCTGCACTCGGGTGATCGAGTGATGACCGCGCCGGGTGGCGCGGAGGTTCCCGTCGAGGTCGACGACATCGACCACTTCGGTAACCGTCGCCTGCGCACTGTCGGCGAGCTGATCCAGAACCAGATCCGGGTCGGTCTCTCGCGCATGGAGCGCGTGGTCCGCGAGCGGATGACGACTCAGGACGTCGAGGCGATCACGCCGCAGACCCTGATCAACATCCGTCCGGTGGTCGCCGCGATCAAGGAGTTCTTCGGAACCTCCCAGCTGTCGCAGTTCATGGACCAGAACAACCCGCTGTCGGGTCTGACCCACAAGCGCCGTCTTTCGGCCCTTGGCCCGGGTGGTCTGTCCCGTGAGCGCGCCGGTCTGGAAGTCCGTGACGTCCACTCCTCGCACTACGGCCGCATGTGCCCGATCGAGACCCCGGAAGGCCCGAACATCGGCCTGATCGGTTCGCTGTCGGTGTACGCGCGGGTCAACCCGTTCGGCTTCATCGAGACCCCGTACCGCAAGGTCGTCGACGGCAAGGTCACCGACGACGTCGTGTACCTGACCGCCGACGAGGAGGACCGCCACATTCGTGCGCAGGCCAACTCGCCGGTCGACACCGATGGTCGCTTCCTCGAGGACAAGGTCCTGGTCCGTCGTCTCGGTGAAGAGGTCGAGTTCGTCTCGGCCGCCCAGGTCGATTACATGGACGTGTCGCCGCGTCAGATGGTGTCGGTCGCGACCGCGATGATTCCGTTCCTCGAGCACGACGACGCCAACCGTGCCTTGATGGGTGCGAACATGCAGCGTCAGGCTGTGCCGTTGATCCGTTCGGAGTCCCCGATCGTGGGCACCGGTATGGAGCTGCGCGCCGCCGTCGATGCCGGTGATGTCGTCGTGAACGAGAAGTCCGGTGTGGTGGAAGAGGTTTCGGCCGATTACATCACCGTGATGGCCGATGACGGCACCCGCAAGTCGTATCGGATGCGTAAGTTCGCTCGTTCGAACCAGGGCACGTGTGCCAACCAGCGTCCGATCGTGGACGAGGGTCAGCGCGTCGAGCAGGGGCATGTGCTCGCTGATGGTCCGTGCACCGAGAACGGTGAGATGGCTCTCGGTAAGAACCTGCTCGTGGCGATCATGCCGTGGGAGGGCCACAACTACGAGGACGCGATCATCCTGTCGCAGCGCCTCGTGGAAGAGGACGTCCTCACCTCGATCCACATCGAGGAGCACGAGATCGATGCTCGCGACACCAAGCTGGGCGCGGAGGAGATCACTCGGGACATCCCGAATGTCTCCGACGAGGTCCTGGCCGATCTCGACGATCGTGGCATCATCCGCATCGGTGCGGAGGTCCGCGACGGTGACATCCTGGTCGGCAAGGTCACCCCGAAGGGTGAGACCGAGCTGACCCCGGAGGAGCGGTTGCTGCGCGCGATCTTCGGTGAGAAGGCCCGCGAGGTGCGTGACACCTCGCTGAAGGTGCCCCACGGTGAGTCCGGCAAGGTCATCGGCATCCGGGTGTTCTCGCGTGAGGACGACGACGATCTGCCTCCTGGTGTGAATGAGCTGGTGCGCGTGTATGTGGCGCAGAAGCGCAAGATCCAGGACGGTGACAAGCTCGCCGGTCGCCACGGCAACAAGGGTGTTATCGGCAAGATCCTCCCCACCGAGGACATGCCGTTCATGCCCGATGGCACCCCCGTCGACATCATCCTGAACACCCACGGTGTGCCGCGTCGTATGAATATCGGTCAGATCTTGGAGACCCACCTCGGGTGGATCGGCAAGGCAGGCTGGGATGTCGGGGCCGACGCGGACGGCACGAACCGTCCGGATTGGGCCAAGGCGCTGCCGGAAGAGATGCTGGCGGCTCCTGCCGACTCCAACATCGCGACCCCGGTGTTCGACGGCGCCCGCGAAGAAGAGCTGACCGGTCTGCTCGCGTCGACCCTGCCCAACCGCGATGGTGAGCGCATGGTCGACGAGAACGGCAAGTCGACGCTGTTCGACGGTCGTTCCGGCGAGCCGTTCCCGTACCCGGTCGCGGTCGGCTACATGTACATCCTGAAGCTGCACCACTTGGTCGACGACAAGATCCACGCCCGTTCGACCGGCCCGTACTCGATGATCACCCAGCAGCCGCTGGGTGGTAAGGCGCAGTTCGGTGGTCAGCGCTTCGGTGAAATGGAGTGCTGGGCCATGCAGGCCTACGGCGCGGCCTACACGCTGCAGGAGTTGCTCACCATCAAGTCCGATGACGTCGTCGGCCGCGTGAAGGTCTACGAGGCGATCGTCAAGGGCGAGAACATTCCGGAGCCGGGCATCCCGGAGTCGTTCAAGGTGCTCCTCAAGGAACTCCAGTCCCTGTGCCTCAACGTCGAGGTGCTGTCTTCCGACGGCGCCGCGATCGAGATGCGCGATGGCGACGACGAGGACCTGGAGCGCGCGGCGGCGAACCTGGGCATCAACTTGTCCAGGAACGAAGCAGCCACCGTCGACGATCTGGCGAACTAGGCGGTCGGCCGGATGCCGTTCACTTCGAACGGCATTCGGCCCCGCGTTCCACCAACTAGTGAACTTTTTGCTCGAATTCGACCCGAATAGGGGAAAGGAAGTTACGTGCTAGACGTCAACTTCTTCGATGAACTCCGGATCGGCCTGGCCACCGCCGAAGACATTCGGCAGTGGTCCTTCGGCGAAGTGAAAAAGCCGGAGACCATCAACTACCGCACGCTCAAGCCGGAGAAGGACGGGCTCTTCTGCGAGAAGATCTTCGGTCCGACCCGGGACTGGGAGTGCTACTGCGGCAAGTACAAGCGCGTCCGCTTCAAGGGCATCATCTGTGAGCGCTGTGGCGTCGAGGTGACTCGCGCCAAGGTGCGTCGTGAGCGGATGGGCCACATCGAGCTGGCCGCTCCCGTTACCCACATCTGGTACTTCAAGGGCGTGCCTTCGCGCCTGGGCTACCTGCTCGACCTGGCGCCGAAGGATCTGGAAAAGATCATCTACTTCGCCGCCTACGTGATCGTCGGCGTCGACGACGAGCTGCGCCACAACGAGCTCTCCACTCTCGAAGCCGAGATGGAGGTCGAGAAGAAGGCGGTCGCCGACCAGCGCGACGCCGACCTGGAGGCCCGCGCCCAGAAGCTCGAGGCCGACCTGGCCGAGCTCGAGGCCGAGGGCGCCAAGTCCGACGTCCGCCGCAAGGTCAAGGACGGCGGCGAGCGCGAGATGCGACAGCTGCGCGATCGGTCCCAGCGTGAGCTGGACCGGCTCGAGGAGATCTGGACCACCTTCACCAAGCTGTCGGTCAAGCAGCTCATCGTCGATGAGGTGCTCTACCGTGAGCTGGTCGACCGTTACGGCGAGTACTTCACCGGCGCCATGGGTGCGGAGTCCATCCAGAAGCTGATGGAGAACTTCGACATCAGCGCCGAGGCCGAGAACCTGCGGGAGACCATCCGCAGCGGCAAGGGCCAGAAGAAGCTGCGCGCGCTCAAGCGGCTCAAGGTCGTCGCGGCGTTCCAGACCAACGGCAACTCGCCGATGGGCATGGTGCTCGACGCTGTCCCGGTGATTCCGCCGGAGCTGCGTCCGATGGTTCAGCTCGACGGTGGCCGTTTCGCCACCTCCGACCTGAACGACCTGTACCGCCGCGTGATCAACCGCAACAACCGCCTCAAGCGACTGATCGACCTCGGCGCGCCCGAGATCATCGTCAACAACGAGAAGCGGATGCTGCAGGAGTCCGTCGACGCGCTGTTCGACAACGGCCGTCGCGGCCGTCCGGTCACCGGACCGGGTAACCGCCCGCTGAAGTCCCTGAGCGATCTGCTCAAGGGCAAGCAGGGTCGTTTCCGTCAGAACCTGCTCGGCAAGCGCGTCGACTACTCGGGCCGTTCGGTCATCGTCGTCGGTCCGCAGCTGAAGCTGCATCAGTGTGGTCTGCCCAAGCTGATGGCGCTCGAGCTGTTCAAGCCGTTCGTGATGAAGCGTCTGGTCGACCTGAACCACGCGCAGAACATCAAGTCCGCCAAGCGGATGGTCGAGCGTCAGCGTCCCCAGGTGTGGGATGTCCTCGAAGAGGTCATCGCCGAGCACCCGGTGCTGCTGAACCGTGCGCCCACCCTGCACCGCCTCGGCATCCAGGCGTTCGAGCCGCAGCTCGTCGAGGGTAAGGCGATCCAGCTGCACCCGCTCGTCTGTGAAGCGTTCAACGCCGACTTCGACGGTGACCAGATGGCCGTGCACCTTCCGCTGTCCGCGGAGGCGCAGGCCGAGGCCCGCATCCTGATGCTGTCCTCGAACAACATCCTGTCGCCCGCCTCGGGTCGTCCGCTGGCCATGCCGCGTCTGGACATGGTGACCGGCCTGTACTACCTGACTCGCCTCGTCGATGGCGCGAAGGGTTCCTACCAGCCGGCCTCCAAGAACGCTTCCGAGCAGGGCGTGTACTCCTCGCCTGCCGAGGCGCAGATGGCGGTCGACCGTGATGAGCTGACCGTGCGTTCGCTGATCAAGGTGCGGCTCACCGAGCAGCGTCCGCCGAAGGACATCGAAGCGGAGCAGTTCCCGGAGGGCTGGAACCGCGGTGACGCGTGGCTCGCCGAGACCACGCTGGGCCGGGTGCTGTTCAACGAGTTGCTGCCCGCGGACTACGCGTTCATCAACGAGCAGATGCCGAAGAAGCGTCAGGCGACGATCATCAACGATCTGGCCGAGCGCTACCCGATGATCGTGGTCGCGCAGACCGTCGACAAGCTCAAGGACGCCGGCTTCCACTGGGCCACGCGTTCGGGTGTGACGGTCTCGATGTCCGACGTGCTGGTGCCGCCGGAGAAGGCCGAGATCATGGAGCGCTACGAGGCGCTTGCCGATCAGATCGAGAAGAAATACCAGCGTGGCGCGCTCGATCACACCGAGCGCAACAGCGCCCTGGTCAAGATCTGGCAGGAAGCGACCGAAGAGGTCGGTACGGCGCTGCGTGCGCACTACCCGCCGGACAACCCGATCATCACGATCGTCGAGTCGGGCGCGACCGGTAACTTCACCCAGACTCGTACCCTCGCCGGTATGAAGGGCCTGGTTACCAACCCGAAGGGTGAGTTCATCCCGCGGCCGATCAAGTCCTCCTTCCGTGAGGGCCTGACGGTTCTGGAGTACTTCATCAACACCCACGGTGCCCGTAAGGGTCTGGCCGACACCGCGCTGCGCACCGCCGACTCGGGTTACCTGACCCGTCGTCTGGTGGACGTCTCGCAGGACGTCATCGTGCGTGAGCACGACTGTGGCACCGAGCGCGGCATCATCGTGACGATCGCCGACAAGCAGGCGGACGGCTCGCTGATCCGGGACGCGCACGTGGAGACCTCCGCGTACGCGCGCACCCTGGCATCGGATGCGGTGGACGCCAAGGGCAACCTCGTCATCGCCAAGGGCGCCGACCTCGGCGACCCGGCCATCGAGGCGCTGCTGGAGGCCGGTATCACCGAGGTGAAGGTCCGCTCCGTGCTGACCTGCACCACCGGCACCGGCGTGTGTGCGACCTGCTACGGCCGCTCGATGGCGACCGGCAAGCTCGTCGACATCGGTGAGGCCGTCGGTATCGTCGCCGCGCAGTCCATCGGTGAGCCCGGTACTCAGCTGACCATGCGTACCTTCCACCAGGGTGGTGTCGCGGGCGAGGACATCACCGGTGGTCTGCCGCGTGTCCAGGAGCTGTTCGAGGCCCGTGTGCCCAAGGGCAAGGCTCCGATCGCCGAGGTCTCCGGCCGCGTGCGGATGGAAGACGACGATCGCTTCTACAAGATCACCATCATCCCGGATGACGGTGGCGAAGAGGTTGTCTATGACAAGCTCTCGAAGCGTCAGCGTCTGCGTGTCTTCAAGCACGACGACGGCACCGAGCGTCTGCTCTCGGACGGTGACCACGTCGAGGTCGGCCAGCAGCTGCTGGAAGGCGCGGCGGATCCGCACGAGGTGCTGCGCGTGATGGGCCCCCGTCAGGTGCAGATCCACCTGGTCCACGAGGTCCAGGAGGTCTACCGCTCGCAGGGTGTGTCGATCCACGACAAGCACATCGAGGTCATCGTGCGCCAGATGCTGCGTCGCGTGACGATCATCGATTCCGGTGCCACGGAGTTCCTGCCCGGCTCGCTCACCGAGCGTTCCGAGTTCGAGGCCTCCAACCGTCGCGTCGTCGCCGAGGGCAATGAGCCCGCGGCCGGTCGCCCGGTGCTGATGGGTATCACGAAGGCGTCGCTCGCGACCGATTCGTGGCTGTCGGCGGCATCCTTCCAGGAGACCACTCGAGTCCTGACCGACGCGGCCATCAACTGCCGCTCGGACAAGCTCATCGGCCTCAAGGAAAACGTGATCATCGGCAAGCTGATCCCGGCCGGTACCGGTATCAACCGCTACCGCAACATCACGGTGCAGCCGACCGAAGAAGCCCGTGCCGCGGCGTACGCGGTGCCGTCCTACGACGACACCTACTACAGCCCGGACAGCTTCGGCGCCACCACCGGTGCCGCGGTCCCGCTGGACGATTACGGTTTCAGCGACTACCGGTAATTCGGTAGCCCTGCAACAGCATTCGGCCCCCGCTCCTACTGGAGCGGGGGCCGATGTGCGTTTCGGGACAGTCCCGTCAGCCCAGGAACGGCTGGCTTCGTCCTTCGGTGTGATACGGCGGGCGGAGTCGGACAGTGTGACGAGAAGATCCCGTTCAGCATTAGTTTTCGTGTGTCCATCGCATGGACAACAGCGAACGCCCGAGGTATGAAAGTAGAACACGTTTCAGTTTGAGGGCTGGTGGGAGATTCGATGGACAGCGCGACCATGGGCGATCTGGTGATGGCCGGGTTTCAGAAGCTGGGATTCATTCAGTACACCGGCATCGAAGGTGTGGAGTTCGGTTCTGGACGCAATGTTGTGTCGATCGCGCCGCGCACGGAGCACTTCAACCACAACGGGGATGTGCATGCCGCGGTGTTGTTCGGACTGGCGGAGACGGCGGCGATGGGGGCGTCCATCTCCGGCATCGTTGATCTGATGGGGGAAACGTTCATCGTCGCCAGGGATGGGCGGATCGAATATCTGGCGCGCGCGAAGGGCGCGGCGGGGCCGTTTCTGGCGACCTCTGAGGTATCGGCCGACACCCTCGCGAAGGTCCGCGCGGATATCGCGGCCCGTGTCGCTATCGAACTGGAGGTGCCCGTGCGCATCACCGACAACACCGGAAAAGCCGTCGCCACCGCGGTATTCACCGCTGTTATCAGACCGAAGCGGTCGTAGGCGAGCCATCGGGAGGGTGCGATCGCCGGTGCTGCGGGCGCATCCTCCCGATGCGCGGCTCAGCGCTCGCTGTCGAGCAATGCCATCTGGGCGCTGGCGTAGCGGTCGCCCGCGATTCGATCGGCGGGCACGGCCGCCTCGATGACGGCCAGATCCTCGGCGCTCAGCCGCACGTCCAGTGCGCCGAGGGTTTCGTTCCAGCGCTCGCGGCGGCGCGCGCCGATGACCGGGACGATGTCCTCGCCTCGGGTCAGCGCCCACGCGATGGCCAGCTGTGCCACCGAAATACCCTGTTGCGCGGCGATTTTCGCGAGCCCATCGACCAGTGTCAGGTTCTGGGTGAGATTCTCGCCCTGGAAGCGCGGGCTGTGGGCGCGGAAGTCGTTGGCGGCGAAGGTCGTTTCCCGGCGCACGCTGTCGCTGAGCAGGCCACGGGACAACACGCCGTAAGCGGTGACGCCGATGCCGAGCTCGCGGGCGACGGGCAGGATCTCGGCCTCGATGCCGCGGGAGATCAGCGAATACTCGATCTGCAGATCCGCGATCGGATGCACGGCCGCGGCCCGGCGGATGGTGTCCGCACCGACCTCGGACAGTCCGATGTGGCGGACATACCCGGCCTCGATGAGCTCGGCGATCGCGCCGATGGTGTCCTCGATCGGGACGTTCGGGTCGAGGCGGGCGGGGCGGTAGATGTCGATGTAGTCGACGCCGAGGCGCTGCAGGCTGTAGCTGAGGGAGTTGCGCACCGCGGCGGGGCGGCTGTCGAAGCCGTCCCAGGTGCCGCCTGGACCGCGCAGCGCGCCGAACTTCACGCTGAGCACCACGTCCTCGCGGGGACGCTCGGCGATGGCCTTGCCGATCAGCATCTCGTTGTGGCCTGCGCCGTAGAAGTCGCCGGTGTCGATGAGGTTGGCGCCGGAATCGAGTGCGGCGTGGATGGTCGCGGTCGACTCGGCGTCGTCGGCGGCGCCGTACATGCCGGACATTCCCATCGCACCAAGGCCGATCCGGGCGACGGTCGGTCCGGTGCTGCCGAGCCGGGTGGCGGAGATCTTCGATGTCGTCATGGGACAAGCCTGACGCCCTGGCCGCGACCGCGGCAGAGATCGCTTATCGGGGGAGCGGTGATCCCTGGCTCGCGGTGCCGGGTTCGGGGACAGTGGAGACATGGACCGATCCGAACTGGCCGATTTCCTACGCCGTCGCCGCGAGCAATTGACGCCGGCCGACGTCGGCCTGCCACCGGGCGTCCGGCGTCGCACGCCCGGGCTGCGCCGCGACGAGGTGGCGTTGCTGGCGGGCATGTCCACCGACTACTACACCCGGCTGGAACAGTCGCGAGGTCCGCGACCCTCCACCCAGGTGCTGGCATCGCTGGCGCGAGCATTGCGGTTCAGCAGCGACGAGCGCGATCACCTCTACCACCTCTGCGACCAGGCGCCGCCCGGCGGCGACCTCGGCGACAAGCACGTCGGCCCCGGCCTGCTGCACGTGCTGGCCAAGCTCGACGACACCGCGGCCGCGGTGGTCACCGACCTCGGCGAGGTGCTCGTGCAGAACCGGATGCACCTGCTGCTCGTCGGCGACCACGGAAATCGCCGTGGCATGGATCGGTACTACGCGTGGCGCTGGTTCACCGAGCCGGGGGCGAGGTCCATCTTCCCGGAGGACGACTGGGATCGGCTGGGCCGCAACCATGTTGCCGACCTGCGGGCCACCGCGGCGCGTCGGTCCGGCGATGCCGACGTCATCGAGTACGTGAGCAAACTGCGTGCCGCGAGTGCGGAATTCGAGCGACTCTGGAACGAACACGAAGTGGCGGTGCGGGTCGCCGACACCAAGCGGGTTCTGCATCCCGAGGTCGGCCTGATCGACACCGTCTGCGAAACCTTGCTGACGCCGAACTCGGCCCAGCGCCTGCTCGTCTATTTGCCGCGCCCCGGCACGGATGCCGCCGACAAGCTGGACCTGTTGCGTGTCATCGGAACCCAGACCCTGGTGTCCGACGACATTCACGGCTAGCCATCCGGGATCGACGTCGAAGTAGTCACGCCGGTGACATGCTGGGCGGATGCGGTGACCGGCGGGATTCGAACCCGCGGACGGATCGGAGCAGGACCGCTCGTCTCCCTCACACCGGCAGTCGAGGTTCCTCCGGCTGCCGGTCTGCATTGGGCCGCTCTGCCACGGTCCGCATCCTGCGGGATTGCGCGATCCCGCTAGCGACATCCTAGGAACCGGCCACACCACTTGTAGAGCGATTTTCCGAGCGCGGGTGCGACGAGGCATTGACAGGGCAGTTCGTCGCGCTAATACTGAACTAGATGGTTCAGTATGACTTCCTCGACGAATCGTTCGGAGCGCTCGCGGATCCCACCAGGCGCGGGATTCTGCAGCACCTCGGGCGGGGCCCCGCATCGGTCAGTGAATTGGCGGAGCGCTTCGAGATGACCCTCACCGGCATCAAGAAGCACATCCACCTGCTGGAGGGAGCGGGCATGGTTGTCACGGAGAAGCGCGGACGGGTCAGGTACTGCAGGCTCGGCGCGAATGTCTTCGATCGCGAGCTGGCGTGGATGCAGGAACATCGGCGCATGGTGGAAGCCCGGATGGACCGTCTCGGTGAATTTCTCGAGCGAACGGAGCATGACCCGCAGGAGCGCGACGGAATGCTGCAGTCCGGCATGGAGACCGGGCTCAACGCGAGCTACCGGGCGCTGGACGCGCTGCTCGCCAAGGGTGCGTGAACCGTCCGAAAGACGTTCCTGCGCCGCGCGGTCCAGCCCTGTCTCCTCATCGAGGCCGGGCCGGACTGTCGAACGACGAGATCAGGTGCGCGCAGGGCCGATTCGACGCTTGCGCGGCTTCAGGTGTAGCCCGGGCAGGGGCGGCGCCGGGATCCGCTGCTCGGGTGGGTGGCCCGCGATATCGGCGAACCGCTCGACGTTCCGGTTCTCCCAGTCATTTCGGGCCGCGACGATGTCCTCATGGCTGCGACCCACGAAGTTCCACCACATCACCAGATCCTCGCCGAACGGCTCGCCGCCGATCAGCGCGAAATGCGCGCCGTTGGCGCTGCTGAGCGGCAATTCGGTGCGCTCGGTACCGAGGTACAGCAGGGGGCCGGCACCGACCTCGGCGCCCGCGACGGTGACGTCGCCCTCGATCACCATCACCGCGTATTCGAAGCTGGGTTCGAGTGGAAGGGCGGTCTCGGTGCCCGGCTCGATCCGCACGTCCGCGCCGACGATGGGCGTGTAGGCGACCGCCGGTGACGTGCGATCGCCGAGCGAGCCGATCAGCACAATCGCACGCACGCCGGGCGTCGCGTACACCGGCAGGTCGCGATGCTGCTCGAAGTGCGGTTCGATCCTGGTTCGGTCGCCGGGCAAAGCGATCCACAGTTGCAGCCCGTGCCCCGAGTGCGCGCCCGCGACCTTGTATTCGGAATGCGCGATGCCGCGTCCGGAAGTCATCAGGTTCAGCTGACCCGGCTCGATCTCCACATCGGACCCGACCGAGTCGCGATGCCGGATCCGGCCGTCGAACGGCCAGGTCACTGTCTGCAGGCCGATGTGCGGGTGCGGGTCGATATCGGGGGAGGCCCCCGTCTTGGTGACAGTCGGCGACCCGAAATGATCGAGGAAACACCAGGCCCCGACGGTCGGTAGATCACGTTGCGGCAGTACGCGTTCGACGAAAACGCCGCGCACACCGCCGAGTGGCACCTCGCGCGCGGGGAAGAATTCGGTCACCGGACCCGGACACGGACCCGCCTCGCACAGCGCTTCCTCGGGGTGCGGATCCAGATCGCTCACCGCGTGATGCCCTTGCCGACCACGTGTTCGTCGTACTGCGGGTGCTTCTCGAGGTAGGCCTTGATGAACGGGCACAGTGGCCGGATCACCCGGCCACGCGCGATGACGTCCTCGATGGCCTGCCCGGCGAGAATGCTGCCGAGGCCCTTGCCGGAGAAAGCGCCATCGATCTCGGTGTGGATGAACACCGTCTCGTCGTCGCGCTCCTCGTACTCACTGAAACCGGCGAGTTCGCCACTGTAGAAGACCTCGTAGCGGTTCTTCTCGTCATTGCGGACGACCTTGCTCTCCGGAGCCGATTCGGTCATGTTCGCCTTCTCCTTCCGCGTGCGCACCGGGTGCATGCTCATGATCGACACGCGGTTGAACGCGCTGATCGTCGTCGCGACCCAGATGACGGTGGAAACCTGATCATCCGACAAATGCTTCCGTGCGAGAGCGTACTCACGCTCCATCGTCGGCTGATCCGGCAACGTGGTGGTGAGCTCCGCGAGCGCGAGGGCGGCGCATTCGAATGGAGTGAACAGTTCGGTGCGCCGCCAGGCTGGCAGCACGGCGAGTTCGCGCTCGGTGGCGCCTGCGGCGATCGCGGCACGATGGTGCACGTCCAAGCAGAAGGCGCAGCCGTTGATCTGCGAAACGCGAACGTTGAGCAGCTCGATGAGCCTGCGATCGAGCCCCGCTGCGGCGCCGGCGGCGCGGACCGCGCTCGCGACGGTGTTGAGTGCGCGAAACGCGTCGGGTGTTTGCTTGTCGATCCAGACGCGCTCGTCGTAGCCTCGGGACTCCATGAGTCCGGATAGTAGAGCAGCACGGCGACCTGGTCGGGCTGTGCTCCAGATCGCCCGTGCTGCCCCGGTATTCGAGCTCAGGAGATCTCGTTGAACCGCCGAATCTGGAACGGCTCGGCCAGGATCTCCTCGAGCGCCGCCGCGCCCTGCTTCAGATGCGGTGTCGCGAAATGCTCCGCAAGGGCCGCCGCGTCGACCCACTCCTCGAGCAGCACCATCCGGCTCGGATCGGTCGGGTGCAGGTAGAGCTCGTAGCGCAGGCAGCCCGGCTCGGCGACGGTCGGTGCGACAAGGGCTTCGAGCGTCTCGCGCAGGTCGGCCTCCCGACCCGGCTTCGCGTGGAATCGGACATTGAGCGTCAGCGTGGACACAGGTGTTCTCCTGCTCTGTTGTGCGGGTCGATGGTCGCGGAGGTCACGCCTCGAGTCCCCCGCTGTGGTGCGCGGTGAGAATTGCCGGTCGGATCGCCGCGGTTTTGCCCTCGTACACGTCGATCTTGTAGTCCAGCACGGCTACGGTCTGGCGCAGTTCATCGATCGTGGCGAGTACCTCGGCACGAGTATTGCGGAACATTTCCAGCCGTTGCGGGAACGTGGAGTCGCCTGCCCGGACGAGTTCGGCGTAGCGGACCATATCGGCCACCGACATGCCGGTGGTGCGCAGTCTGCCGATCAGTGCGAGCCACTCCAGGTCGCGGTCGCTGAACCGCCGTTTCCCGGTGTGATCGCGCCCGATGTAGTTCATCAGCCCGATCCGCTCGTACCAGCGCAAGGTGTCACGGCTCAGGCCCGAGCGTTCGGCAGCATCGCCGATCGAGTACCTCGGGTGCTCCCTGTCAGCACTGACAACGCCCTCACGTGCGGTTTCGCTCATTGCACTCGCCCTTCCCATGGAACATCGACGACGCTACTCACCTGGAGTGCACTCCAACCAAGGCTATTCTTCCGGCAATTCGGATCGTCGTCGAACGGGCGATGCGCCGCCGCGGACAGGTCAGTCGCGCTTCGGCAGTTCCTGGATGGCCCACTTGTTGCCGTCTGGATCGGCGAAGAACGTGAACAGGCCCCAGCCCATGTCTTTGACCGGCGACGCTTGCACACCGGCCGCGACCAGCTGCTCGAAGGCCGCTTGGGCGCTGGCGACGACGACCTGCATGCCCTCGACGCTGCCGGGCGCTGCCTCGGTGATGCCCCTGCCGATACAGATCGAACAGCCGGAACCGGGCGGGGTCAGCTGTACGAAACGGATGTCCTCGGTGGGGCTTTCATCGAAGTCGGCATTGAAGCCGATCTTGGTGTAGAAATCCTTGGCCCGGTCGACGTCGGTGACCGGAATGGCGACGAGCTCGATTTTCCAATCCATGGTCCGAGCATCCCACCGAGGCCCGACAAAGTCCGGGATTCGCGCCTACTCTGGGAGCATGCCAGGTAAGGACATCGATCGGGTCAGGGCACGTGCGGCCTGGGCCACGGTCAAGGAAAGCCCGGTGATCACCGCCATCGTGGTGGCGCCGTTCGTCGTCGCGCTCGGTCTCGTCTGGTGGCTGGTCGGCGGGTTCGCCGCCTTCGTGCTGCTCGTCGTGCTCGGCGTTGTCGTTGTTGTCGGCGGCAAGCTGCTGCACTGACATCGAGGCCGATGCCGTCGGGCGTCGGCGACGTGTCCGGGGAGCTGGTCAGCGTGGCACCGAGGAAATCCTCACCGCGGAATATGGAAGCGCACGAGCTCTCCGGTGCCCGGGTCGATGTCCGCCCACGGGCGGTCGAACTCGAGCACCGCGAGTGCCGAGGTGGGGAACTTCCTGCTGAGTTCGACCGCCTGCATCGAGTCGCGGTTGCCCGCCAGCTCCCATGCCGTCCACGGCATTCCGGGCGCGTGCCCGATCACCAGCAAGGTCGAGACAGCGTCGTCGCTGAGCTGGACCAGTTCGATGAGAGTCCGTGGCGAGGCTTCGTAGATGCCGGATTCATAGACGACCGGCGCGTCGATCCCGGTGGCGGCCAGTGTTTCCCGGGTGCGTGCCGCGGTCGAGCACCGCACGGCATCGATCGGCGGCTGAGTGTCGCGCAACCATTGCCCCGCCAAGCCCGCTTCGCGTTGTCCGCGCGGCGCGAGCGGGCGTTCGTGGTCGGCGACACCGTCCGGATAGGCCGATTTGCCGTGCCGCATGAGGATCAGAGTCCGCACCATAGGGATACCGTAGGGCCTCCGGTCGAGAGGTATGAACCACACTCGAGGCAAACTGAAAGCGGCGTCACAACGCGGCGCCCTGCGGGACACACCCGCGGGTCCACTGTCGTCACGCTTCTGCCCACCTTCAACCCTTGGGTGGCCTACAGCCCACGCACATTTTCGAGGATCTGCACACTATGGCCTACGTAATCACGCAGCGTTGTTGCAACGACGCCAGCTGCGTCTCCGAGTGCCCGGTCGATTGCATTCGTCCCACACCGGATCAGCCGGAGTTCGCGACGACCGAGATGCTCTACATCGACCCTGACACTTGTATCGATTGCGGTGCCTGTGTCGACGCGTGCCCGGTGGAGGCCATCTTCCCTGAAGATGATCTGACTGCGTCGCTAGCCAGGTATCGCGATATCAATGCCGCGTACTTCCAACGGCACCCGCTCGAATCGAACTTCGATCCGATCGTGACGCCTGCGCGGCCGCCGAAGGACCTCGGCACCCTGCGGGTCGCGATCGTCGGCGCCGGACCCGCGGCCTGCTATGCGGCCGACGAGCTGCTGCGCCGGGCCGACGTGGAGGTCGAGATGTTCGACCGGCTACCGACGCCGTGGGGTCTGGTGCGCGCGGGTGTCGCCCCCGACCATCCCGGCACCAAAACCGTCTCGGGCCTGTTCGAGTCCGCGTTCCGGCGGGAGACGTTGCAGTACTACCTCAATGTCGAGGTCGGCACCCACATCACGCACGAGGAACTGCTGGCCCACCACCACGCCGTCATTTACGCTGTCGGCGCTGCCACCGACCGCCACATGGGCGTGCCGGGTGAGAACCTGCCGGGCAGTCACTCCGCGACCGAGTTCGTCGCCTGGTACAACGGCCACCCCGACTACGCGGACCGCGAGTTCGACCTCTCCGGCGAGCGAGCGGTGATCGTCGGCAACGGCAATGTCGCCCTCGATGTCGCGCGCGTGCTGACCGTCGATCCGGACGAGCTCGCCAAGACCGACATCGCCGACTACGCCCTCGACGCGCTGCGCCGCAGCAATATTCGCGAAGTGGTCGTGCTCGGCAGACGTGGCCCGCTGCAAGCGGCGTACACCTCGTCGGAATTCCTGGCGCTGACCCACCTGAAGGGTGTGGACATCGTCGTCGACGAGGCCGATCTCGCACTCGACCCGGGCAGTCAGGCACTGCTGGACGACCCGAAGATCGAGCCGTCGCTGCGGCTCAAGTACACCTTGGCGAAGGAATACGCCGTGGGCCGGCGCGATCCGGCCAACAGGCGGATCGTGTTCCGCTACCTGGGCTCGCCGACCGCGCTCACCGGCGCCGAGCACGTCGAGACGGTCGAATTCGTGCACAACGAATTGGTCGACGAGGGCGGCCAATTGGTGGCGCGGGCGACCGAGCGCACCGACAGCGTGGACGCCTCGCTGGTGCTGCGATCCATCGGCTACAAGGGCGAACCGATCAAGGACCTGCCCTTCGACGAGCGGCGCGCGGTGGTGCCCAATGAGCACGGACGAGTGCTCGGCGACAACGGCGTCCCGATCCCGGGCGTGTACGTCAGCGGCTGGATCAAGCGTGGTCCGCGCGGCGTGATCGGCTCGAACCGGATCGACTCGGAGGAGACCGTCGAGCAGCTGATCGCCGACTTCACCGCCGGCAAACTCGGTGTGCCGCAGGCCGATCGAGCCGCGCTGAAGGCGCTGGTCAGCGAGCGTCAGGCCGACTTGGTCGACCGGCAGGGCTGGAAGGCGATCGATCTGGCGGAGAAGTCGGCGGGCAAGGCTTCCGGCCGCCCTCGGGTCAAGTTCACCACCCGCGAGGATCTGATCAAGGCCGCACGCGGCTGAGGAAACAACGCCGGTCGGGTTTGCCGCGATCCGACCGGCCTTCTCGACACCGCAACAGCAGCGCGGCGGCGGGGGAGCCTCAGGCAGGCAGCGGCATGATGCGCACCACCGTGGTGGTGGTGCCGCCGACGACGAACCACAGCCGCAGCACCGGATGACCGGACCGGTCACCCGGCTCATAGCGGCTGCGCACTGTCACATGCTGGCGCGCGAGTACCGGCGCCACGTACTCGATCACCGCGCGGTGCGGCGCGGCGACCAGCTTGGGGTACTCGGCGAGGTACTGCTCCACCGCCTGCCAGTAACAGGCGTTGTTGACGTGGTTGTACTGGTCGATATCAGTGGCGCGCACCGGGAACGGCATGTCCGTATCCGACTCCGCCGGTGTGGTGTCGGTGAGATACGGCCGCCAGCGCAGCCGATGCTCGGTGGTGGTCTGCGCCAGGTAGGCCAGGCCGTCATCGCTGATCCGGGCCGGCATGTTGTTCGACTCACTGATATTGATCCAGAAGCCCTCTGACTCGATCAACCCACCGTTCGAGCTGGTCACCCGCACCCGCATGTTCGTCCACCTGGTCGACATGCTCGAACACCACCGCAGCAGCTGCACCCTGTCCGGCCAGAGAATCGGCCGAATCACGTCGATGACGGTGCGCCGGACGATCCAGTTCGGATCGGTCCGGTTGAGGAAGGTCTGCTCCAGCTCTTCGCCCGCGATGTCCTGCAGATAGCGGGCGACCGCATCGAATCGCAAGCGGTTGTACGGATCGACATCGCCAGCCCGGATGGGCCACGCCGAAGCAAACCCCATGCCCTCCTGGGGAAGCGGGGCGAGTGGCTGTTCGAGTGACACTGGTGCTCCTCGCGCTGCACGTTGTGCCGCGTTCTCGTGCGTTGCTTGTTCTGAGATGACTTTACGGGTCGTACGTCACACCCTCGCGGCGAGTCGCCCGTACTCCCGCATATGACGTCTCATCAGGCAAAATAGGGACTATGACCGACTCCGACCTCCCCGGGAAACTCGGCAGACCCGCCGAACGAGCCCTCGCCGCGGCCGGAATCCAGCGCCTGTCCGACCTCACCGCGTGGACCGAACGCGACGTGGCCGCCCTGCACGGTGTCGGGCCCACCGCCATCGTCAAGCTCCGCGCCGCCCTCGCCGCGAACAATCTGACCTTCGGCCACCCAGGTGGCACGGTCGGTCAGTAACCCTGATAGGCCCCACCGCTGTTGACGGCTGCCACACCGGGAACATTGGACAGCGAGCCGTACCGGTCGATCGCGTATCGCGTACCGGCGATGATGTTGTCGACCGGGTCGTAGATATCGTCGTGGCCGGGCGCTTTGTATGCGTTGAACGTGCTGTCGATCGTCTGCATCAGCCCCTTCGAGGGGTGACCGGCTGCCGCATTGCTGTCCCAGTTGTTGACGATCTGCGGATTGCCGCCGGACTCGTGCTGGATGATCATCGCGAGCGCGCGCTCATCGATCTGATCGGGGCTGTAGCCCATCGCGATCAGCTTCTCTTTGGCCTTCTTGATCCATTCGGCGACATCGCCGGACGGCATCGGCCCGGTCGCGGAGCCGGAACTGACCGGGGAGCCGGAACTCGGGCTGCCGGTAGCGGGCGTTCCCGAGGACGAATGGGAGTTGCCGCTGCTGTTGTGATTGCCGCCGGTCGCATAGTTGGGCTTGTTCGAGGAGACAGGTGTCGCGGTATTGGTCGCGGCCGGTGTGGTCGGCGTCGGCGCGGGTGCGGTACCGGATTTCGGTTCGCCGAGGGCGTCGTAGGCGGCCTGGAGACTCCCCACAGCCTGGGCGACCTGCGTTTTCGCCTGTTCCGCAACGCTTTCCGCCTGCTGCAGCGCGTTGGTGATGTCGACCTGCCAGGTTGCCGCGTCCCGCAGAATTCGCAAGGACTCGTCCACCCGCTGCTGGCCGTTCATCAGTGCGCAGACCTTGGCGATCCGGTCGTCGGCAGTGACGGCCCCATTGGGCTCGACCTTGAAACCGGGTATGGGTTCCGCGCCCTGCTGGGTGGAACTCGGTGCGGTGGCGAGGTCGCGCAGCTGCAGCACCTTGGTTTTGGCGTTCTTCAGGTTGTCCACCTGCGAGGTGAACGCGGTATGGAGGCCCTGTAGCGCGGTGCTGACGGCGCCTGCCCGCGTCTTTTCGATGTCCATCCGCGCGTTCGCCGCGGTGGCTGCGGCGCCGGACCAGGTCAGCGCACGGGTCTTGTCGGAGCCGCCCTTGACCGCGGCGTCGAGCTGGGTCGCCATTCCGTCGGCGTGATTGCCCGCGGTGGTCAGCTGGTCGGGCTCCCACTTCTCTACATCAGGAATGGTCAGCGTCATGACACCTGCAGCCCGATGGTGCGGAGTTTCGCGGCGAAGTCGTCTTCGGTCAGCTCGTACGCGCCCGCCGCATTGTGCATGTTATCCGCGACGGTCGTGAGACGTTCGCCGATTCGCTGCAGGCAACGGTTGACCACATCGGTTGCCTGCTGCACAGTGCCGCCGAACTCGGTGCCCGGCAACGCATTGCTCGCGACGCCGAAGCCCGCCCCCTCGTTGAACTTCTGAATGGCGCCCGCTTCGGCGCCCAGGTTCGACGCGAACGATTTCAGCGTTTCCGGATTGACCTGCATAGGAAATCCCCCTTCCCGCCCGACCATAAGTCGCGGCCAGCATAGCAAAATGCGATCCTGCGGACAGGTGCACCGAAGCGGGTAAAGGGTGCTGCCCATTATGTTGGTCACAGCGTCGCCGGCGAGTTCCGCGTCGGCGAGTGGACAGAGAGGTCGGCACATGCGCGCAGCCCAGATCAGCAAGTTGGAGGGGCCCGAAGCGATCGAGATCGTGGAGATCCCGGAGCCCGCGGCATATCCGGGGGGCGTGGTCATCGACGTGCACGCGGCCGGGGTGGCTTTCCCCGATGTCCTGATGACGCGTGGGCTGTACCAGATGAAGCCGGAGCTGCCGTTCGTCGTCGGTGGCGAGGTGGCGGGCATTGTTCGTGAGGCGCCGGAGGGCGCGCACGTCAAGGCGGGCGATCGTGTGGTGGCGCTGACGCTGCTCGGCAACGCTATGGCCGAGGTCGCTGTCGCGCCCGCGCAGATGGTGTTCCGCCTGCCCGGCAATGTGTCGCTGGAGGCCGGGGCAGGCATTCTGTTCAACGACCTGACCGTGCACTTCTGCCTGCGCAACCGCGGCAGGCTCGCCGAAGGCGAGACCGTCCTCGTGCACGGCGCCGCGGGCGGCATCGGTACCTCGACGCTGCGCATGGCCGTCGCGCTCGGCGCGGGCCGGGTGATCGCGGTGGTCAGCACCGAGGAGAAGGCGGCGGTGGCCCGCGCCAACGGCGCCACCGATGCGGTGCTGACCGAGGGCTGGCTCGCCGCGGTCAAGGAACTGACCGGCGGCCGCGGTGTGGACATCGTGCTCGATCCGGTGGGCGGCGACCGTTTCACCGACAGCATCCGATCGCTGGCCTCGGCAGGCCGCCTGCTGGTTGTCGGCTTCACGGCCGGGGAAATCCCGACGGTCAAGGTGAATCGGCTGCTGCTCAAGAACGTCGAGGTGACCGGCGCGGCCTGGGGCGAATGGGTGATGACGCATCCCGGTTACCTGACCGAGCAGTGGGCCGAGGTCGAACCGCTGCTGGCCTCCGGCGAGATCGCGCCGCCGGACCCGGTGCTGTACCCGCTGGAGCAGGCCGCCGCGGCGGTCACGTCGCTGGACAACCGCACCGCCACCGGCAAAGTCGTCGTCACGGTGCGCTGAGGCTGTCGGTGCGGCGACGTACCCTGAGCGAGTCATGAAGCCGGCCCACCCGCCGCTCGACCACCACCTCTCATAGAATCGCGGCACGATGCTGTCCAATCGGGTATTGAACCGGACCCTGCTCGCCCGCCAGCATCTGCTGGAACGCTCGTCGCTGCCCGTGCCCGAGATGTGTGATCACCTCGTCGGGCTGCAGGCCCAGGACTCGACGCCGCCGTTCGTCGGATTGTGGAGCCGCATAGCGGATTTCGATCCGGCGACGGTGTCGACAGGGCTCGAGGACCGCTCGCTGGTTCGCATCACGTTGATGCGCGGCACGATTCACCTGGTCACGCCGCCGGATGCCTTGCGTATCGCACCGCACGTGCAGCCCGAGCTCGAAAAGATCCCGTTCCGTAAGGGATTCAACTACGGCGCGATGGTCGGACTCGATCCCGAGGAAGTTCGCGCGCGTGGCGAGCGGGTGCTCGGGGACCAGCCGATGTCGGCGGCGGACATGCGCGCACAGGCGGCCGAGCTGTGGCCCGATCGGGACGCGGGCGCGGTCGTGCAGACCTGGCTCTATCAGCTGCCGGTGCTGCAGACTCCGCCGCGCGGGAAGTGGAAGGACAACAGCAGACCGGTCTGGTCCCGGGTCGAGCCGTGGCTCGGCGCGCCACTGGATCCGACGTATCCGTTGGCGGAGTTGATTTTCCGGTACCTGCGCGCTTTCGGTCCCGCCAGCACCATGGACATGCAGACCTGGTCGAAACTGACGGGCATGAAGAAAGCGGTCGAGCAGCTGGGCGACAGGTTGCGCACCTACACCGACGAGCGCGGCCGCACCCTCTATGACGTCGCCGACGGTGAACTGGCCGACGCCGAGCTGCCCGCCCCGGTGCGCCTGCTCGGCTGGTACGACAATGCGATTCTCTCGCACCAGGATCGCAGCAGGATCGTGGCCGACGGCCCGGTGCCATTGCGCGCGTTTGCCACCGCGGTTTCGCCGGTGTTGCTCGACGGCTACCTTTCCGGGTTCTACAAGATCTTCCCGGAGAAGGGCGTTGCCCGCCTGCGCATCACCCCGACCAGGAAGTGGTCGGCGGCGGAGAGCCGGGCTGTCGAGGCCGAATCGCATGCGCTGCTCGCGTTCTTGGAGGCCGACAAGCAGCCGCGCGTCGAAATCCTCGAGGTGGATGCCGACCTGCGCCCCTGATCGGCGCTCCCGCGACCCGGCAGTCGGCTATCGCTCGTGGGCGTCGCGGTAGGCGGGAGCCTTGGTGGTGCCGGTGGGGGTCAGGGTGCGCAGCAGCGGCAGTGTGCGGCGCCGGATCACTGTCGACAACACGATGACGCTGTGTGAGCGCACCACCGAGCTGGTCCGATCGATGCTCAGCAACACCGATTGCAGGCCGGCGTGCGAGTCGGCGCCGATCCGGCACAGCACATCGCCGGATCCGGTAGTCGCGTAGGCCTCGAGCACGCCGGGGATCGCGTCGAGCTCGGCGGCGACGGTGTCGAGCGCACCTTGCGCGATCTCCAGCGTGACGAAGGCCTCGACATCGAAACCCGCAGCGGTGACGTCGATTTGCGGGTCGTAGGAGGCGATGACCCCGGATTCCTCCATCCTGCCGATCCTGGATTGGACGGTGGCCCGTGCGACCCGGGTGCGGCGCGACAGTTCGAGGATTCCCGCCTTCTGATATTCGTGCATCGCGGTCAGGATGGCGAGATCGAGTTCGTCGAGTTTTGCCGGCGTGTGCGACATGTCGGCCTCCGTTCGTGGCGCGGGCTGTGCTCGGTGATGCTATTCAAATTGTCCAGCATCTTGTGGGTCTTGCTAGCCGAATTCGCCAGAGTGTCTATCGGAATCCACCGCTATTGCCTACCGGCATGGGTGGCGATTTCCTTGGACCATGACCATCGAGAAGCTGCCGGACTCCCGGCCGACGGCCCTGCCCACCGACGGTGAGTTGCGCAGGCTCGTCGGACTCGTCGAGCACGACGACCGCGTCGATCCGTTCCCCGTCATCGGCTGGGACGCCCTGGTCTGGGTGGTCGGCAACGCGACGCAGACCGCGCACTTCCTGGAGTCCGCCTTCGGCATGCGGCTGGAGGCCTACGCGGGACCGGAGACCGGCAATCGTGACCACAAGGCGTTCGTGCTGCGCAGTGGCGGCGCGCGGTTCGTGATCACCGGTGCTGTCGATCCGGGCAGCCCGCTGGTCGGCCATCACGACCGGCACGGTGATGGCATCACCGATATCGCACTCGAGGTCCCCGACGTGGACCGCTGCATCGACTGGGCGCGCACCCACGGCGCGACGATTCTGGTCGAACCGCACGACGAGTCGGACGAATTCGGCACGGTCCGCTCGGCGGCCATCGCCACTTACGGCGAGACGCGGCACACGCTGGTCGACCGTTCCAAGTATTACGGGCCCTATCTGCCCGGCTATATCGTCCGCCGCTCCCGCTATCAACCGCGCGCGGGCACGCCGGTCCGGCTGTTCCAGGCGATCGACCATGTCGTCGGCAACGTCGAGCTCGGCATGATGGACGAGTGGGTCGAGTTCTACCGCCGTGTCATGGGTTTCACGAATATGGCCGAATTCGTCGGTGACGACATCGCGACCGAGTACTCGGCACTGATGAGCAAGGTCGTCGCCAACGGCAATCACCGGGTGAAGTTCCCGCTGAACGAGCCCGCGGTGGGCAAGAAGCGTTCGCAGATCGACGAATACCTCGAGTTCTACCGCGGGCCCGGCGTGCAGCACATCGCGCTGGCCACCAGCGACATCCTCACCTG
The DNA here is from genome assembly GCF_042802915.1 of Nocardia sp. NPDC057440. Taxonomy (NCBI): domain Bacteria; kingdom Bacillati; phylum Actinomycetota; class Actinomycetes; order Mycobacteriales; family Nocardiaceae; genus Nocardia; species Nocardia sp. NPDC057440. The sequence continues at coordinate 135,886 of NZ_JBHVDF010000012.1, forward strand.
CGTCGACACGCTGCGCCGTGAGGGCGTCGAATTCCTGGAAACGCCGGACACCTACTACTCCGACCCCGAACTGCGCGCCCGCATCGGCCACGTCCGCGTGCCGGTCGACCAGTTGCAGCGTCGCGGCATCCTGGTCGACCGGGACGAAGACGGCTACCTGTTGCAGATCTTCTGCAAGCCGCTCACCGATCGCCCGACCGTCTTCTTCGAACTGATCGAGCGACACGGTTCGCTCGGCTTCGGCAAGGGCAACTTCAAGGCCCTGTTCCAGGCGATCGAACGCGAACAGGAAGCCAGAGGCAACCTCTGAAATCGCGCCGAGTTATGACGCCAGGAGGTTGTAGATCTCTTTGCCGTTGATCACGATCGGCTCGCAACGAGCATGGGGATTTCCATGGTTGTGATACCAATCGCGTGATCGAGGCAGTCGCTCAGCCAGTAGTAGCGGCCGAGGAAGTTTCCTCTCGCGGAGGCTGTTCCCGCGAGGCCGCCCCATAGCCCCGCAATGATCAAGACAGCAACGGCCAATTTCTTCAGCATTGGTTTCCCCTCCCAATTGCTCACGTAGTGAAGCACTTTCATCCATAGCCAGCGCGGCAGCGCCGCGGAACCCGTCGCGGCCCGCGGTCGTGTCCGGCCGTGCCGGGCGCCGATGGGTAGAGTTCACGGCATGCGGATTCCGTCGGCAATCGTCATCGGTGCGTCCTTGGCGTTGGCACTGTCGGCATGCGGTTCGGGCGGCGACTCGGATTCGTCGAATACGCCGCTGCGTCCCCCGCCGAAGGTCGCCACCCTTGGTCCGTTCGCCGGTGAGTGCGGTCATGTCACCGACGACGAGGTCCGCGACATCGCGGGCTTGGCGCAGCTGTCGCGGGTGTTCAAGAACTCGGTCGGCTGCAATTGGCAATCCGCGGGACAGGGTTCGACCAGCGTCACCTTCGCCGCGTATCGGGGCAGCCCCATCGATCGCGAAAGGGCGTGGGTGACCACCCAGGGGCGCGGGGTGGACAAGATCGAGGTCGGTGGCCGCGTCGGATTCCAGGCGCTGGAGACCAACAGCTCGGTCTGCGATCTCGCCGTGCAGCTCGACGACGATTTCTTCGAGTGGTCGATGTCGTTCGGCCTCTTCGCGGCGACGGGCAATCCATGCGACCGGATGCGCAAGCTCGCCGAGTTGACCGTGCAGCGGCTGCAGTGAGGGAGTTCGCGATGAATCTTCGTGCCCGTTCGGCGACTCGCGGCCTGATCGCCGCGCTGGCAGTGCTCGGCGTCGCCGTTTCGGTCGCCGGCTGTGGGCGCACGGTGCCCGGATCCGCGTATCCCGCGGGGTCGGGGACCGGATCGTCGGTCAACACGAACTTCGACAAACTGTTGCGCGAGTGCGATGTCGTCTCGATGGACCAGATCGGCAGTGCGGTGGGCGAGGGCGCCTACGCCCAGGCGTCGTTCTACGGCGCGGTGTGCATGTGGGACGTGGACAATGCGCCCGGCGGCACCGCCATGGTGACCCTGAACTGGTACGAGGTCGGCTCGCTGAACAACGAGAAGACCAACAACGACAAACTCGGCTACCTCACCAACAACATCACCGTGCAGGGCCAGCGGGCGCTGCAGACGCACCGTCCCAACGATCCCGACTCCTGCGGTGTCAGTGCCAGCGCGGCCGACACCGGGGTGATCGGCTGGTGGATCAATTACCGTCCAGGCTCCGGTCATCCCGATCCGTGCGTCGGTGCGCAGAAGCTCGTCGAATTGACCCTGAATCTCGCGAGGTAGGTACGCTGGCATCGAACTGTCGGTCGTGGTGGTTACCCACCCCACTTTGACCCTGTGTCGCGACCACGAGTATCGTGGATCGCTGTGCCCGGAAGCATGCGGGCAAGTTCGTGTGTGGACGTAAGCCAGCGAAAGCGGCTGACCTTCCTGGCGTGCCCGGAAAACCGGTCCTGCTCCGCGCGCGACACGCCCGACCTCGGGACGCGAGAAACGCGGCTGGGCGTGCGGGTGAAAGCTCGATGACAAAGACATGAAGTTCCAGACACCGCGTTAACTAATTAAGGAAAGCCGGTCTATGCCAACCATCAACCAGCTGGTCCGCAAGGGTCGTCGCGACAAGGTCTCCAAGACCAAGACCGCGGCCCTCAAGGGGAGCCCGCAGCGCCGTGGCGTGTGCACTCGCGTGTACACCACGACCCCGAAGAAGCCGAACTCCGCGCTGCGTAAGGTCGCGCGTGTTCGCCTGACCAGCGCGGTCGAGGTCACGGCCTACATCCCGGGCGAGGGCCACAACCTGCAGGAGCACTCGATGGTGCTCGTGCGCGGCGGTCGTGTGAAGGACCTCCCCGGTGTCCGCTACAAGATCATCCGTGGCTCGCTCGACACCCAGGGTGTGAAGAACCGCAAGCAGGCCCGCAGCCGTTACGGCGCCAAGAAGGAGAAGAGCTGATATGCCACGCAAGGGCCCCGCACCCAAGCGTCCGCTGATCAACGACCCGGTCTACGGGTCGCCGCTGGTCACTCAGCTGGTCAACAAGATCCTGCTGGACGGCAAGAAGTCCACCGCCGAGCGCATCGTCTACGGCGCGCTGGAGCAGGCGCGCGAGAAGACCGGCACCGATCCGGTCGTCACCCTCAAGCGCGCGCTGGACAACGTCAAGCCCGCGCTCGAGGTGAAGCCCCGTCGTGTCGGTGGCGCCACCTACCAGGTGCCGGTCGAGGTTCGTCCCGGCCGCTCCAACACCCTGGCGCTGCGCTGGCTGGTCAACTACTCGCGGGCTCGCCGTGAGAAGACGATGGTCGAGCGTCTCGCCAACGAGCTGCTCGATGCCAGCAACGGCCTCGGCGCTTCGGTGAAGCGTCGCGAGGACACCCACAAGATGGCCGAGTCCAACCGGGCCTTCGCGCACTACCGCTGGTGACGTCTGCCCGGCCCGTCGTTATTGGGTCGGGAGGCACAGCCGGATGCGGCACTTACCCGCCGCTTCCGGCGTTGACATAGTGACGACCACAGGGTCGTCCCCGAAAATCCCAACTAGCTACGAGCGGGGAAGATTTCCGTGGCACAGGACGTGCTCACCGACCTGAACAAGGTCCGCAACATCGGCATCATGGCCCACATTGATGCGGGCAAGACGACCACAACTGAACGCATCCTCTTCTACACCGGCATCACCTACAAGATCGGTGAAGTCCACGATGGCGCGGCCACCATGGACTGGATGGAGCAGGAGCAGGAGCGTGGTATCACCATCACCTCCGCGGCCACCACATGCTTCTGGAAGAACAACCAGATCAACATCATCGACACCCCCGGGCACGTCGACTTCACCGTCGAGGTGGAGCGGTCGCTGCGCGTGCTCGACGGCGCCGTTGCGGTGTTCGACGGCAAGGAAGGCGTCGAGCCGCAGTCCGAGCAGGTGTGGCGTCAGGCCGATAAGTACGACGTGCCGCGTATCTGCTTCGTCAACAAGATGGACAAGCTCGGTGCGGACTTCTACTTCACCGTGCAGACCATCAAGGACCGCCTCGGCGCCAAGCCGTTGGTCATCCAGCTGCCGATCGGCGCTGAGGACACCTTCGAGGGCATCGTCGACCTGGTCGAGATGAACGCCAAGGTCTGGAAGGGCGAGACCAAGCTCGGCGAAGAGTACGAGGTCGTCGAGATCCCGGCCGACCTCGCGGACCAGGCGGAGATCTACCGCCAGGAGCTGCTGGAGACGGTCGCGGAGTCCGACGAGGCGCTGCTCGAGAAGCACTTCAGCGGCGATGAGCTCACGATCGATGAGATCAAGGGCGCCATCCGCAAGATGACGGTCAACTCCGAGCTCTACCCGATCCTGTGTGGCTCGGCGTTCAAGAACAAGGGCGTGCAGCCCATGCTCGACGCCGTGATCGACTACCTGCCGACCCCGCTGGACGATGGTGGCACCGACGGCCACGTCCCGGGCAAGGAAGAAGAGATCATCCACCGGGACGCCAGCACGACCGAGCCGTTCTCGGGTCTGGCCTTCAAGATCGCCGTGCATCCGTTCTTCGGCAAGCTGACCTACGTGCGGGTGTACTCGGGCAAGGTCGACTCCGGCGCCCAGGTCATCAACTCGACCAAGGGCAAGAAGGAGCGTCTGGGCAAGCTGTTCCAGATGCACTCCAACAAGGAGAACCCGGTCGGCGAGGCCGTGGCCGGCCACATCTACGCGGTCATCGGCCTGAAGGACACCACCACCGGTGACACCCTGTGCGATCCGCAGAACCAGATCGTGCTCGAGTCCATGACCTTCCCGGACCCGGTCATTCAGGTTTCCATCGAGCCGAAGACCAAGTCCGACCAGGAGAAGCTGGGCACCGCGATCCAGCGTCTCTCGGAAGAGGACCCGACCTTCTCGGTCAAGCTGGACCAGGAGACCGGCCAGACCGTCATCGGCGGCATGGGCGAGCTCCACCTCGACATCCTCGTCGACCGTATGCGTCGCGAGTTCAAGGTCGAGGCGAACGTCGGCAAGCCGCAGGTGGCCTACCGCGAGACCATCACCAAGAAGGTCGAGAAGCTCGAGTTCACCCACAAGAAGCAGACGGGTGGCTCCGGCCAGTTCGCGAAGGTCATCATCGCCCTCGAGCCGTTCATCGGCGAGGACGGCGCGACCTACGAGTTCGAGAACAAGGTCTCCGGTGGTCGCGTTCCGCGCGAGTACATCCCTTCGGTGGACGCCGGTGCGCAGGATGCCATGCAGTACGGTGTGCTCGCGGGCTACCCGCTGGTGAACCTGAAGGTCATCCTGCTCGACGGCGCATACCACGACGTCGACTCGTCGGAAATGGCGTTCAAGATCGCCGGCTCCCAGGCCCTCAAGGAAGCGGCTCGTAAGGCCGGTCCGGTGATTCTCGAGCCGCTGATGGCGGTCGAGGTCATCACGCCCGAGGAGTACATGGGCGATGTGATCGGCGACCTGAACTCCCGCCGTGGCCAGATTCAGGCCATGGAGGAACGCAGTGGTGCCCGTGTCGTCAAGGCGCTGGTTCCGCTCTCGGAGATGTTCGGTTATATCGGTGATCTGCGGTCGAAGACCCAGGGCCGGGCGAACTACTCCATGGTGTTCGATTCGTACGCGGAGGTTCCGGCCAACGTGTCGAAGGAGATCATCGCCAAGGCGACCGGCGAGTAATACCGACGGGGCAGGCCACCAGGCTTGCCCCATCAGCCGGGAGTCAGCACGACCCCCAGTAATAACCGCACTGCTGCAACTGCACGCACCAACAAGTCCAGGAGGACACCACAGTGGCGAAGGCGAAGTTCGAGCGGACGAAGCCGCACGTCAACATCGGCACCATCGGTCACGTCGACCACGGCAAGACCACGCTGACTGCAGCGATCACCAAGGTGCTGGCTGACAAGTACCCGGATCTGAACGCCGCGTTCGCGTTCGATCAGATCGACAAGGCGCCGGAGGAGAAGGCTCGTGGTATCACGATCAACATCTCCCACGTCGAGTACCAGACGGAGAAGCGCCACTACGCGCACGTCGACGCCCCGGGTCACGCTGACTACATCAAGAACATGATCACCGGTGCGGCGCAGATGGACGGTGCCATCCTGGTGGTCGCCGCCACCGACGGCCCGATGCCGCAGACTCGCGAGCACGTGCTGCTCGCCCGTCAGGTCGGCGTGCCCTACATCCTGGTCGCGCTGAACAAGTCGGACATGGTCGACGACGAGGAAATCCTCGAGCTCGTCGAGATGGAGGTCCGCGAACTGCTGGCCGCCCAGGAGTTCGACGAGGACGCGCCGGTCGTGCGTGTTTCCGGTCTGAAGGCGCTCGAAGGCGACGAGAAGTGGACCGAGTCCATCGTCGAGCTGATGAACGCAGTCGACGAGTCGATCCCGACCCCGGTTCGTGAGACCGACAAGCCGTTCCTGATGCCGGTCGAGGATGTCTTCACGATCACCGGTCGTGGCACCGTCGTCACCGGTCGTATCGAGCGCGGCATCATCAACGTGAACGAGGAAGTCGAGATCGTCGGCATCCGCGAGAAGGTCACCAAGACCACCATCACGGGCATCGAGATGTTCCGCAAGCTGCTCGACAACGGCCAGGCGGGCGACAACGTCGGTCTGCTGGTTCGTGGCATCAAGCGTGAAGATGTCGAGCGTGGCCAGGTCGTCGTGAAGCCGGGCACCACCACCCCGCACACCGAGTTCGAGGGCCAGGCCTACATCCTGTCCAAGGACGAGGGCGGCCGCCACACGCCGTTCTTCAACAACTACCGTCCGCAGTTCTACTTCCGTACGACTGACGTGACGGGCGTTGTGACCCTCCCCGAGGGCACCGAGATGGTCATGCCCGGTGACAACACCGAGATGTCCGTCAAGCTGATCCAGCCGGTCGCCATGGACGAGGGCCTGCGCTTCGCGATCCGCGAGGGTGGCCGCACCGTCGGCGCCGGTCGCGTCACGAAGATCGTCAAGTGATTCTCTGACTCACTGAGCAGACGGCGTCGCCCCGAAAGGGGCGGCGCCGTTTGTGTTTTCGCGGGTGTGTGCCGGTCAGGCGTTGTTTCGAGCCTGGGCCAGCCGCTGCTCGAGTTCGGCGATTCGCTGCCGGTAGGCGTCCAATTCGCTGAGCCTGCCTGCCATTTCGTCGGTCAGTTGCGCGATCCGGCCGAGGTACCGGTGCGCGGGCCGGTCGATCCAGTACGCGCCTGCCCGGCCCTGCTCGACGGCGAGCCGGATGTCCGAGGCGGCGATGCCCGCGGCCGCGGCATCCGTCGTCGCGGCATCGAGGGCGGACTCCAGCTGCCGCACGCGCAGCTGGTCGGTCTGATTATGACCTCGGACCGCCGCGAACGCCGCGACCCGCGCGAGTTCGGCCGCCAGATCCTGTATCTCCCTCAGATATCCGGCGTTCTGCGCGTCCTGGACGGCGAGCAACTCGTAATCGTGATTGATCGGCGCGGCGCGGATCCGGTCGGGAATGAGCGCGGTGCGCAGCTGCATGTCGTTGCCGAACACCGGAACTCGGTCGGGCGAAGGAGGATTGCGCCGCAGCCGCTGTGTCGGTATGGCGTAATCGGCGTCTTCGGCGAAGGTGTTCGTCATCGTGAGTCGACCTCACATTCCGTGGCCGCGTGGGTCACTGCCGCGGCCGACCGTGGGCCGCATTCATGCTTATCGGATATCGTGGCTTCTCCGGTCCGCGATTGTCGCCCAGATCTATCCCCAGCGCCGAGAAGGTCATCTCGGCAACCGGTTGTCCGGCGGGATATTCGATGGACGCGGGCGAGGGTGGGGGGTACATATGAGGCATGTTTCCCTCAGGCCCGCGTTCGCGGTAGGTGTCGGCAGAGCCCTCTCGGCGTGCCGTTCGCGCCGCGTGGACGATGCTCGCGCCGTTGCCGGAACGCACCAACTAGGCGAGCGTCTTTCTGGCGAAACTAGTTGAGGGAGTGGGGATTACCGTGACACGTGGTGTGCTCGGCAATCTGAGTATGGTTCGGAATATCGGCATCATGGCCCATATCGATGCCGGTAAGACTACGACCACCGAGCGGATTCTTTTCTATACCGGCGTCACCCACAGGCTGGGCGAGGTGCACGACGGCGCTTCGACGATGGATCGGATGGTGCAGGAGCAGGAGCACGGGATAACGATCGCTTCGGCGGCGACCACCTGCTTCTGGAACGGCCACCAGCTCAACATCATCGATACGCCGGGGCACGTCGACTTCACTGCGGAGGTGGAGCGGTCGCTGCGCGTGCTCGACGGCGCGGTCGCGGTGTTCGACGGCAAGGAAGGCGTCGAGCCGCAGTCCGAGCAGGTGTGGCGTCAGGCCGATAAGTACGACGTGCCGCGTATCTGCTTCGTCAACAAGATGGACAAGCTCGGTGCGGACTTCTTCTTCACCGTGCAGACCATTAGGGACCGTCTCGGTGCTGTGCCGCTGGTGATCCAGCTGCCGATCGGCGCTGAGGACACCTTCGAGGGCATCGTCGACCTGGTCGAGATGAACGCCAAGATATGGCGCGGTGATACGGAACTCGGTGAGCGGTACGAGGTCGTCGAGATTCCGGCCGAGCTTCGAGAGCGCGCCGAGCGCTACCGCGCGGAGCTAGTGGAGGCTATTGCCGAGTCGGATGAGGCGCTGCTGGAGAAGTTTCTCGGTGGAGTGGAAATATCCGTCACCGAGATGAAGGTCGCCATCCGTCACTTGACGGTGAATTCCCTTGCCTACCCGGTGCTTTGCGGTTCGGCGTTCAAGAACAAGGGCGTGCAGCCGATGCTCGACGCGGTGGTCGACTACCTACCGACACCGCTCGACGCCGGCGGCATCGACGGTCGCGCGCCGGGCGACGCGGCGGAGATCATCCGCCGCGCTGCCGATGCGGACGCACCGTTCGCGGCGCTGGCGTTCAAGATCGCCGCGCACCCGTTCTTCGGCGAGCTCACCTACATCCGGGTGTACTCGGGCCGGGTCGAGGCGGGCGCGGTGGCGATCAATCCACGCACGGGACGAAAGGAGCGGTTGGGCAGGCTTTTCCAGATGCACTCGAACAAGGAGACTCCGGTCGATGTGGCCGCTGCGGGACACATCTACGCCGTGATCGGGCTGAAGGACGTCACCACCGGTGACACCCTGTGCGATCCGGACCACCAGCTCGTGCTGGAGTCGATGACGTTCCCCGACCCGGTCATCCAAGTTTCGATCGAGCCGAAAACCATGTCGGATCAGGAGAAGCTCGGTGCCGCGATCCACAAGCTGGCCAGGGAGGATCCCACCTTCTCGGTGACGCTGGATAAGGAGACCGGCCAGACCGTCATCGGCGGCATGGGCGAGCTCCACCTCGACATCCTGATCGACCGTATGAAGCGGGAGTTCAAGGTCGAGGCGAACATCGGCACGCCGCAGGTGGCCTATCGCGAGACGATCACCACCGCGGTGGCTCGGCTCGAACACACCCACCGCAAGCAATCCGGTGGCAAGGGTCAGTTCGCGAAGGTCGTTATCGCGGTGGCGCCGTTCGCTGGTGCCGGCGGTGCGATCTACGAGTTCGAGAGTCGGGTGACCGGTGGCCGAGTGCCGAAGGAATTCATTCCGTCGGTCGATGCCGGTGCGCAGGACGCCATGCAGTCGGGTGTGCTCGCGGGCTATCCGCTGGTGAACCTGCGGGTGGTTCTGCTCGATGGTGCTGTGCACGAGAAGGATTCCTCCGACTTCGCCTTCCGGACCGCCGCTGCTCAGGCGGTACGCGAGGCGGTCGGCAAGGCGCGCCCTGCGCTTCTCGAACCCGTCATGGCCGTCGAGGTCGTGACGCCGGAGGAGTACCTGGGTGAGGTGATCGGCGACCTGAACTCCCGCCGTGGCCAGATTCAGGCCATGGAGGAACGCAGTGGTGCCCGTGTCGTCAAGGCGCTGGTTCCGCTCTCGGAGATGTTCGGTTATATCGGTGATCTGCGGTCGAAGACCCAGGGCCGGGCGAACTACTCCATGGTGTTCGATTCGTACGCGGAGGTTCCGGCCAACGTGTCGAAGGAGATCATCGCCAAGGCGACCGGCGAGTAGGACGCGGACGGCGCCGCCCCGAACGGGGCGGCGCCGTTTCGGCGGACATCACCTCGGAGGTCATGGACTTCATCGGCAATCCGACGCACTGTCGTAGCGTGAGATCGCGACGATTTGGAGGATCCATGGCCAAGAACGTGCAGTTGAACGTCACCGAGGGCACGCTAGAGCACAAGCTGCCCTATCTGGCGCTCGGCTCCGGGCGGCCGCTGGTGTTCCTGCGGTGGTTCACCCCGGACCACGCCAACCCGCGCGGGTGGATGCGTGACTCGGAGATCGCCACGCTCGCGCCGCTGGCAAGGCACTACCGGGTCTACGCGGTGAACCGTGCGCCGGACATGCCCGAGGGCACGACGATGGCCGATATCGCCGCCCAGCACGCGGCGGCGTTGCGTGCGGAATTCGGGGGTCCGGTAGACGTGCTCGGGGTTTCCTCGGGAGGTTCGCTCGCGCTGCAACTGGCGGCGGACCATCCCGCGGCCGTGCGCAGGTTGGTGATCGCCTCCTCGGGCTACCGACTGGAGGACCATGCGCGCGAATCCCAGCTGCGCTACGCGGTGGCGGTCGCCGAGGGCCACCGCGCGTTGCATCACATGGCCCCCATCACTGCCTCCTCGCCGATCCTCGGACGTCTCGCCGTGGCGGCCATGTGGTTGGCCGACCCGTTGGCACGCCCGAAGAATCCCGCGGACACCCTTGCCTTCGTGCTGGCAGAAGACGTCTTCGACCTCTCCGGCCGCCTCGGCGACATCACGGTCCCGACCCTGGTGATCGGCGGCGAGCGCGACACCGCCTACAGCACGGCGACATTCCGCACCACCGCCGATGGCATCCCGAATTCCCGCTTGATCATCTACCCTGGCGCCGGCCACATGGGTGCGATCAAGCACCCACGCTTCGCCCGCGATATCACCGACTTTCTCGACGCGGCCTGAGCGGTCCTGCGGGCCGCGCGGCACCGGTGTCGCTCAGCAATTCGTCGGCGCGGGCTCGCCGCGGAAGCGGGCCTCCAGCCAGGCGAGCGCCGCGGGGATGCCGAGGACAGCGGCTGTGAGGTGTTCGGGGGAGGCGGTGAGCTCGGTCTGCAACCGAACGCCCGCCTGGCAATAGCGGCGGTTGGTATTGTCGGTCGCCTCGATCGGAATGAGCGGGTCGGTCGGTGAATGCCATTCGAATATCGGCATTTTCGGCACGCCGTCGAACAGTTCCAGACTGTTTTCCTCGACGACGCTTCGCGCGTTTCGATTTTCGGTGAGTGACATGTTGCTCGCGAAATCGCGCGCGCTGCGCCACGCTCCGGCGGCCAGGATGTCATTGGTGCAGCTGTTGGCAATGCGGTCGCGGGCTGCCATCCCCTGGGAATTGAGGTAGTCGCTGATCGGGAATCGGTCCGGGTATTCGCGTTCCAGCCCAATGGCCGCCGCCATCAACAGCCCGAAGGCCGGATGTGGATCGAACTGGATGCCTTCCAGCATTTTCACCATGTTTGTCGGCACGCCGCCGGCCGCGGCGCCCGCGATGTCGAGTTCGGGTGCGTAGCGCGGTGCGAGTGCGGCGGCCCACGCGGTGGCCATGCCACCGCCGGAATAGCCTGCCATCGCGACCGGGCTGTGCTGCACACCGAGCTCGGGAATCTGACGCACCGCGCGGATTCCATCGAGGGTGATCTGGCCGCCGAGCCGGGCCGCACCGTAGGCGAAGGTCGGACCGAGGTGATCGGGCAGGGCGACGCTCCAGCCATGGAGCAGCACCGCGTTCAGCGCCACCGCTTCCTTGATCTGCAGATTGAAATCGTCGGAGTAGAGCTCCCTCGAGATCGAGCACTTGGTTCCGAGCGCGTTGATGATGTGCTGGTAGGACAGCAGCGGCCCGTCCGGAGGACGGCTGTGCGGTGACAGCACGGTGGTTGTCGCCGCGATGGGCAGTCCGCGGGAATTCGTCGAGCGGAATTTGACCAGCGTGACGTCGGTATCCGGGAAGGTCAGCAGCGGCGGCAGCGACCGGGTCTCGATCACCTCACCCGGCCGCTTTGCCGCGATACCGGCCGGCGCGGCATAGAAAGGATCGGGATCCGCGACCGGATAGATCGGTACTGCCGGCGCAGTGCCGGTACCGATCAGAATCGTCGCTAGAACTCCGGTCAGTAAGCCGGTTGTCAGTGTGCCTCGCGTGGTTAAACCAATGTGCACACAAATACTTTTAGCACGCCCTCGCTGCCCAATTGTGAAGGCGCGGCCTTTCAGAATTTCGTCAGCCGAGCTGCGTCATGCCCGCGGCGACGACCTGTGCCACATTCAACAGCTCGTCCGTCGTCGGCAGCGGCAGGCCGTCGAGCGCGTGCAGTCGGTCGGTGCTGGCGATCGCGAACATGGCCGAAACCCAGGCGGCCGCACACGCGCGCAGGGTGCCTTGCTGAACCGGCGTCGGGGTGCTCGCCTGGAGGACTCGGGCGGTGACATCGAGCATTTGGTCGCGCAGGTGGCGCAATTGGCGCCGGACGTCCGGGTGGGTGTCGGCTTCGCGCCACATGATGACGCGCAGCACCGAGGAATGGTTGTCGCGCAGATTGAGCGCGGCATCGAGATTGACCAAGCTGGCGGCCGGATCGCCGGGCGTGACCACTGTGCCGATGTCGTCGATCGGATGGTTGGGCACCCGTTCGGCCATCAGCGCGGACAGGATCGAATCTTTGGTCGGGAAGTAATAGAAGACCAGGCCCTTGGGAACGCCCGCAGCGCCTGCGATTGCCGCGGTCGCGGTCGCATCGAATCCTTGTGCCGCGAAAAGCTTTTCGGAGGCATCCAGGATGAGCTGCCGGGCGTCGCCGTCCATCTTGGCGCTACGGCGACGCCCTGCTCGATGCGGTTTCGGCATCTGCATCAGTGGTGTGGAGCCATGTCGTGCAGACGCGCCGACATTGCCGGCAGCGCCGCGATCGCGACCACTACCGTCACTACCCCGACTACCCATGCGGTCCAGGATGCGCCGCGGTACTCGGTGAAGTCCATTGCCCATGGGGAAATGAACAGCAATGCGCCGAACAGGCCCATCGCGTAGTCGGTGGCCTGCATGGCGGGCCGATAGATCTGCGCGAGTCCGGTGAGAGCAATGAGAACGCCCAAGACGATCAGTGACCACTGGCCGTTGTCGTTCGTCTCTACCCAGAGGGGTGACAGCGCGGCAAAGACTCCCAGCACGATGGCCAGGTAGTCCTGTGTGCGACTTTCGGTGAACATGGAGTGCCTCCTCGGGCTATGGAATGTTCTCCTGCCTCCGATTCAACTCTGATTGACCGCCCGATCAATATCGATTCGAACACGATTGCGCACCAATCGGCGGTGGTACTGGCCTGGTCGGCATAGTGATGGCCCTCACTGTGAGTATCGACCAAGCGGAAGTTAGGGTGAGCTGCGTGTCACCTTCAGTTACGGATGCCCACTCGACCCGGCCACTGCCCGGCCGCACCGAAGGAGAGGCCGCATGAACGGGCCGATCGTGATTGTCGGCGCTGGGCTGGCCGGCCTGCGCACCGCCGAGGAACTGCGCCGCGCGGGATACGAGGGTGACTTGATCCTCGTCGGCGAGGAGTCGCGGCTGCCCTACGACCGCCCGCCGCTGTCCAAGCAGTTCGTGCGCGGCGAGACCGACGACACCACACTCCGCCCGGAGGAATTCTTTGTCGAAAAGCAGATCGATCTGCGTCTGAACACCCGGGCGGTCGGCGTCGACACCGCGGCGCGGCAGGTGGCGCTTGCCGACGGCAGCGCGCTGGACTACGCCCAGCTGATCATCGCGACCGGCCTGCGGCCGCGCCGACTGCCGGGCCTGCCCGACTTGAAGGGTGTGCACGTGCTGCGCGGGTACGCCGACGCCGCCGCGCTGCGGGCCGAATTGTCCGGTGCGAGTAGGGCGCTGGTGGTCGGTGCGGGGTTCATCGGATGTGAGCTCGCGGCCAGCTTCCGTGCGGGCGGGGTGCAGGTGGTGCTGATCGAGCCCCAGCCGACGCCGCTGGCCTCGGTGCTGGGCGAGCAGGTCGGTGCGCTGGTCGCCAGGATGCATCGCGCCGAGGGCGTGGATCTGCGCTGCGGAACCGGCCTGGACACCTTCCTCGCCGCCGACGACGCCGACCGGGTGCGCGGTGCGCGGCTGTCCGATGGCAGTGAGGTGCACGCCGACCTGGTGGTCATCGGGGTCGGCTCGCGCCCGGTCACGGAATGGCTCGCCGATTCCGCCATCGCGCTCGCCGAGCCCGCCGCCGGCGGCGGCGTTCTCGCCGACGAGGTGGGCCGCACGTCCGTCGAGGGTGTGTGGGCGGTCGGCGACGTCGCCGCGTGGCTGCACGAGACCGGTCAGCGCAAGCGGGTCGAGCACTGGACCAACGCGGGCGAGCAGGCAAAACTGCTGGCCTGCGCGCTGCTGGGCGCGCAACCGCCGACCGCGGCGCGGGTGCCGTACTTCTGGAGCGACCAGTACGACGTGAAAATCCAGGCTCTCGGCACCCCGACCGCGACCGACGAGGTCCACATCGTCTCTGACGACGGCCGCAAGTTCCTCGCCTACTACACCCAGGACGGCAACCTGACCGGCGTGGTCGGCGCGGGTATGACCGCACAGGTGATGAAGGTTCGCGCGAAAATCGCGGCGGGCGCCCCGGTGGCAGAGCTGCTCGGCACGGCGCGATAGGCGGCTGCCTCGCCTTCGCTCGGCCCGGCGCGGCTATAGGCGGACTTCGTCCGACTGTGTGTAGTAGGCGGCTGCCTCGCCTTCGCTCGGTCCGGCGCGGGTGTGGGCGGACTTCGTCTATTGGGCGGCTGCCTCGCGTGCGCTCGTGCCCGGCGCGGCGATAGGAGGACTTCGTCCGGCTGTGTTTATTGGGCGGCTGCCTTGCCTGCGTTCGGTCCGGCGTGGCTGTTCGCGGGCGGTGTCCGGCGGTGTTCTCCAGGCGGCCTACTAAGGTTGGACCACGTGATCGTCGCGCTCATCGATTCCGGCCTCGGGTTGCTGACCACAGCTGCGTGGCTGCGCAAGCTTCGACCGGATGTGGACCTGCTGCTGCAACTGGATCCGGAGGGTGCGCCGTGGGGGCCGAAGCCGGAGCAGTGGACGGTCGATCGGGTGGTCGGTGCCGCGCGTACTTCGGTCGAGTTCGGCGCGGAGGTGATCGTGCTGCCATGCAATACCGCAAGCGTCACCGCGCTGGATCAGGTGCGCGCCGAGGTCGGTCCCGGGGTGCCGGTGGTCGGCACCGTGCCCGCGATCAAGCCCGCGGCCGCCGTTTGCTCGTCGGTGGCGGTATGGGCCACCGCGGCGACGACGGCCAGCCGCTATCAGGCGGACCTGATCGCCCGGTTCGGTGGCGCGGCCGACGTGGTCGGCGTCGCCTGCCATGGCTTGGCCGATGCCATCGACGCGGGCGATCTCGCCGGAGCCAAGGAATCGATCGCACGGGCCGCCGAGCAGACCCCCGCCGATGTCGAGGGCGTAGTCCTCGGCTGCACGCACTACCCGCTGGTGATCGATGCCATCCTCGCCGCGCTGCCCGACGGCGTCCGCCTCTTCGACAGCGCGCAAGCCGTCGCCACACAAACGATTCGGCGCATGGACGCGCTCGGCCGGCCCAGCACCGGGAACGGGGCGGTCCGGGTGCTCAACAGCGGCCGTCCCGGTGATCTGCCTGCCAGCGCCGCCGCTTTCGAGTCGGGCCGAATCCTCGGCGCACAGAGCTGATTCCCACAGCTCTCCGCCACCGCGCCCGTCGACTCGACAAGCCGACCGGCTGACAGGGAAGGTTCGCTGATGACGGCAGTTACCGGAACCGCTGAGCAGCTGCGGGCGGCGCTGGCGGAGGTCGCCGATCCCGCCGATGCGTTCCATTTGCAGCGGTTCTTCAAAACCGGCCCCGGTGAGTACGGTGTGGGCGACGTCTTCATCGGCGTCCGGGTGCCGGTAACCCGCTCGATCGCGAAACGCTTTGCGACACTGCCGCTCACCGAAATCGACGCTCTGCTCGACAGCCCGGTGCACGAGCACCGGCTCGCGGCGCTGGTCATCCTCAACGGCAGATTCGCCGCGGCATCCAAGCCGCGCACCTTCGACGACAACGCCCGCGCGGCCATCGTCGAGCTGTATCTCGCCGCCGTGCGCCGTGGCCGCGTGAACAACTGGGACCTCGTCGACGTGTCGGCGGAGAACATCATCGGCCCCTGGCTGCTGGACAAGCCGCGCGACCTGCTCTTCGAGCTGGCCGCCGCCGAGTCGCTGTGGGAGCGCCGGGTCGCCCTGCTTTCGAGCTTCGCATTCATCAAAGCCGGCGACGCCACCACGACTTTCGAACTGTCCGAGCGATTGTTCACCGACCGCCGCGACCTCATCCAGAAGGCGCTCGGCTGGATGCTCCGCGAGATCGGCAAGCGCATCGATGAGCAGCTGCTGACCGACTTCCTGGACAAGCACGCGCCCGAAATGGGCCGCACCGCACTGAGTTACGCCGTCGAACGCCTCGCCCCCGCGCAACGCGTCACCTACCGCGCAGCACGCTGAAACAAGAGAAGCCGCAACTCACACCCACCACGGAGCGAGCCCGGCAAACGACCACTTACGACCCACTCAACCCCGACAGCGCACCAAAGTCCGAGCCTCTCCACCAAGCCACCCACCACGGAGCGAGCCCGGCAAACGACCACTTACGACCCACTCAACCCCGACAGCGCACCAAAGTCCGAGCCTCTCCACCAAACCACCCACCACGGAGCGAGTCTTACGAGCGACCGTGGGGGGCCCGGCGGGGGGGCGCGGTGGGGGCGGCGCGTGGCACAAGAAGGGGAGGCTGTGT
>NZ_JBHVDF010000012.1:152279-211479 GCF_042802915.1 Nocardia sp. NPDC057440
GCCGAAGCGCATGCGACGAAGTCGCGAGTCTCGGCCGCTCGGACGCGAGCCTTGGGGGCCGCGAACACGCAGCGCCGCAGGCGCTGCCAAAGATTCAGAACTGGATTTTCAGGTGGTCGGTGACCGGCCTGGCCTGGCAGCCGAGGATGTAGCCGTTGGCGATGTCCTCGGGGTCGAGGATTTCGGCGTTCTCCATCTCGACCTCGCCCTCCAGCACCGTGCAGGCGCAGGAACCGCATTCGCCTTCCTGGCAGGAGTAGGGCACGTCGAGTCCCTTGGCCAGCATGATGTCGACCAGGGTCTGCTTGCGCGGCCAGGACAGCTCGTGCACTTCGCCGTCGAGTTCGACCTCGACGGTGGCGGCGGCAGCGGCCTCCTCATCGCTGACCTCGATCGGCGCCTGGTCGGCGAACGGGTCTCCGGCAAGGGAATTGAACACCTCGGCGTGGGTGCGCGAGCGCGGCACATCGATCCGTGCGAGCGCGTCGTGCACCCGGTCCATGAACGGTTTCGGCCCGCACATGAAGGCGTGGTAAGTGGCGTAGGGCGACACCAGGGTGGCCAGCGCGTCCGGCGTGGGCAGGCCCTGCAGGTACTCCAGCCAATGGATCACGGTAAGCCGTTGCGGATGCTTGTCGGCCAGCTCCCGCAATTCGGCCGCGAAGATCACCGATTCGTGGTCGCGGTTGGCGTAGATCAGAACGATCTTGCCGTTGCCCCTGGCCAGCGCCGATTTCAGGATGGACATCACCGGGGTGATGCCGCTGCCCGCGCCGAAGAGCAGCAGGTCGTCGTCGAGATCCTTGGGTGTGAAAACGCCGGAGGGCGGCAGCACCTCGATCTGGTCGCCCGCTTTGACGTTGTCGCACACCCAGTTCGATCCGTAGCCGCCGACGGTGCGTTTGATGGTGACCTTCGGCCGGTCGTCGGTGTAGGGCGAGCTGGCAAGGGAATAGCACCGCGCCACCGAGCCGGTCAGGTCGCTCGGAATGCGCAGTGTCAGGAATTGGCCGGGCTGGTAGCTGAAGCGCTCACGCGATTCCTCGGGCACGTCGAAGACCAGCGAGCAGGTGTCGACGGTCTCGGTGATGACAGCGGCTACCCGCAGCACGACCGAGCGGGAGCCGTGTGGAACTTCAACGGTGGTCATGGCGTCCTCTCGAACGTGGCGCAGCCGGCGGGTACCGACAAAACTAGAACGTGTTTCAGTTTCATCGTACGTCGGTATTCGGCTGCCGGACAAGCTGGGCCTCCAGACCGGCTACCAACACCTCCATGCCGAAGTCGTAGGCGTACTTCCCGCGCAGGTCCGCCATGTACTTGGTGGCGCGCTCCACCACGTCGGGCAGCGCCACATCCGACAGCGGCGATCGATCCCGCGGATTCACTCGGCTGCGGCCGAACAGGTAGGTGTGGATCGTCGCGTAGGCGGCGAGCACATTGCGGTCGGTGAAGCCCGCTTCGAACAGGATCTCCATCAGTGCGGCGATCAGATCGAGCTGTTTGCCGAGCATCTGCTCGATCAGTACATCGCCGAGGCCGGGATGCTTGCGCAGCTTCTCATCGATCTGGTCGATGAGGTCACGCAGCCGCTGCTGCCACGGCCCGGATTCGGGCGGTGGCTTGCGAACTCCGGTCAGTGCCGCGGTGGCGACCAGGTCGAGCAGCTCCCGTTTATCGGCCACGTAGTAGTACGGCGCCATCGGTGAAACCCCGAGTTCGCGGGAAAGTCGCCGCATCGACAATTTCTCGACGCCGTCTTCTCGAACCACCCGCAGCGCGGCCTCGACGATCTCGGACTCCGACAGAGTATTGCCGCCCCCGCTCGCCTGCATTCGTCCGACTCCCATGCCACCTCTACCACCGCGGGCATCGATCGCCCGTCACGTCCTGTTCAGCTGCTTGCCACCGAAAGTCTAGAGCGCCCGCCTCCGGACCGGTCGGCGTGCGTGCGACTCGGTGGGCAGGTCTGGCGGCCCGGGGCGGCGCGTCCACTGAGCGGGACGCCGCACGCCCACCTCGATCTATCGAGTGGAACCTGTTCCATTTTGTCAGTGTATGACGTTATCGTGTGAGCGCGGCTACATCGGGTGGCCGTGGACACCGATCGTCATCTCGGAGGTAGCCATGCCGGAATACGGATCGCTCGGAAAGACCGACACCGACAGCACCGGGCCGATCACCACGGTCGACGCGCGTTCGGCCGAGGAAGCGCCGCTGGTGGAGGAAACCCTCATCGAAGAGGTCTCCATCGACGGTATGTGCGGCGTCTACTGAACGGCGGAGCGACCATGCTCGATCTCGATACTCGTTGGGAGCTGCACCCGAGGGTGGCGCTGCGGCCGGAGTCGTTCGGCGCGCTGCTCTACCACTTCGGCACGCGCAAGCTCTCGTTCCTGAAGAACCCGCGCATCCTCGAGATCGTGCGGTCGCTGCCCTCGCACGCCTCGGCGCGAACCGCGCTGCGGGCGGCCGGTCTGTCGGACGATGCCGCCGGCCCGTATGTGCGGGCGCTGGAACAGCTGGCCGACTCGAGCATGATCACTCCCGCGGCACCGGGAAGCGCTCCGAAAGCATTGCGGCACAGCGCAGTCGCCGCACCCGTCGCCCGGCCGGACGCAGGGGCGGCTCCGGCATCGGCCGGTGCGGTGCGCCTGATCGACCGATTCGAAACCGGTCTCGCGGCACCGATCTGCCTCACTTGGGAGCTCACCTACGCCTGCAATCTGTCCTGCGTGCACTGCCTATCCTCCTCGGGCAGGCGTGATCCGCGTGAGCTGAGCACCGAGCAGTGCAAGGCGCTGATCGACGAGTTCGAACGCATGCAGATCTTCTACGTGAACATCGGCGGCGGCGAACCCACTGTGCGCCCGGATTTCTGGGAGCTGGTCGACTACGCGACCGCGCATCATGTCGGAGTGAAGTTCTCCACCAACGGAGTTCGCATCACGCCGGAGGTCGCCGCGCGCCTTGCCGCCAGTGACTATGTGGACGTTCAGATTTCGCTGGACGGTGCGGACGCGGAGGTCAACGACGCGGTGCGGGGGCCGGGCTCCTACGACATGGCGATCAGGGCATTGGACAACCTGGCCGCGGCCGGGTTCTCCGACGCCAAGCTGTCGGTGGTCGCGACCCGTCACAACATCGCCCAGCTCGACGAGTTCAAGGCGATCGCCGACAAGTACGGCGCCACACTGCGTTTGACCAGACTGCGGCCCTCGGGGCGCGGCGCCGACGTCTGGGACGAACTGCACCCGCTGCCCGAACAGCAACGGGTGCTCTACGACTGGCTGGTGCGCAACGGCGACGGTGTGCTCACCGGTGACTCGTTCTTCCACCTGTCCGCGTTCGGCGAGGCACTGCCGGGGCTGAACATGTGCGGTGCGGGCCGGGTCGTCTGCCTCGTCGATCCGCTCGGCGATGTGTACGCCTGCCCGTTCGCCATCCATGAACGGTTCATGGCCGGAAATGTGGTGGCGGACGGTGGTTTTCGTGCCGTCTGGCAGGAGTCGCAGCTCTTCGCGGAGCTGCGCGAGCCCAGCGGTGGCGGCGCCTGCTCCGGCTGCGCCCACTACGACTCCTGCCGCGGCGGCTGCATGGCGGCGAAGTTCTTCACCGGCCTGCCCGCCGACGGACCGGACCCGGAGTGTGTGCAGGGCTACGGCGAGGCGGCGCTGGCCGACACGGGGCGGATGATCCCGCGCTCGTCGGTCGACCACTCGCGGCGGGCGGCGCCGCGCGGGCCCGGTCCGCGAAAGCCGGGTCCGATTCCGCTCACGCTGTCGGTGTCCCGGCCCGTCGTCACACCCGAACGACGTCCTTCGCGCGCCTGCGACGAGAGCCCGCTGACATGATGCCGGAAGGTAGCCAGTGATGTGCTGCCCTGTCGCTCGAAGGTCGCCGTCAATCGCACGGCCGGAAGATTGCCCGCCTGTTGCCGAGCGTCCGAGATTGGTAGCCAGCGACCTCTCGGCAACGCTCGGTGCCGAGGGTTGCCTGTCCGCTCGGGCCAATTCGGACGAAATTCTGTCCTTTTTTCCGGGTGGATGATGCTCGTGCGTGAATCTCCGCCTAGCATGCCAAGAATGCGCAATGATCGCCTGCCCGACGGGTTCGGGGTACGGATCGATCCACGGGTACGCGCATACTCCGGGGGGCGCATACTGATCGGCGGTTCGCCCGCCCGGTTGCTGCGGCTTGCCCCGGAGGCCGCCGAGATGATCGGCGACGGGTACCTGGAGGTCACCGACCCTAAATCCGCTGTTGTTGCCAGACGGCTGCTCGATTCCGGTGTCGGCAATCCGCGTCCCCGGCTGCTGCCCTCGCCGGAAGACGTCACCGTGATCGTTCCGCTGTACAACAACGCCGACGGTCTGGTTCGACTGCTCGCGGCGCTGCGCGGGCACAACGTGATCGTCGTCGACGACGGTTCCGATCAACCGGTGCCCATCCCGAGCAATCGGGGCACTCGGTGCCGGGTGACCGTCCTGCGCCACGATCGCAAGCAGGGGCCCGCCGCGGCCCGCAATGCCGGATTACGGGCCGCGACAACCGACTTCGTCGCCTTCCTCGACTCCGATGTCGTCCCGCGCAGCGGCTGGCTCGAGGTGATGCTCGGGCACTTCAGCGACCCGGAGGTCGCGCTCGTCGCGCCGCGCATCGTCGCGCTCGATCCGGAGTCGAACACGCTGGCCCGCTACGAGCACACCCGTTCCTCACTAGACCTCGGCAGGCGCGAGTCGGCGGTGCAGTCGCGCGGTCTGGTGTCCTATGTGCCGAGTGCGGCACTGCTGGTCCGCCGCCGGGCCCTGCTGGCCCAGGGCGGCTTCGACGAGACGATGCAGGTGGCCGAGGACGTCGACCTGTGCTGGCGGCTGGAGCAGGCGGGCTGGCGGCTGCGCTACGAGCCCGCGGCGCACGTGGCGCACGACCATCGGATCTCCTTCCGTGACTGGTTCGGCCGGAAGCTGTTCTACGGCACCGGGGCCGCGCCGCTCGGCGACCGGCATGCGGGCATGGTGTCGCCGCTGTCGGTGCCGTCCTGGACGGTGGTTGCCGCCCTGCTGTTCGCGACGCTGTCGAAGTGGGGCCTGTTCGGCGGACTGATCACCCTCGTCACCGCGCTGATCCGACTACGAAGGGTCTTCGCGGAGCTGGACAACCCGACCAGGATCGCGGCCATCTACCTCGCGCGCGGATTCTTCGCGGGCCTTTGGCGTTTGGCTTCGGCGATGTGCAGGCACTATTGGCCGGTCACCATGCTGGCCATGCTGGTGTCGCGGCGCATCCGGCGCATCGCGGTGACCATGGCCGTCGCCGACGGCCTCGCCGACTGGTTCACCCACCGCGATTCGGGCGGGCTCGATCCGTTCCGATACGTGGCCTACAAGCGGATGGACGATGTCGCCTATGGCAGCGGGCTGTGGCTCGGCGCGTTTCGCGCGCGCAGCCTCGAGGCGCTCAAACCCACCACGCCGTCCAGCTGATTCGCCACCGCTGATGCTGTTGATGTTGATGTAGATGGCAGACACCCTGATCGTCGGTGGCGGCACAGCGGGCTGTGTACTCGCGGCCCGGCTGAGCGAAAACCCCGACCACACCGTGCGCCTGCTCGAGGCGGGCCCAGTGTGGGCGACGGCGGCGGAGATCCCCACCGACCTGCTCGACGCCACCCGGCTGCCGGTCGGCCGCGGGTCGCCATGGGTGTGGACCTACCCGGTCACCCTCGCGACGGACGATACGGGCAACGAGGTCGCGGGAAATATTGTGCGCGGCAGGGTGATCGGTGGCTCCGGTGCGATCAACGGCAGCTATTTCGTGCGCGCCACGGCGGCCGACTTCGCCGCGTGGAGCAGTGAGATCGCCTCGGCCGCCTGGTCCTTCGACGTGGCGCTGCCGGTCTATCGGCGACTCGAGCACGACCACGATTTCGGTGACCGCCCATGGCACGGCCGGACCGGGCCCGTGCCGGTGCGCCGGATCGCCGCGCCCGTGCCGCTGAGCGCCGAGTTCGCCGCGGCCTGCGCCGCGGCCGGCGTTCCCGAGATCGCCGATCTGAACGCCCCGCCCGGCACCGGTCCCGCCGCCGGCATCGGCCCCGTGCCGTGCAGCATCGAGAACGGCAGGCGGGTCAGCACCGGATGGGCGTATCTGCTGCCCGCGTCGGCGCGGCCCAATCTGACCGTGGTCGGTGGAATGCAGGTCACCCGCATCGAATTCCGGGGTACGCGCGCCATCGGCGTGGAATTCCTGCGCGACGGCGTGATCGGCACGATGTCGGCCGATCGGATCGTGCTGTGCGCGGGGGCGATCGAATCGGCGGCCCTGTTACTGCGTTCCGGCATCGGCGGCGTCGAGCAGCTTCGAACACTGAATATTCCGGTGCGTCATCCCGCGCCGGTCGGAATCGGATTCAGTGATCATCCCGAGATCGGTATCGAATACCGACTCGATCCACCGCTTCGCACGCCGGAGACGGTGCCGCTGGAATATGTGCTGAGTCTGGACGATATCGAAATCCGGCCATACACCATCGCGTTCACACCAGGGGTGCAGCGGCTCGGGGTGGCTTTGATGCGACCACATGCCGAAGGCGTCATGCGACTGCGTTCACCTGATCCTGCCGTGCCGCCGCATATCGACCACCGTTATCTGTCGGCGGCACACGATCGGAACCGTTTGCACGAGGCTGTCGGCACCGCCACCGAATTGTTGCGCCGGATATCGGCGGCACGGGTATCGAACCCGATGCCGGAATCATCCGGGGCTGCTGCCGAAATGTGGCTGCGGGCGAATCTGGCTACTTCGCAACATCTGTCCGGTACGTGCCGGATGGGGCGTGCGGATGACGAACGCGCGGTGGTGGACGAGCTGTGCAGAGTGCATGGAGTGACCGGATTGTCGGTGGTGGATCTTTCGATTGTCCCGGTGCCGCTCAGTCGCGGTCCGCAGGCTACGACGGTGCTGATCGCCGAGCGCGCCGCCGATTACCTCAGTCGGTGATGTGAAAGATGGGTAGGTCACATTTGTACGAGGTATGAACCGGGTGTGACCTGGCGGACAAACAAGAGCATCCGCCCTTCCACCGGAATACGCGCCGGTACAGTTTGGGGCGGAAAGAAAGGCAAATGGTCAGCAATCTTGCAGGTGGGCGGCCCCCACGGCATGGCGTCGAACCCGGCACTCAACTCGGCGCCCTTGAAGCCTATGCCGCACAAGCACACGGATATCTTAGCGCGGGAGGCGAGCAGCTTTCGCAGCTTGCCGGTCTGCTACGTCCGGTCGTGCTCGAATCATGGCTGCGCAGTGTGCGCGGCGGCGTCGATCCAATGGATATGCTCGACGGCCGGGGTCTGCGCGGCGCGGATTTGCAGCGCTACCGCGATGCGCATCCGATCGCCGCATTGATGCCGCTGATCGACAAGCTTCTCGTACAGGACACCGCCAGAACGGGTTTGATCATCGCGGTCTCCGATCAATTCGGTCGCGTGCTCTCGATTCACGGTAATGCCGACCATGTCACCGCGGCGGCCGAGATCGGTTTGCGGGCGGGCGACGATTTGAGTGAGCGGCGCATCGGCACCAATGCGGTCGGTCTTGTGGTGCGGACCGGAAGGGCCGCATGGATTCACGGCCCTGAGCACTTCCTGCATCGTATGCATCAGATCACCGGCGCCGCGGCGCCCGTGCACGATCCCGACGGCAGGCTGGTCGGGGTGCTGATGATCGCCGGTGGCGTTCGTGTCGCAAAGCCGGAGATTCTGGCGTTGGTCAAGGCGGCGTCGACCGCCGCGGAAATGGATCTGGTGCTCACCGCGATGCGAGCGGGACAGCACGGTGCGGTGCATCGGCCCGGCAGTCAGGAGGCGGCCGATGCGGCCGCGGCGGGCCGGTTGGGTCTCGACGTACTCGGGCTCGGGCAGCCGTTGCTGACCGTGGCGGGCGATCGAGTTCCGTTGTCGCAGCGGCACGCCGAGATTCTGCTGCTGCTCGCCGAGCACCCGGAAGGGCTCGGCGCCGACCATCTCGCGCTGCTGCTCGATGATACGGATCTGGACAACGGCACCATCCGTGCCGCCATGTCGCGACTGCGTTCGGTGGTCGGCCCGGCCGTATTCGGTTCGCGCCCATACCGCTTGCGCGTGCATGTCGCAACCGATGTGGAGGCGTTGCGCGCCGCGCTCGACTCCGGTGATGTCGATGCTGCATTACGGCTTTACGCGGGCCCGGTGCTGCCGCGCTCGACCGCTCCCGGGATTGTCGACCTTCGCGACGAGCTCCGGGTCCGGCTGCGCGCCGCGGTGCTGAGTTCTGGTGACGCCGCTGTTCTGCGACGGTGGACGGCGGCCGCCGAGGGTCGCGACGATGCCGCGGCGTGGGCCGTCTATCGCTCTGCGGTCGATCGGGATTCGCCGCTGTACGCGCAGATCGAAGCCAAGATTCGGGTCCTCGACCGGCGCTTGGGCGCTGATGCAACGCGGATGCAACGTTCCGGCTCATAGTCTGCATATCTGAAAGTGCGGTAGCTCACATGCGCGGCTCGAATGTGGTCGCGAACACAGCTCTGTCCAGGGTTTTCTGCCCGCTCAACCCCGCTGGACGATCGTCCAGAAGTTTTTAGGGGAAAAAGTTCCTTTTTATTAACGAAGCGCCTAATGTTCGCATGCATGGATCTCATCCATGTGATGTAGCTGACATAGCCGCGGTGCCCGCCCGCATCGCGGCGGCGGAGTTGGAGGAACGATCAAGAGCTAGGCGCAACCGCGGCGATCTGCGTTCGCCACGGCGGTGACGCGAAGTCGCCGATCTCGTTTCACGCAAATCTGTTCGGATCCCGCGCGAGCGATGCTGCCGCGTCCCGCGCTTTTCGTCGAATCGCCCCAAAGGCCGGCATTCATGCCATGCGCCGGAGCTCGAAGGCTCTGCTGCAGAGGCTTATTCGTGCTGCCCAAAAGCATTCGGCCAGCTGTTGTTTCGCAAAACTAGGAGGCTCTGGTGCACGGTACGGAGTTGGGTGAGTTCGGTGCACGGCCGGATGAGACCGCCCATGCCGGGGCGGTGCCACCCGCGCCGACACCGTTTCCGCTCGCGCCCGCGCAGCTGGGGGTGTGGTACGCACAGCTGATCGATCCCGATGTGCCGATCAATATCGCGCAGTACGTGGATGTGCACGGCGAACTGGACATTGAGATCCTGCAAGAGGAATCGATCGAGGCGGCCTACGAATGCCAATCGATTCTGGTGCGGCTCGGCGAATCCGACGGCGTGCCCTATCAGTGCGTCGACACGGAACTGTCCAAAGACATCAAAGTGATCGATCTGCGCACACACGCCGATCCGATTGCCGCCGCGCATGAATGGATGCGGACGGATATGAGCGCACCGGTCGACCTGATCGCCGATCGCCTCGCCGAGTGCGCCGTATTGCGGGTCGCCGACCAGCGGTACTTCTGGTACCTGCGGGCCCACCATCTCGTCTTCGACGGATACGGCGCGCTGACCAGTACCAACCGTGTCGCCGAGCGCTACACCGCGCGGGTGCTCGGGACCGAGCTCGCCGCGGCGACGCCGGGCACGCTGGCCGCGCTGGTCGACGGCGAGCTCGCCTACCGCGACAGCACGCGATACGCCACCGACCGCGCGCACTGGGCGCAGCGGGTCGCCGGACTCGACAGCGCGACCAGCCTCGACGGCCGCACCGCGCCGCGGGCCGCGATGAATCTGATTGCGGGCCGTGCGTTGCCGGAGCGTCTAGTCGAACAGCTGAATGTCCTGGCCTCGACACAGGATTCGACATTCGCGGTGGTCTTGCTCGCGGCCTTCGCCTGCTACCTCGGACGGCTCACCGATCGGCACGAAGTGGTGCTCAGCCTGCCGGTGACCGCGCGCACGACGGCGGTGATGCGGCGTTCGGCGGGGATGCTGTCGAATATCGTGCCGCTGCGGCTGCCGGTCGGCGGCGCACGTTCCGGCGCCCCGGTCACCTGGGGTGAGCTGCTGCGGGCGACCAGGGTCGAGGTGGCGGGCGCACTGCGTCATCAGCGATACCGGCACGAGGACATCCGCCGTGACGCCGAACACGATGGGCAACCCGCGCGCCGTGCGCTGTTCGGTCCGCTGGCCAACATCATGCTGTTCGGCAACGACCTGACCCTCGGCGACACTGTGGCCAGATATCACGTGCTCTCGACCGGGCCGGTGGAAGACCTCAGCTTCAACGTCTACTACGGCGAGCGCGACAGCGTGCACGTGGACTTCGAGGCGAATCCGAATCTGTATCGCGCTGACGAAATCGCCCGCCATCACGCGCGTTTCCTGCAATATCTGGAGCGGCTGCTGTCCACCGATCTCGACGCACCGGTGGACGCGGTGCGGGTCGCGACCGAGTTGGAGCTCGAGGTCAGCACCAGGATCTGGAATGCGACCGCCTACGACGTCGGCGCGGTACTGCCCGGTCGATCGGCAGGCCGGGCTCCGGTCGCGACGCTTGTCTCCCTGTTCGAGGCGCAGGCCGCCCGCACGCCGGATGCGGTGGCAGTGCGATACGCCGACGAGTCCGGGCAGGCCATGACCTACCGCGAGGTGGCGGCCCGCAGCAACCGGCTGGCGCGGCAGTTGATCGGGCTCGGGGTCGGGCCCGAAACCGCGGTCGCGCTGAACATTCGGCGCTCACCCGAGCTGCTCGTCGCGATCTACGCGGTGCTCGCGGCCGGTGCGGCCTACGTTCCGCTCGACCCCGACCATCCCGTGGAGCGCACCGCGCACATCCTGGCCACCACCCGACCGGCCTGCGTGCTGACCACCGAACGCGATGGCGCGCCCGCTGTTTCCGGTCTTCCTGTCGTGTACGTCGACCGGTCTGATCCCGGCTGTTCGGATGGGCCGATCTGGGATCGGGAACGCACCGCGGCATTGCGCCCCGGTCATCCGGCGTACGTGATCTTCACGTCGGGTTCGACCGGGCTGCCCAAGGGCGTGGCGGTCACCCATGAGGCGATCGTCAACCGGTTGGTGTGGATGCAGTCGATGTACCGGCTCGGCGTCGAGGACGTAGTGTTGCAGAAGACTCCCGCCACTTTCGATGTGTCGGTGTGGGAGTTCTTCTGGCCGCTGCAGGTCGGTGCGACGCTGGTGCTCGCGCAGCACGACGGGCACCGCGATCCGGCTTACCTGCGCGCTGTCATCGCCGAATACGGCGTGACGGCAGCACACTTCGTGCCATCGATGCTGGAAGCGTTTCTGGCGCATCACGAATTCACCACGCGAACCACGCTGCGGATGGTGTTCGCCTCCGGCGAGGCGCTGCCCGCCGCACTGGCCCAGCGGCTGCGCGTGCTCACCGGCGCGCGGCTGCACAACCTGTACGGCCCGACCGAGGCCGCCGTCGACGTGACTTTCCACGAAGTGACCGACGCCGATACCCTCTCGGTGCCGATCGGCGGGCCGGTGTTCAACACCCGGCTCTATGTACTCGATTCGCGGCTACGGCCGGTACCGGTCGGGGCGCCGGGTGAGCTGTATCTGTCGGGGGTACAGCTCGCCCGGGGTTACCTCGACCGGCCGGGACTCTCGGCGGGCAGGTTCGTCGCCGATCCATTCGGCGGGCCGGGCGGCCCCTCCGCGCCGGGTGATCGGATGTACCGCACCGGTGATCTGGTGCGCTGGACCACCTCCGGTGAGCTCGAATATCTCGGCCGCACCGACTTTCAGGTCAAGCTGCGCGGGTTGCGCATCGAGCTCGGCGAAATCGAATCGGTGCTCGGCACGGTCGATTCGGTGGTGCGTGCCGTGGTCATGGTGCGTGACGATGCCGGGGTCGGCGAGCAGTTGGTCGCCTATGCCGTGGAGTCCGAACCGGGATCGGTGCTGCCGCGGCAGTTGCGTGCGGCGGCGATCAGGACGCTGCCCGGATACATGGTGCCCGCGGCCTTCGTGGTGCTGGACGCGCTGCCGGTCAATGCCTCCGGCAAGCTGGATCGTGCGGCATTGCCCGCGCCGGAGCGGACCGCCACGGAGTACGTCGCCGCGGTGACAGCCGTGGAGCAGACCATCGCGCGGGTGTTCGGCGAGGTGCTCGGCCACGAGCGCGTCGGTCGCAATGACGACTTCTTCGCACTCGGCGGAAACAGCTTGGTGGCCACACAGGTGGCGGCTCGGCTCGCCGCCGATTTGGGCTGCCGGCTCGGAGTTCGCGAATTGTTCACCGCCACCACGGTGTCCGAACTCGCCGAACTGATCGAGCAGGCGGGAGGAACCGGCGGCGTGCCCGCGGTCGCGCTGCTGCGGGCGCGGCAGCGGCCGCCGCTGGTTCCGCTTTCTCCCGCACAGCAGCGGATCTGGTTCCTGAACCGGTTCGACAGTTCCGGCGCGGGGTACAACATGCCGTTCGTGGTGCGACTACGTGGCGAGGTCGATGTCACCGCACTGCGGTCTGCGCTCGCTGACGTCCTCGCCAGGCACGAGGTGCTGCGCACCATTTTCCCCGCGGTGCTCGCCGCGGCGGAGGCGGCCGAAGGTGTCGCGGCGCAGCAGGTTGTCCTTCCGATGGCCGAGACGGTCGGCATTGCCGAACCGATCGGCGCACGCGAGCTCGATGCGGAACTGCTCCGCTTCGCTGCTCGCGGTTTCGATCTGGAACACGAGATCCCTTTCCGTGCCCGCGTTTTTACAGTGGACGACGGCAGTCACGCGGTTGTTCTGGTACTGCATCACATCGCCGCCGACGGCCTTTCGCTGCGGGTGCTGGCGCGCGATGTGATGACCGCCTACGCCGCGCGCCGCGTCGGTGCCGAACCGGGCTGGTCGCCGCTGACCGTGCAGTACGCGGACTACAGCCTCTGGCAGCGTGAGCGGGATCTGCCTGCCGGGCACCTGGAATTCTGGACCGCGACCCTTGCCGGGGCGCCCGACCAGCTCGAGCTACCGACCGACCGGCCGCGGCCGCCGGTGTCCTCCGGTGCGGGCGCGGTGTTCGGTTTCGTGCTGCCGTGGGACCTCTATGCCGATATCGCCGATCTGGCTCGCGCCGAGGGTGTCTCGACCTTCATGGTTGTGCACGGTGCGCTCGCCGTATCGCTGTCGCGGTTGTCGGGCACTGCCGACATCGTGATCGGCACCCCGATCGCCGGTCGCGGCGAGCGCGCACTCGACGATCTCATCGGGATGTTCGTGAACACCCTGGTGTTGCGCACCGAGGTCGACGCCGCGGCCTCGTTCTCCACCCTGCTCGCGCGGGTGCGCGAGGTCGACCTCGCCGCCTTCGGTCGTGCCGAGCTGCCATTCGAGCAGCTAGTCGAGGCCATCAATCCGACACGCTCGCAGGCGCGCCATCCGCTGTTCCAAGTCATGCTCGCCTTCGACAACACACAGGAAATCACCCTCGAACTGCCCGACATGTCGGTTGCCACCAGTACTCTGGACACTGGAGTGACCAAGTTCGATCTCCAGCTCACGGTCACCGAAAGCTTCGTCGGTGCCGGACTCGAGGAAGGTTCGGCACCGACGGGGGTCCGTGCGGAATTCACGTACGCGACCGATCTGTTCGACGAAGCCACCAT
The DNA here is from genome assembly GCF_042802915.1 of Nocardia sp. NPDC057440. NCBI lineage: Bacteria > Bacillati > Actinomycetota > Actinomycetes > Mycobacteriales > Nocardiaceae > Nocardia > Nocardia sp. NPDC057440. The sequence goes on from NZ_JBHVDF010000012.1 coordinate 165,836, forward strand.
CGCGGACTATGCGCGGTGGCTGGTGCGGCTGCTGCGGGCTATCACCGCCGATGCCGATCTACCGGTAGGCGACCTGCCGTTACTCGACGCCGCAGGCCAGCGGCGGGCGATCGAGCGGGGTCGGGCTCCGGGCGCTACCCCTGCTACCGGCACCGTGCTCGCCGCGTTCGAGGACCAGGTACGCCAAAACCCCGATGCGGTGGCGTTGCTGGACGGCGATCGCACGTTCACCTACGCCGAATTGTCGTCCCGGGTCAATCGTCTCGCGCGGGTGCTGATCGATACAGGCGTCGAACCCGAGTCGTTGGTGGTGCTCGGGATGCGCCGCTCGGCAGAACTGGTGGTGGGCGCATACGCGGTGCTGACCGCGGGCGGCGCGTATGTGCCCGTCGACCCCGGTCAGCCTGCCGCCCGGATCGCGCACGTCATGGCCTCGGCGCAGCCTGCGTGTCTCTTGACCACCTCCGCTGACGGCTGGCATGCCGAATCCGATGTCCCGGTCATCGCGATCGATGCGCTCGATGGCGCGGGGTACTCGGACGCGCCGGTCGGCGACGCGGAGCGCGCGCGGCCGTTGCGCGCGCTGAACACCGCCTACGTCATCTTCACCTCCGGCTCCACCGGGCGGCCGAAAGGCGTTGCTGTCCAGCATGCCTCGATGGTCAATCAGGTCGAGTGGATCGCCGACGAATACGGCATCGGCCGCGACGACGTCGTGCTGTTCAAGACGCCCGCGACATTCGATGTGTCGGTGTGGGAGCTGTTCGCGCCGTTGGCCAGGGGCGCTCGGGTGGTGGTGGCCGAGCATGACGGGCACCGCGACAGCGGCTATCTCGCAGCCCTCATCGCGGCGCACTCGGTGACCATGATGTCGTTCGTGCCGTCGATGCTGACGGTGTTCGCCGATGCCGCTCCCGGTGCGGGGATCGAGTCGTTGCGCACCGTCTTCGTCGCGGGTGAGGCGATGACCGGCGAAGCCGCGGCGGACTTCGCCGAGACGAGCTCGGCCCACCTGCACAATCTTTACGGGCCGACGGAATTCACGGTGCACGCCACCCACGCGCCGGTCGACCCGTCGAGCGCCGGTCCGCTGCCGATCGGGCGTCCGGTGCGCGCGAGTCAGGTGCTCGTGCTCGATGCGCGGTTGCGTCCGGTGCCGGAAACGGTGGTCGGCGAGCTGTATCTGTCCGGTGTCCAGATCGCACGCGGGTACCACGGGCGGGCAGAGCTGAGTGCCGAACGGTTCGTCGCCAATCCCTATGGTCCGCGGGGATCGCGGATGTACCGGACCGGCGATCTGGTGCGGCGCACGCGTGCCGGCGCACTGGAATACCTGGGGCGCAGCGACTTCCAGGTGAAGCTGCGCGGACAACGGATCGAGCTGGGCGAGATCGAGGCGGCGCTGGTCGCCGCGCCGGACGTGCGGGCGGCCGCGGTGCGGGTATTCGCCCATCCCGCCGGGGACATGCTCGTCGCCTATATTGTCGCCGCCATACCCGAGCCGGAGCTCGCCGCGGCGCTCGAGCCGCGACTGCGGGCGGTGCTGCCCTCGTACATGGTGCCCGCCGCGTACGTCGGGCTTGCGGCGATGCCGCTGACCAGTTCGGGCAAGCTGGATCGCAAGGCGCTGCCGGACCCGGTGCAGGCCGCCAAGGTATTTCGCGCGCCGGCCACCGCCGCCGAGCGGGCGGTGGCCGAGGTATTCGGCAAGGTGCTCGGCCTCGACCGGGTAGGTCTCGACGACGATTTCTTCGCGCTGGGCGGAAATTCGCTCGTGGCTACGCAGATCGCGGCGCGCATCGGGGCCACCGTCGGCACGGATATTCCGGTGCGACTGCTGTTCGAACATCCGACGGTCGGCGCGTTCGCCGCGAATCTGCCCGCTGCGAGCGGAGCCGCGAACCGTCGCCCGCTCGTCGCCCGGCCGCGTCCGGACCTGGTGCCGTTGTCGTTCGCGCAGCAGCGGATGTGGTTTCTCAACCAATTCGACGCGGCCTCGGTCGCGAACAATCTGACCGCGGCCGTCCGGCTCACCGGTGTCCTCGATCGTGCCGCGCTGTCTGCCGCGATCGGTGATGTGCTCACCAGACACGAGACGCTGCGCACCAGCTACCCGGCGGTGGACGGCATTGCGTGCCAGCATGTGCTGCCGATCGACGAGTCACCGGCGCGATTGATCGCCGAGCCGGTCGAGGACGTGGACCTCCAGGATCGGATCCGTGCCATCGCGGCATTGCCTTTCGCCGTGGACAAGGCCGCGCCCGTGCGGCTGACCTTGCTGGAGACGGGTGCGCGAAACGACACCGCGGGCGGCACAGCGCATGTACTCGTCGTCTCGATACACCACATCGCCGCGGACGGCTGGTCCATCGCGCCGCTCACCCGCGACATCATGCTCGCCTACGCCGCACGGAGTGCGGGCTCCGCGCCGGCCTGGCCGCCACTGCCGGTGCAGTACGCCGACTTCACGCTCTGGCAGCGGGAAACACTCGGCGCGGAAACCGATCCCGGCTCGCTGATCGCCGCGCAGATCCGCTACTGGTCCACCGAACTCGCGGGCCTGCCCGACACCTCGACCTTGCCCGCGGACCGGCCGCGTCCCGCGGTCGCCTCGGGCCGCGGGGACCGCCACGTGTTCGCCATCGACGCCGCGACGCACCGCCGACTGCGCGAGCTCGCCGACGGGTCGCACGCATCGCTGTTCATGGTCGTGCACGCCGCCTTCGCCACTCTGCTCGCCGAACTCGCCGGGCAGCAGGATGTCTCGATCGGCACGCCGATCGCCGGTCGTGGCCAGCAGGCGCTCGACGAGCTGGTCGGCATGTTCGTCAACACCCTGGTGCTGCGCACCGTCGTGCGTCCGGAGCTGTCATTCGCCGACCTGATCGCCGCCGTGCGCGACAGCGATCTGCGCGCCTTCGCCAACGCCGATGTCCCCTTCGAGCGGCTGGTGGAGGTGCTGAATCCGGAGCGATCCACGGCACGGCATCCGCTGTTCCAGGTCATGCTCGATTTCCAGAACACCGCGCAGACCACGTTGGCACTGGGCGGTCTCGAGGTGTCCGCGCTCGACATCGAATCGCGGACCGCCAAATTCGATCTGCAGTTGACCCTCACCGAGTCCACCGACAGCACCGGCGCACCGGCGGGCATCGCGGCGGTCCTCGAGTACGCCACCGATCTGTTCGACGCGAATACCGTCGCCGCGTTCGCTGCCCGGCTGCGCCGAGTGTTCGACGCCGTCGGCGCCGACCCACAGCTTCGGGTCGGTGACATCGAGCTGCTGTCCGGTCCCGAGCGCGTCCAGGTGCTGGACACCTGGAACGCGACCGCACGCGATATGGACGCCACCGCGACGCTGGTGTCGCTGTTCGAGGCGCAGGTGGCACGCACCCCGGACGCGATCGCCGTCTCGTCCGACGACGCCTCGCTGTCGTATGCGGAGTTCGCGGGCCGAGTGAATCGGCTGGCCCGCCTGCTGGTTTCCATCGGTGTCCGCCCCGGCACGACCGTTGCCTTGGGCATGGCCCGTTCGGTGGACCTCGTCGTCGCGATGTATGCGGTGCTCACGGCGGGTGGTGCGTACGTCCCGGTGGATCCGGACCATCCGGCCGAGCGGATCGAGCACGTGCTGCGTACCGCGCGTCCGGTATGCGTGCTGAGTCGCTCGGGCGACGGACTGGATCTCGCCGCCGGCGCGGACCGGCCGCGACCGTGGGCGGTGCTCGATGTCGACCTCTTCGACGACACCGACTACTCCGATGCGCCGCTGACCGATGCCGATCGGCTCGGTGCGCTCACATCGCACAACGACGCGTATGTGATCTTCACGTCGGGTTCGACCGGGCGGCCCAAGGGGGTCGCGGTTTCGCACGCCGCGATCGCGAACCGGCTGGTGTGGATGCAGGACGCGTACGGGCTGGACCACGCGGACGTCGTTTTGCAGAAGACGCCCGCCACCTTCGACGTGTCGGTGTGGGAATTCTTCTGGCCCTTGCAGGTCGGCGCACGGCTGGTGGTCGCCGAGCCGGACGGTCACCGGGATCCGCGCTATCTCGCGCAGGTCATCCAGCACGAGCGCGTGACCGTCGCGCATTTCGTGCCCTCGATGCTGATCGCCTTCGTCGCCGCCGCGGCAGCGGCGCGGTGTGACTCGTTGCGCATGGTGTTCTGCTCGGGTGAGGCACTGCCGCCGAGGCCCGCGCATCGACTGCGCGAACTGACCGGCGCCCGGCTGCACAACCTCTACGGTCCGACCGAGGCGGCCGTCGACGTCACCGCCCACGAGGTGACCGACGCCGACGTCGACACCGTGCCGATCGGCGCGCCGGTGGCCAACACCCGGGTGTACGTGCTGGATGGCCGATTGCGTCCGGTGCCGCCCGGTGTGCCGGGCGAGCTGTATCTGGCCGGAGCGCAGTTGGCGCGCGGCTACGTGGCGCGGCCCGAACTGACGAGCGATCGATTCGTGGCCAATCCGTTCGACCCGTCCGGGGCGCGGATGTACCGGACCGGTGATCTGGTGGCCTGGACCGGTGCCGGCGTACTCCGCTACCTCGGCCGCACCGACTTCCAGGTGAAGGTGCGCGGTGTGCGGATCGAGCCGGGGGAGATCGAATCCGTCCTCATCGGTATGGATTCGATCGCGCAGGCCGTCGTCGTGGTGCACGCGGGCACGCAGTTGGTCGGGTACCTCGTCGCCGAGCCCGGTGCCACGATCGGCCTCGACGCTGTGCGGTCCGCGCTGAGCGGGCGGCTACCGGGCTACCTGGTGCCCTCGGCCTTCGTGGTGCTCGACGAGTTCCCGCTCAACGCCTCCGGAAAGCTGGATCGAAAGGCATTGCCCGCACCGGTGTTCGAGGCCGCGGCCTTTCGCGCACCCGAGACTCCGGTGCAAGAGATCGTCGCGCGCGTCTTCGGCGAGGTACTCGGCGTCGAGCGGGTCGGGCTCGATGACGACTTCTTCGTGCTCGGCGGAAACTCGCTGAACGCCACCCGGGTCGTCGCCCGGCTCGGCGCGGCGTTGGATGCCGAGCTTCCGGTGCGGATGCTGTTCGAGGCGTCGTCGGTCGCGGCGCTGGCCGCGCTGGCCGGAGCGCACGAAGGGGAGGGCGGCCGCACCGAGTTGGCGGCGCGCCCGCGTCCGCGGCGGGTTCCGCTGTCGCCTGCCCAACAACGGATGTGGTTCCTCAACAGATTCCTGTCGAACGCCGAGACCGGTCCCGGCGCCGCCGTCGACAACATTCCGGTCGCGCTTGGTCTCACCGGTGAGCTGGATGTCGCCGCGCTGACCACCGCGCTGGCGGATGTGGTCGATCGCCACGAAACCTTGCGCACGGTCTATCCGGATGGACCCGACGGCGCCGAACAAGTGGTCCTTGCGAGGGGAACGGCTGTCCGCGTGCTGCGGTCGGACCCGATCACCGAATCCGAACTCGCGCAACAGCTCGCCGCCTTCGCCGCGACGACCTTCGACGTGACGAGCGACATGCCGTTGCGTGCCGCGCTGTTCACGATCGACGAGCCGACCTCCGTCGACTATGTCCTCGCCCTGGTGCTGCACCACATCTGCGCCGACGGGTTCTCGCTCGGGCCGCTGGCGGGCGATCTGATGACCGCCTACGCCGCACGGAGTGCGGGCACCGCCCCCGCGTGGGCGGCGCTGCCCGTCCAGTACGCCGACTACACACTGTGGCAGGCCGAAAACCTCGGTGCCGCCGAGGATCCCGCGTCACGGACCCGGCGCCAGCTCGAGTACTGGCGTCAGACCCTCACGGGCCTGCCCGAGCAGCTCGAACTGCCCACCGACCGCCCGCGCCCCGTCGTGTCGTCCTATCGCGGCGACACCCACCGGCTGCGCATCGATTCCGACCTGCACAGCGAACTGAGCGAGCTGGCGCGCAAACGGGACGCCACCTTGTTCGCCACCATGCACGCGGCGCTCGCGGTCCTGCTCGCCCGGTTGTCGAGCGCCGAGGACATCGCGATCGGCACCCCGGTCGCCGGTCGCGGCGCGGCCGCGCTGGACGGCCTCGTCGGCATGTTCGTCAACACGCTGGTGCTGCGCACCCGCATCGACACCAGGGCGCGCTTCGAGACGGTGCTCGACATGGTGCGCGCTCAGGACATCGAGGCACTCTCGCACGCGGACATTCCCTTCGAACGGCTGGTGGAGCTGGTCGCCCCCACACGGGCGCAGAACCGCCATCCGCTGTTCCAGGTAGCCATGACCTTCCAGAACTTCGCGCTGCCGCGGCTGGACGTGGACGGTCTGCTGGTGCGTCCGGTCGAGTTCGACGCGATCGCCGCCAAGTTCGATCTGCAGTTCACGGTGCTCGAGTCGAACGACGCGGGCGGTCGCGCGGACGGCATGGATGTCGAAATCACCTATGCCACTGATCTTTTCGATGCTACGACAATCGAGGTGCTGGCCCGCCGCTATACGCAGGTGCTTGCCGCGATCGCCGCGGACGCGACGGTGGTTGTCGGTGACATCCAACTGCTCAGCGCCGAGGAGCAGCATCGGGCGCTCTACGAGTGGGCGGGCACGCGGGGGCAGCGGACTGCCGTGACCGGCACTCTGGCCGATCGGTTCGCCATGGCCGCGGCGATCGACCCGGCCGCTGTCGCGGTACGGGCAGGCGATCGGTCGCTGACCTATGCCGAACTCGACGATCGGTCCAACCGGCTCGCCCGGCGGCTCATCGCCGCGGGCGTCGGGCCGGAAGCGCTGGTCGCGGTGGCGCTCCCGCGTTCGGTGGACCTGATCGTCGCGCTGCTGGCAGTGGTGAAGGCGGGTGGTGGCTACCTGCCGATCGACCCCAACTATCCGGCGGACCGGATCGAGTACGTCCTCGACGATGCCCGGCCGATCTGCGCGATCACCAGCGCGGCAACCGGATTGGCGCGCGGCTGGTTCGGTGGTCCGGTCATCGAGATCGAGGCCGCCGACCTGGAATCCTTCGACGGTGCGCCGGTGACCGACGGCGATCGCCGCCGACCGTTGGACCCGGCGCATACCGCGTACGTCATCTATACCTCCGGCTCCACCGGTCGGCCCAAGGGCGTCGTCATCCCGCACCGCAATGTGCTGCGGCTGCTGGACAACACGACGGGCCGGTTCGAGTTCGGGCCGTCGGATGTCTGGACGATGTTCCACTCCTATGCCTTCGATTTCTCGGTATGGGAGCTGTGGGGCGCGCTGCTCTACGGCGGCAGGCTGGTTGTCGTCGATTACTACACCTCGCGCTCGCCGGACCAGTTCCTGGAACTGCTCGCCGCGGAAGGTGTCACGGTCCTCAACCAGACGCCCTCGGCCTTCTATCAGTTGATCGCGGCCGACAACGCCGACCAGTCGCGGCACGAGTTGTCCTTGCGTTACGTGGTTTTCGGGGGCGAGGCACTGGAACCGCAACGCTTGAACGCGTGGTTCGAGCGGCGTCCGAACGGGCCGCGGCTGGTGAATATGTACGGCATCACCGAGACAACGGTGCATGTCTCCCATCGCTCGATCGAGGCGGGCACCGGATCGGCTAGCGTGATCGGCAGCGCGATCCCCGGCTTGGCCGTGCGGGTGCTCGATGCTCGGCTGCGCCCGGTGCCGGTCGGGGTGCCCGGCGAAATCTATGTCTCCGGCGGGCAATTGGCGCGCGGATACCTCGGCCGCCCCGCGCTGACCGCGAGTCGGTTCGTGGCCGACCCCTATGCCGGTCGCGGCGCGCTGGCCTATCGATCCGGCGATCTCGCCCGGTGGACGGCGGACGGCGAGCTGGAGTACCTGGGCCGGGTCGACCAGCAGGTGAACCTGCGCGGGTTCCGTATCGAGCTCGGCGAAATCGAGGCCGCGCTGCTGGACGAGGCCGCGCTGACGGTCAGCGAGGTCGCGGTCGTGGTGCGCACCGACCTCGTCGACGAGCCGCGCATCGTCGCCTACGTCGTCGGCGCGGGCTTGTCCGACACCGCGGCGTTGCGGCAGGCCCTCGCGCGCAGGTTGCCGGAGCACATGGTGCCCGCCGCGATCGTGATGGTCGATCGCATTCCGTTGACGGTGAACGGGAAGCTCGACCGCGCCGCGCTGCCCGCGCCGATCTTCGAGGCGAAGACCTATCGCAAGCCAGCGACGTTCGCCGAGGAGATCGTCGCCGGGGTCTTCGCGGAGGTGCTCGGCTTCGGCGCGGGGACGGCCGAGCCGCGTCTGGTCGGCGCGGACGACGACTTCTTCGACCTGGGCGGCAGCTCCCTGCTCGCGGCCAAGGCGGTCGCCAGGATCGGGGCCGCACTCGGACGCACCGTGACGGTCCGTGCGCTGTTCGAGGCGTCGCGGGTCGCGGACCTCGCGGCCATGGTGATCACGGGTGACGGGGAGGCCGCGCGGCCCGCGCTGGTGGCGGGCGCGCGTCCCGATCGGCTCCCGCTCTCGCCCGCCCAGCAGCGGATGTGGTTCCTGAACCGCTTCGACCGATCGTCGATCGCCTACAACATCCCGCTCGCCCTCCGGCTCTCCGGCGTCCTCGACGTCGCGGCGCTGCAGGCCGCCGTCGGCGATGTCATCGGCAGGCACGAATCGCTGCGTACCCGCTACCCCGAGTTCGACGGTGCACCGACGCAGCTGATCATGCCTGCCAGCCAGGCGATTCCGTCGTTGTACCCGATCGAGGTGACCGAAACCGAGCTGCCGGACCGGATCAGGGAACTGGCCGCGACCACCTTCGACGTGACCATGGACGTCCCGATTCGGATGCGACTGTTCGCGATCGGTGCGGACTACGTGCTCGCCGCCGTTGTGCACCACATTGCCGCGGACGGATCGTCGATCGCGCCGTTCATTCGGGACCTGATGCTCGCCTACACCGCGCGCTGCGCAGGCAACGCGCCCGGCTGGACGCCGCAGGCCGTGCAGTACGCGGACTATGCCCTGTGGCAGCGGGAATTGCTCGGCGCCGAAGACGATTCCGCCTCGCTGTCGGCACAACAGATCGCGTACTGGACCGAGACCCTGACCGGGCTGCCCGATCAGCTGGCCCTGCCTGCCGACCACCCGCGGCCCGCGCGCCAGAGCCTGCGCGGCGGCAAGGTCGGGATCGGCGTCGACGCGCAACTGCACGCGGCGCTCGTCGCACTCGGCAGGCGCTGCGGCGCGACCTTGTTCATGGTGGTGCACGCCGCCTTCGCCGCACTGCTCGCGCGGTTGTCGGGGACCTCCGACATCGCCGTCGGCACGCCGACCGCGGGCCGTGGCGCGGCCGAACTCGACGACGTCATCGGCATGTTCGTCAATACGCTGGCGCTGCGGACCCAGGTCGATGGCAGCGAAACGTTCGAACAACTGCTCGGCCGGGCGCGGGCGGCGGACATCGCGGCCTTCTCGCACGCCGATGTGCCGTTCGAGCGATTGGTCGAGGTGCTGAACCCGCAGCGCTCGACCGCACGGCACCCGCTCTTCCAGGTCGGCTACTCCTTCCAGAATCACGATCGAGGCACGCTCCGGTTACCGGGCCTCGAGGTGCGGGAAGTCGAATTCGACAGCAATGTCGCACAATTCGATCTACACCTGTTCGCGGTGGACAATTACGCCGCCGACGGTGCGCCCGAGGGCATGGACCTGGCCATCGGCTACGCGACGGACCTGTTCGAGACCGCGAGCGCACAGCGATTCGCGGCCGCGCTGCACCGGGTGCTCGAATCGGTGGCCACCAAGCCGGACACCCTCGTCGGCGACCTGGACCTGCTCGGCGAGGTCGATCGGGCACAGCTGCTCGACGAGTGGAATCGCACCGCGCACCACGTCGAGCCGGTCACGCTCGCGGATCTGATCGACGCCCAGGCGGCGGCGACGCCGCATTCGGTGGCGCTGATCGATGCGACGGGCGCCCGCGAAACCACCCTTACCTACGCAGAATTCGATGCTCGGGTGAACCGGCTCGCGCGCAGGTTGATCGCCGAAGGGGTGGGTCCGGAGTCGACAGTCGTCCTGGCGATGCGCCGGTCCGTGGACCTGATCGCCGCCATGTACGCGGTGGTGCGGGCGGGCGGAGCCTACGTTCCCATCGATCCGGACCATCCGGCCGACCGGATCGCCCACATCATCGACACCGCGTCACCCGCATGCATTCTCACCACCTCCGCCGACGGCATGCCGATCGAAACCCGCGCGGCGGCACTGGAAGTCGACAGGATCGACCTGACGGGCTTCACGGCGACAGCGATCCGGGACACCGACCGGATCCGCCCATTGCGGCAGGCGCACCCGGCCTACGTGATCTTCACGTCCGGATCGACGGGCCTGCCCAAAGGCGTCACCGTCGCGCACTCGGCGATCGTCAACCAGTTGGCGTGGCTGCGCGACAGTTTCGCACTCGGCCCGCAGGACTGCGTGCTGCTGAAGACACCGGCGACCTTCGACCTCTCGGTCTGGGAGTTCTGGTCCCCACTGGTGACCGGCGGTCGCCTCGTGGTGACCACGGCGGGCACCGAGCGCGATCCCGACCGAGTGCGTGCGCTGATCGAGCGGCACGGCGTCACCGTGCTGCACGCGGTGCCGTCACTCGTGAGCATGCTGCTCGCCGCCGCGCCGGATGCGCTGATGCCGCTCTCGCTGCGCCAGGTGCTCGCCATCGGTGAACCATTGCCGCCTGCCACCGCGGTCGAGTTCCGGCGGCGCGCGGCTCGCAGCAGGCTGTACAACCTGTACGGCCCCACCGAGGCGGCGGTGTCGATCACGGCGTTCGAAGTGCGTGCGGACCCGTCGCAGGTGGTGCCGATCGGTGCGCCCGCGTGGAACAGCCGGGTCTACGTCCTCGATGCCCGGCTCCAGCCGGTGCCCGTCGGCGTGCCGGGCGAGCTGTATTTGGCCGGTGCGCAATTGGCGCGCGGCTATCACCGCAGACCCGCGTTGACCGCGGACCGCTTCGTCGCCGATCCCTTCGCGGCCGCGGCCGAGCCGATGTATCGCACCGGCGACATCGTTCGCCGGCGTCCGGACGGCGCCCTGGAGTATCTCGAGCGATCGGATTTCCAGGTCAAGATCGGCGGCTTCCGCATCGAGCTCGGCGATGTCGAAACCGCGCTGCGGCGACTGTCGGTGGTGCGCGCGGCCGTGGTGGTGGCGCGCGAAGACGAGCGGGCAGGCGCTCGGCTCATCGCCTACGTCGCGGTACCGGAATCGGATCCGGCCGCCCGCGCCGACCTGGCCGCCGAACTGCGCGCGGCGGTCGCCGTCGAGCTGCCCGCATACATGGTGCCCGCCGCGATCGTCGTGCTGGAGTCGTTGCCCCTCAACGCGAATGGCAAGGTCGATCGAGCGCAGTTGCCCGAGCCGGTGTTCACCGAAGTCGCCTTCCGCGCGCCGAGCACCGAGCACGAGCAGCTCGTGGCCACCGTCTTCGCCGACGTGCTCGGCGCGGCGACAGCGGGTCTGGACGATCACTTCTTCGCCATGGGCGGCAACTCGCTGATGGCGACCCGGCTGGCCGCGCAGCTCGGCGCGGCCCTCGGTGTCCGGGTGCCGGTCTCCTCGGTGTTCGAGTCGCCGACCGTGGCCGCCCTCGCGGCGCACGTCGCCGAGCTGGACGGCACCGAAGGGCGGCCCGCGCTCAGCCGCCGTTCCGGCTCCGCGCCCGCTCCGCTCTCGCTCGCACAGCAGCGGATGTGGGTGGTCAACCGGCTGGCTCCGGAATCCTCCGCTTACCACGTTCCCGCCGCCCTGCGGCTGACCGGCGTGCTGGACCTCGACGCGCTCACCGCCGCGGTCCTTGATGTGCTGAGCAGGCACGAAGCTCTTCGCACCAGGTATCCCGACTCCGAGCGCGGCCCGGTGCAGGAGGTCCTCGACAGCGCCGCGGTCAGCATCGATCTGACTCCGATTCCGGTGCGGGCCACGAGCCTCGGCGCGCAACTCGACGAGTTCGTCGCCACCGGTTTCGATGTCACCATCGCACCACCGGTCCGGATCGCGCTGTTCGAAACCGGAAGGGAAGAGCGCGTTCTCGTGGTGGTGGCGCATCACATCAGTGCCGACGGCTACTCGGTCGCACCGATGACGCGCGATCTGGTGCGCGCCTATCTCAGCCGAGCCGCCGGGCAGCGACCGGACTGGGCACCGCTCGATATCCAATACTCCGATTACAGCGAGTGGCAGCGCGAAATCCTGGGTTCCGATCGCGATCCGGCGAGCCTGCTATCTCAGCAGCTCGCGTACTGGACCACCGAATTGGCCGGACTACCCGAGGTTCTCGCACTGCCGACCGATCGACCGAGGCCCGCCCGCCGGGAAATGCGCGGCGCTACAGTTGATTTCGCGGTCGATGCCGAGCTGACCCGCCGGTTGAACCGCGTCGCCGGTGAGCACGGCACCACGTTGTTCACCTTGATCCACGGCGTATTCGCGGTGCTGCTCGCCAAACTGTCCGGCACCAGCGACATCGCCATCGGCGCTCCGGTCGCGGGTCGCGGCGAACGCGAGCTCGACGACCTGATCGGCATGTTCGTCAACACGGTGGTGCTGCGCACCGAGATCGACCCGCGTACCAGCTTCGCCGATCTGCTCCGGCAGGCCAGGGACCGGGATGTGGCGGCGCTCTCGCACGCCGATGTGCCGTTCGAGCGGGTGGTCGACGCGCTGGAGCGCACGCGCTCTAGCACCTACACCCCGCTGTTCCAGGTCCTGTTCACCTTCCAGAACATGCCCGCGGGCCGGGTGGCGCTGCCGGGGCTCGCGGTCGAGGCGCTCGATCTGGATCTGGCCGAGGCGAAGTTCGATCTGCAACTCACCGGCATCGAAAAGTTCGACGTCGCGGGCGAACCGGCCGGGCTGCAGCTGAGATTCGGTTACGCGACAGACATTTTCGAGGCCGCCACGGTCCGGCTGTTCGCCGATCGGCTCCTGCGGGTGTTCTCGATCGTCGTGGCCGAGCCGTCGATCGCGATCCGGGCCATCGATATCCGCACCGCCGCGGAACAGGCGCGGCGCGCACCCAGCGCGGGCATCGAGCCGGTGACTGTGGCCGAGCTGCCCGCGCTCATCGAGGTCGCGGCGGGCATCGCGCCCGACATCGTCGCCTTCGAGCACGGTGCGCACACGGTGACCTACGGCCAGCTCGCCGCCAAGATCGCGGCGGTCGCCAAGTCGATGGGCGCGGCGGCGAAACCGGAAGCGCTGATCAATGTCTCCCTCGCCGGGCTGGTGCCCGGCGTCTTGGCCGCGCTCGGCGGCAGTGGTCTCGCCGCGGTGCTGCGGACGCTGCTCACCGACGCGCAGGCCGTGGTCTCCAACTCTGGGTTGGAAATCGATTCGGAAGGAAACAGCTGATGTCCCACGCAGAATCGGTCGCATCCAGCGAGCTCGGCAACCGTAGTGCCGCGCATCCTCATGCCGCGCTGCGGCGCGCCTACGGAATCGATGATCTACCAGGGTTGATCGGGACGGTCGCCGAGCTGGATCCGGATCGAATCGCGTTGCGTCACGCCGGCACCGCGATCAGCTACGGTGCGCTGGCCACCGAGCTCGGGGTGCTCGACGAGGCCATGGGTGGCGCGCTCGGCCCGGACGCGCTGGTGCCGGTGGTGGTGTCGAGTCAGCTGCCGGAACTGATGGATTCGGCCGACGGCGCGCTCGGCGCGATTCTCGAGCAGTTGCTCGATGACGCACTCGAGGCGGCGGTGCGGGTGCTGCCGACGACCTTCGCGCCGACCGAGACGCTGATCAGCGAGTTCGAGGCCCAGGTTCGGCTGACGCCCGACGCGGTCGCGCTGGAATACGCGGGCGCGACTCTCACCTACGCCGAGTTCGACACCAAGGTCGATGCACTGGCCTACCACCTGGTCGAGCGGGGCGTCGGCCCGGACGCGCTGGTCGGACTCGCGGTGCACCGATCGTTCGAACTGCTCATCGGCATGTACGCGATCCTCAAGGCAGGCGGCGCATATGTGCCGATCGACCCCGAACACCCCGCCGAGCGCATCGCCTATGTGCTCGAGGTCGCCGCACCGGTGCTGGTGCTCACCACCACCCGCGACGAGCCGGCGCTGCCCGCGGGTGTCGACGTGCTGCGCATCGATCGGTTCGACGCGGTCGCGCCGGAATCGTTCGATGCCTGGCCCCGGCCACTGGGCGACAATATCGCCTACGTCATTTTCACCTCGGGCTCGACCGGCAGGCCGAAAGGCGTTGCTGTTTCGCACCGGTCGATCGTCGCCAATCTGCGGTGGCGCGAACGGCTGCACCGGCTGAACACGACCGATGTCGTGCTGCAGAAGACGCCGTTCACCTTCGATGTGTCGGTGTGGGAGTTCTTCTGGCCGTTGCAGGTCGGTGCGCGTCTGGTGCTCGCCGAGCCCGATGGCCACCGCGATCCGGCCTATCTGGTTCGCGCGATCGCCGAATGCGGTATCACCGTGGCGCATTTCGTGCCGTCGATGCTGGCGGTGTTCGTCGCGGAGGTGGATCCGGCGAATGCGGCGGCGGTGGAAACGCTGCGGCTGGTGATCGCTTCGGGTGAGGCGCTGCCCGCGGCGACCGGCGCCGCCTTCCGTGCGATCAGCGGCGCGTGCCTGTACAACACCTACGGTCCGACCGAGGCCGCGGTGGATATCACCTCGCACGAGGTGACCGCCGCGGATCTCATCACCGTGCCGATCGGCGAACCGGCGGACGACTCCGAACTACTTGTGCTGGACGACAATCTGCGGCCGGTGCCGAGCGGAGTCGTCGGGGAGCTGTACTTGGCCGGTGTGCAATTGGCCCGCGGCTATGTGGCGCGCCCCGCACTGACCGCCGACCGGTTCGTGGCCAATCCGGAAGGCCCGCCCGGCGAGCGCATGTACCGCACCGGTGACCTGGTCCGCTGGCTGCCCGCCGTAGACGGCGGCCCGGCCGAGCTCGAGTACCTGGGCCGCACCGATTTTCAGGTGAAGTTGCGTGGTCTGCGCATCGAGTTGGGCGAGGTGGAGGCGGCGCTGCTGCGCAACCGGCAGGTCGCGCAGGCCGTGGTGGTGCTGCATCAGCACGCGGGTGGTGACCATCTGGTCGGCTACGTCGTTGCGACCGGCACTTCCGTGCTCGATACCGCCGCGGTGCTGGAAGCCGCTCGGGCGCAGCTGCCGGAGTACATGGTGCCCTCTCTGGTCACGGTGCTCGACGAGCTGCCGGTGAATGCCAATGGCAAGCTGGATCGTCGCGCGCTGCCGGAACCGGTATTCGGTTCCGGCGCTGTCGCATACCGGGAACCGGCCACCGCGGCCGAGCGCGCTGTCGCGGCGATCTTCGGTGAGCTGCTCGAGGCGGACCGGGTCGGAGCCGACGACGATTTCTTCGCCCTCGGCGGCAATTCGCTCATGGCGACGCGGGCCATTGCCCGGGTCGCGGCCGCGCTCGGCGTCTCCGTCGATGTCCGTGACTTCTTCGACCGCCCGACGGTGGCGGCGCTCGCCGCGCTGCCCGCCGCGGGCGCACCGGCGCGTCCCGCTCTGGTGGCCGGGTCGCGGCCGGAGCGTATCCCGCTGTCGCCCGCGCAGCGGCGAATGTGGTTTCTCAACCGGTTCGGCGTCGACACGGAGTCCGCGTACATCTTCGACACCGCGGCGGTGGACAACATTCCGGTCGCCTTGCGGCTGCGCGGTGCGCTCGATGTCGAGGCGTTGTCGGTGGCGATCACCGATATCGTCGCGCGGCACGAGATCCTGCGCACCGTATACCCGCAGACCGACGCCGGACCGGTGCAGCAGGTGCGTTCGGTGCATGCCGTATTCGATCTGTCGCCCTCGGAGGTGCCTGCGGCGGACCTCGCGGGCGCGGTCATGGCGATCGCCGGTCACGGCTTCGATGTCACCGAGGAGATCCCGGTCCGGGTGCGGTTGCTGCGCAGCGGCGCACAGGATCACACGCTGGTACTGGTGGTGCATCACATCGCCGCCGACGGTGTCTCGATGGGACCGTTGATGCGCGACCTGATCACCGCGTATACCGCCCGCCGCAGCGGACGCGGGCCGGACTGGGCTCCGCTGACGGTGCAGTACGCGGACTACGCGCTGTGGCAGCGGCAGGTGCTCGGGGATGAAGCCGACCCCGAATCCACGGCCGCACGTCAGCTCGAATTCTGGGCCGCCGAACTAGCCGAGCTACCGGGCCAACTCGAGCTACCCGCCGATCGTCCCCGCCCCGCGACCGCCTCCTACCGCGGCGCGACTCACGAATTCGCGATCGATGCCGCACTGCGGGCCGAGCTCGACGCGATCGCCGCGCGGTGCCGGGCCACGCCGTTCATGGTGCTGCACGCCGCGCTGGCCGCGCTGCTGGCCAGACTCTCCGGCACCTCCGACATAGCGGTCGGAACCCCGGTCGCCGGTCGCGGTGACCGAGCACTCGACGACCTCGTCGGCATGTTCGTCAACACGCTGGTGCTGCGCACCGAGGTGCGCGGTGCGGCGTCCTTCGCCGACCTCGTCACCCACGCCCGCGACCGCGACCTGCGTGCCTTCGCGCACAGCGACATCCCCTTCGAGCGCCTGGTCGAGGTGGTCGATCCGGCCCGATCCCAGGCCAGGCACCCACTGTTCCAGGTCGCGCTGTTCATGCAGAACATCGGTCCGATCGCACTGACCATGCCGGGCCTTGCCGCGGACATCGTCGACTTCGATCCCGGGTTCGCCAAGTTCGATCTTCAGCTGACCATCTCCGGCACCGATGCGGCCGACACCGGCTACCGCGCCGAATTCACCTACGCCACCGACCTGTTCGACCCCGCCACCGTCCGCGAGTTCGGTGTGAAATTCCTGCGGTTGCTGCGCGCTGTCGTCGCGACGCCGGAGATCCCGATCGGTGATATCGAACTCATGGACGCGGGCGAGCTCGACTATGTCACCGCGAGCTGGAATGCCAGCGGGCACAAGGTGGCCGACCGGTACCTGCACGAGGGGTTCGACAACCAGGTTCGGCGTACCCCGAATGCGTTCGCGCTGGTGAGTGATACGACGGAGGTGACCTACACCGAGCTCTCCGAGCGCGCCAACCGACTGGCCCGGCTGCTGATCGAGACCGGCGTCGGTCCGGAGAAACTGGTGGTGCTCGCACTGCCACGCTCGATCGAGCTCGTCGTGGCCATGTACGCGGTGCTGCGGGCGGGCGGAGCTTACGTACCGGTAGACCCCCATCACCCCGCCGAACGAATTCGGCACATTCTCGGCACCGCACGGCCACACCTCGTGCTCACCACGCGCTCGACCGGTTTCGCGTTGCCCGATGCGGCCGCCGTACACCTGATCCACCTCGACGAGCTCGAGCTGTCGGGCTACTCGGTCGCCAAGATCGGCGACCGCGAACGGCTCGCCACACTGCGTCCCGAGCACCCGGCCTACGTCATCTTCACCTCCGGCTCGACCGGCAGGCCGAAAGGCGTGGCCATCGCGCACCGCGCCATCGCGAACCAGCTGGCCTGGATGCACGACGAATACCGCATCCGCACCGGCGATGTGTACCTGCAGAAGACCGCGACCACCTTCGATGTATCGCTGTGGGGCTATTTCCTGCCGCTGCGCGCGGGCGCGACCCTGCTGCTCGCCGCCGTGGACGGGCACCGCGATCCTCGCTACATCGCGGAAACTATCGCCCGCCACCGGGTTACGCTGACCGATTTCGTGCCCTCCATGCTTTCGGTGTTCGCCGCCAACGCCGAGCCCGGTGAACTCGACTCGCTGCGTGAGGTTTTCGTCATCGGTGAGGCGTTGGCGCCCGAGGCCATCGCCGCCTTCCACGCCGTCAGCACCGCCGCGTTGCACAACCTGTACGGGCCGACCGAGGCCGCCGTATCGATCACCGCACGCGAGGTGACCACCGACGACGCCCCGCTCGTGCCGATCGGTGAACCGGAGTGGAATTCCCAGGTCTACGTGCTGGATTCGCGACTGCGTCCGGTGCCGATCGGGGTGCCCGGTGAGCTGTATCTGGCGGGCGACCAGCTGGCGCGCGGCTATCACGGGCGGGTGGATCTGACCGCCGAGCGCTTCGTCGCCAATCCGTTCGGCCGCCGCGGCGACCGGATGTACCGCACCGGCGACCTGGTGCGGTGGAGCCGGGACGGCGAACTCGTCTACCTCGGCCGCGTCGACTTCCAGGTGAAATTGCGCGGTCAGCGCATCGAGCTCGCCGAAATCGAGACCGCCTTGCTCGCGGTGCCCGGCGTGAGCCGGGCCGCGGCGCGTGTGATCAGTGCCGACACCGGTGACTACCTGGCGGGGTATGTGGTTCGCACCTCGGGCGGCGAGCTCGACCTCGACGTGATGCGGGCGGCGCTGGCGCGGGAGCTACCCGGATACATGGTGCCCACCGCGCTCGTCGAGGTGGCCGAGTTCCCGCTCAACACCAGTGGAAAGCTGGATCGTGGTGCGCTACCGATTCCGGTAGTGCAGCCCAGACGTTTTCGAGCGCCGGGCAATGCCGTGCAGCGCCTGGTGGCCGCGGTGTTCGCCGCAGTGCTTCGGGTCGAGCGGGTGGGGCTGGACGACGACTTCTTCGCACTCGGCGGCAGCTCGCTGGACGCCACCCAGGTCACCGCACGGGCAGGGGAAGCCGTCGGCACCCGGATTCCGGTTCGTGCGCTCTTCGAGGCGTCCACCGTGGAGGGCTTCGCTGCCACGGTGAGCGAACTGAGCACGACCGGTGCGCCGCGTCGTCACCTGGTGCCCGAGCAGCGCCCCGAGTTGATTCCGCTGTCGCTGGCGCAGCAGCGGATGTGGTTTCTCAACCGCTTCGACACCACCTCGGCGGTGCACAACATCCCGGTCGCGGTCCGGTTGACCGGTGATCTGGATATCGCCGCGTTGCAGCAGGCCGTCACCGATGTGATCGGCAGGCACGAGGCACTGCGCACGGTGTATCCGGAGCAGGATGGTGTCGCCTACCAGTTGGTGCTGACCCTCGACGAAATGGTTGTCGATCTGACCCCCATTCCGGTGGAGGTCGAATCGCTCGGTGCGCGCATCGCCGAGGAGGTGTCCGGCGGGTTCGATGTGACCAGCGAGGTCCCGCTGCGGGCTGAACTGTTCCGAGTCCTCGGCCCCGGCCTCGACGCCGATCCGGAGTACGTTCTGGTGCTCGTCGCGCACCACATCAGCGCGGACGGGTGGTCCATCGGGCCGCTCACGCGAGACGTGATGGCGGCCTACGCGGCGCGTGCCGCACGGGTCGCGCCGGCGTGGGCGCCGCTGCCGGTGCAGTACGCGGACTACACCCTCTGGCAGCGTGAGACGCTCGGCGCGGAATCCGATCCGGACAGTCTGATCTCGGCACAGGCCGCATACTGGCGCAGCACCCTCGACGGCCTGCCCGCGGAGCTGAACCTGCCCGCGGACCGGCCGCGGCCCTCGGTGCCGTCGTATGCCGGTGGCCGGGTGGCGTTTCCGATCGACGCCGAGTTGCGGCAGGGTCTGCAGCGGATCGCCCGCGCGCAGCAGGCGACCCTCTTCATGGTCGTGCACACCGCACTCGCGGTCTTCCTGGCACGCCTGTCGGACACCGACGACATCGCGATCGGCACCCCGATCGCCGGTCGCGGCGACACCGAACTCGACGACCTGATCGGCATGTTCGTCAACACCCTCGTGTTGCGCACTCAGGTGCCGGGACACGCGACGTTCACCGCGTTGCTGGAGCGAACCAGAGACGCCGACCTGCGGGCGTTCGCGCACGCCGATCTGCCGTTCGAACGGCTGGTCGAGCTGTTGAATCCGGAGCGTTCGACGGCACGGCACCCGCTGTTCCAGGTGGCATTGACCTCCGAGGACCTGCCGGAGAGCCGGTTCGAGCTGCCCGGGTTGCTCGTCGAGGCCGTCGATATCGAATTCGACGCCGCGAAGTTCGATCTGTCGCTGGCTATCCGCCATGCCGAATCCGGGATGCTGGCCGAGTTCTCGTATGCGCGGGATCTGTTCGACGAGGCCACTGTCCGGGTATTCGCGCAGCGGTTCACCCGGCTGCTCACCGAGATCGTCACCCGGCCCGACGCGCCCGTCGGCGATCTGCCGCTGCTGGCCGAGTCCGAGTACGCCGCGCTGACCCGCGTGCCCGGCGACGAGGTGATGGCGACCGCGCTGCTGCCGGATCTGCTCACCCGAGGCGTGCGATTCGGCAGGAGCCGGATCGCGGTGCGGTACGAGGGCAGATCGATCACCTACGGCGAGCTCGACGACTATTCCTCGCGGCTGGCGCGGGTCCTGATCGATCGCGGTGTCGGTCCGGAAAGTCTTGTCGCGGTGTCGTTCCCGCGATCGTATGAGATGGTGGCGGCGGTGCTCGCCGTCGCCAAAGCCGGTGGCGCGCACGTGCCGGTCGATCCGACCTATCCGGTGCACCGGGTGCGGCATATGGTGACCGACTCCGCCGCGGTGCTCGGCATCACCGGTTCCGGCCACGTCGACGGCCTGCCCGACGACGTGGACTGGCTCGTCCTCGACGCGCCCTCGACGATCGCGTTGTGCGTGGCGAAGTCCGCCGCGCCCGTGACCGATGCCGATCGCGTGACCCCGCTGCGGATGCAGCACCCGGCGTATGTGATCTACACATCGGGCTCGACCGGTATGCCCAAGGGCGTCACGGTGACTCATTCGGGTCTCGGTGGTCTCACCGACCACGCGACCCGGCTCTACCAGCTGGGATCGGAGCACCGGTTCCTGCACATCTGCTCGCCCAGTTTCGATCCGTCGGTGCTCGAATGGGTGTGCGCGTTCTCCGTGGGCGCGACGCTGGTGATTGTGCCGTCGAGCATCATCGGCGGCGCGGAGCTCGGCGCGTTGTTGCGCGCGGAGAGCGTGACCCACACGATCATCACGCCCGCGGTCCTCGGCACCGTCGACCCCGCCGGTCAGCAGCAGCTGTTGACAGCCTCGGTCGGCGGCGATGTGACCACACCGGAGCTGCTGGCCAAATGGCAGCCGGGACGGCGGTATCTCAACGGCTACGGCCCGACCGAGACCACGATCATCTCCTCCTACGCGCAGCTGTCGGCGGGGCGGCACATCACTATCGGCACACCGGTGCCCGGCATGGCGGCGCTGGTGCTCGACGGCCGCCTCAACCCGGTACCACCGGGTGTGACAGGCGAATTGTATTTGGCCGGCGGCGCTTTGGCGCGCGGCTATCGCAATCGCGCCGGGCTGTCCGCGGATCGGTTCGTGGCCAATCCCTGGGGCGCGCCCGGCGCGCGGATGTACCGCACCGGCGATGTGGTGCGCTGGTTGGACGGGGAGCTGGATTACGTCGGTCGCTCGGATTTCCAGGTGAAGATCCGCGGGTTCCGCATCGAACTCGGTGAGATCGACGCGGTGCTCACCGGACACTCGGATATCGAGTTCGCGACCACGCTGGGACGCGAGCATGCCTCCGGCGCGACGATTCTCGTCTCCTATGTGCTGCCCGCGCCGGGCCGGTCGCCGGATCCGGCCGAACTCACCGCCTTCGCCGCGCGCACGTTGCCCTCGCACATGGTGCCCTCGGCCATCGTGGTGCTCGCGCAGCTCCCGCTGACTCCCGTCGGCAAGCTGGACCGCGAGGCATTGCCCGAACCGGTGCCTGCCTCGGTCGAGTTCCGCGCGCCCACCGGCGACACCGAATCCATCGTGGCAGCGACGTTCGCCGCACTGCTCGGCGCCGATCGGGTCGGCGCGGACGACGACTTCTTCGCACTCGGCGGAAACTCGCTCATCGCCACGCAACTGGCCGCACGGCTGACCAAAGCACTCGGCACGCAGGTCCCGGTACGCGCGGTGTTCGACGCGCCGACCGTGCGCGATCTCGCCCGCAGGATCGCGGCGGCGGAGGTCGAACAGCGGCCGCTGCCGCCGCTGGTCGCGCAGGATCGCGACGCGGCGATTCCGCTATCGGTCGCGCAGCAGCGCATGTGGTTCCTCAACCGATTCGACGCCCGCGGCGGCGGCTACAACATCCCGTTCGCGCTGCGGCTGACCGGCATGCTGAACGTGCCCGCGCTCCGAGCCGCGATCGCCGACGTGATCGGCAGGCACGAAACGCTGCGCACCCTGTACCCGGAGCGCGACGGCGCGGCCACCCAGCTGATCCTGCCCGCCGGAACCCGTCTGGTCGAGCTGGTCGCGGAGCCGGTCGCCGCCGCCGAGCTGGAACGGATCGTTACCGCCGTGGCGCAGACCGGTTTCGACGTCACCACCGAGGTGCCGATGCGGGTGCGGTTGCTGCGCCTGGACGAGGAGCCGCCGGTTCGGACCGGCCAGCAGGTGCACATCCTGCTGTTCGTGGTGCACCACATCGCCGCCGACGGCTGGTCGGCGGCACCGCTGACCCGTGATCTGGCCGCCGCCTATGTGGCCCGCTGCGCGGGCCTCGCACCCGCCTGGGGCGCGCTACGGGTGCAGTACGCGGACTTCGCGATCTGGCAGCGGGCCGCGCTGGGCGGCAGTGCCGATGAGACGTCGGTGCTGGCCCGCCAATTGCGTTATTGGACACGGCGGTTGGACGGCCTGCCCGAGGTGCTGACACTCCCGTCGGATCGGGCGCGCCCAGCGGTGTCCACCCACCGAGGGGCCGCGATCACCGGCCGGTTGGATCGTGCACTGCACCAGTCGATCCAGGAGGTGGCGACGACGCACCGGGTCTCGCCGTTCATGGTCCTGCACACCGCGCTCGCGGTGCTGCTCGCCCGCCTCGCGGGTACCGCCGAGGTGGTGATCGGCGCGCCGGTCGCGGGCCGCGGCGACGAGGCGCTCGACGAACTCGTCGGCATGTTCGTCAATACGCTGCTGCTGCGCACCGACGTTCGACCCGACGCACGCCTCGCCGAGCTGCTCGACCACGTCCGCGACACCGATCTCGCCGCATTCGATCACGCGGCAGTGCCGTTCGAGCAGTTGGTCGAGGTGCTGAACCCGGTTCGCTCCCAGGCGCATGCGCCGCTGTACCAGGTGTCGCTGACGCTGCAGAACCAGACCAAGCCGGACTTCCGGCTCAACCGGCTCGCCATCGCCGCCATTGACGCGGGTCCTGGCCCGATCCAGTTGGACTTGGACTGGACGCTCACCGACCGCTATGACGCCGACGGCTCGGCCGACGGCATCGACGTGCACCTGCATTACGCACTCGACTTGTTCGACGAACACACGGCCGCCGGCTTCCTGGCCGGTTTCGAACGGGTGCTGCGCGCCATCGTGCGCGACGCTCGCACGATGGTCGGCGATGTCGAGCTGATGTCGGTGGCCGAGCGCGGACTGCTGCTCTCCGACCGCAATGCCACTGTGCACCGGCTGCCCCGCGAGACACTCGGTGACCTGCTCGACCGCAATGCCGCGGCGAATCCCGATGCGGCCGCGCTGCTGTTCGAGGGCGCTTGCGTGACCTACGGCGAACTGGCTGCCAGGTCGAACCGGCTTGCCCGCCTGCTGATCTCGGAAGGGATCGGCCCCGACACGATCGTCGGGCTCGCCGCGCGGAAGTCCGTCGACATGATCGTGGCGATGTTCGCGATCGTGCAGGCGGGCGGCGCGTATCTGCCCGTCGATCCGGATCATCCTGCCGAACGGATCGAACACATCCTCGGTACGGCAGGCGTGCGGCTGGTGCTTGCCGTGGGCGGGGCGACGCTGCCCCCGCTGCCAGGAGTCCGGGTGACCGCGGTCGAGCGGCTGGCACTCGCGGGCCTGGGCGCAGGCCCGATCCTCGGCGGCGACCGCATCGCACCACTGCGACCGGACAACGCCGCCTATGTGCTGTTCACGTCGGGTTCGACCGGTCTGCCCAAGGGCGTGACCACCAGCCATCGGGCCATCATGAACCAATTGCGCTGGCTGGAAAGCCGATACGAGGTCACCGCCGACGATCGGATCATGCAGCGTGCGCCGCTCACCTTCGACGTTTCGGTGTGGGAATGCTTCCTGCCCGCGGCGGTCGGTGCGCCACTGGTGATTCCGCGTCCCGGCGGTCACCTCGACCTGGACTATCTGGCCGGGCTGATGCGCGAACACGCCGTCACGTTCGCCGAGCACGTGCCCTCGGTGCTCGCCGCGCTGCTCGCCGAGGGGCACGGTGACGCATTGCGCTCGTTCCGCCATTTGCACTGTGGCGGTGAGGCATTGCCCTCTGAGCTGCTCGGCGCGCTGCGTGAGCACATCGGCGGGTCCGTGCACAATGCGTACGGACCGACCGAGGCCGCGATCTCGACGATCTACCACGAATTCACCGACGCCGATCAAGGCCCCGACCTGGCCATCGGCCGGCCGAACTGGAACACCCGCGCCTACGTGCTCGACACCCGGCTGCGTCCGGTGCCGACAGGCGTCACAGGTGAGCTGTATCTGGCCGGCGATCAGTTGGCGCGTGGCTATGAAGGCCGGACCGGACTCACCGCGGAGCGGTTTCTCGCCGATCCTTTCGGCGTGCCAGGGGCTCGCATGTACCGCACCGGCGACCTGGTGCGCTGGAACCGGGACGGCGACCTGGTCTACTTGGGCCGCAACGATTTCCAGGTGAAGCTGCGCGGTCAGCGGATCGAGCTCGGCGAGATCGAATCGGCGTTGCTGGCGGCCGCGGGCGTCACGAACGCCGCGGTGGTGTTGGCACGCGACGCCGCGGGCACCGAATGCCTGGTGGGCTACGTGTCCGGCAACGGGTTATCGGCCGCCGCGGTGCATACCGCTGTCCGCGACCGGCTGCCCGGCTACATGGTTCCCGCCCACCTGGTCGTGCTGGAGGAGATGCCGCTCACCACGGTGGGCAAGCTCGATCGCGCGGCACTCCCGGTTGTCGAGTTCACCGGTCCGGCAACGGCATTCCGTGCGCCGCGCGAGGGTGGTGAATCGGTGCTCGCCGCGCTGATCGGTGACCTGCTCGGGGTCGCCGATGACGCGCCGATCGGCGCCGACGACGATTTCTTCGCGCGCGGCGGCAATTCACTGCTCGCCATGCGCCTGGTCGCCCGCGCGAATGCCGCGCTGGGCTGTGATCTGAACGTGCGTGCGGTATTCGAGTCGCCGACCGTCGCGCAACTGGCCGTGCACGTGACCCGGACGCCGCAACGGGCGCTGCCGCCGCTCGTCGCCACGGCGCGACCGTCACGAATCCCGCTGTCGCAGGCGCAGACCCGAATGTGGTTGCTCAACCGGCTCGATCCGGACTCGGCCGTCTACAACATCCCGATCACCATCCGGCTCGCGGGCGCGCTGGACCTCGCCGCCCTGCGCGCCGCCCTGCTCGATGTCATCGGCAGGCACGAGTCGCTGCGGACGGTCTTCCCGGACGACGGGGCGGGGCCTGCCCAGGTGGTCACGCCGATGGCGGAGATCGGTCTGCGGCTGCGCCAGGTGGACGTCACCACCGACGAGCTGCCGAGCGCGGTTGTCGCGGCCGTCGGGCTCGGCTTCGATCTGCGCACCGGCCTGCCGGTGCGGGCCACAGTGTTGCGCGTCGCGCCGCACGATCACGTGCTGGTCGTCGTGGTGCACCACATCGCCGCGGACGGCGTCTCCACCGGCCCGCTGGCCAGGGACCTGATGGCCGCCTATGCCGCGCGCACGGCGGGCGCGCAGCCGCAATGGCGTCCGCTGCCGGTTCAGTACGCGGACTTCACCCTGTGGCAGCGCGAGGTGTTGGGCTCGGCCACCGATCCGGAATCGGTGCTGGCGGGCCAGATCGCGCACTGGCGTGCCGAACTCGACGGGCTCGCACCGGTTCTCGAGCTGCCGACCGACCGGCCGCGTCCGCCGGTGGCCTCCGGCCGCGGCGCCGCGGTCGGCTTCGAGGTCGCCGCCGAGAAGACCACGGCGATCGCCGATCTCGCACGCAGGCACGGGGTGTCGACCTTCATGGTCGTGCACGCCGCCTTCGCCACCGTGCTCGCGCGGCTGGCGGGAACCGACGATGTCGCGATCGGCACGCCCATCGCGGGCCGGGCCGAGGAAGCACTCGACGATCTGGTCGGCATGTTCGTCAATACCCTGGTTCTGCGCACCCCGGTGTCGGCAGGCGCGTCGTTCGGCGAGCTGCTCGCACAGGTGCGCGACACCGATGTCCGTGCCTTCGCGAATGCCGATCTGCCCTTCGAGCGTCTGGTCGAGGAGCTGAATCCGGTCCGCTCGCAAGCACATTCGCCGATCATTCAAACGCTGCTCACCTTCGAGCATCGCGACGACACGATGCTGCGGCTGCCCGGGCTGGAGGTCTCGGCGTTCGAGTTGGACAATCCGATCGCGCAGTTCGAGTTGTCGCTGGCGCTGACGGAGGTCGCCGCGGCGGACGGCACCGCACTGCGTGCGGAACTGCGTTATGCGACAGACCTGTTCGACGAGTCGACGGTCCGGTCGTTCGCCACACGTTTCGTGCGGGTGCTGGAGACCGTCGTGCTGGATTCGGCGGTGCGGCTCGGTGATATCGAACTGCTGGATGACGCCGAGCGGGTGCGCATCCTGGAATCCTGGAACGCGACGACCACCGAGTTCGACTCGACCGCGACGCTGGTGTCGCTGTTCGAGGCCCAGGCGGCGCGGACACCGTTCGCGCCCGCGGTGACCCAGGCGGGCACGAGTCTGTCCTACTGCGACTTCGCGGCGCGCGTGCACCAGTTGGCGCGGTTCCTCGTCGCGCAGGGTGTCGGCCCGGATTCGCTGGTGGCGCTGGGGATGCGGCGTTCGATCGACCTGGTCATCGGCATGTACGCGGTGACGGTCGCGGGTGGCGCCTACGTTCCGCTCGACCCGGATCACCCGGCCGAGCGCACCGAATACATGCTCGCGACCGCGCGACCCGTCTGTGTGCTGACCGCAGGGCTCGATCTGGAAGTCGGGGGAGTGCGGCAGCTCAGGATCGACCGTCTCGACCTGGCCGCCTATTCGGCGCGGCCGCTGACCGACGCGGATCGGACGGGGGTGTTGGCTCCTGGCCATCCCGCCTATGTGATCTTCACGTCGGGCTCGACCGGTCGGCCGAAGGGCGTCACGGTATCGCACGCGGCGATCGTCAACCGGCTGCGCTGGATGCAGGCCGAATACCCGCTCTCCGATGACGATGTCGTCTTGCAGAAGACGCCCGCGACCTTCGATGTGTCGGTGTGGGAGTTCTTCTGGCCGTTGCAGGTCGGGGCCCGGTTGATCGTCGCGCGCCCGGACGGGCATCGCGACCCGGTCTATCTGGCCCGCCTCATGTCCGCGGAGCGGGTCACGGTCGTGCATTTCGTGCCTTCGATGCTCGCGGTGTTCGTCGCCGATGGACTTGCCGCGCAGTGTGTTTCGCTGAGGCAGGTGTTCGCTTCCGGGGAAGCGTTGCCCGCGGTGACGGCACAACGGCTGCGTGCGCTCACCGGAGCCCGCCTGCACAACCTCTACGGTCCGACCGAAGCCGCCGTCGATGTGACCTACCACGAGGTCGCCGACGCCGACGCGGTGTCGGTGCCGATCGGGCGACCGGTGTCCAACACCCGGGTGTACGTACTGGATTCACGGCTGCGCCCGGTGCCCGCCGGCGTCGCGGGCGAGTTGTACCTGGCGGGCAGGCAACTGGCGCAGGGGTATGTCGCCCGCGCGGAGCTGACCGCGGATCGGTTCGTGGCCAGTCCGTTCGGCGCGGGCGAGCGGATGTACCGCACCGGTGACCTGGTGCGGTGGACCGCAGCGGGCGAACTGGAATACCTGGGTCGCACCGACTTCCAGGTGAAACTGCGTGGCCTGCGCGTCGAGCTCGGCGAGATCGAGGCCGCGCTCACCGCCATGGCCGCCATCGGGCAGGCCGTCGTAGTGGTGCGCACCGACGACCGGCTCGGCGACCAGCTGGTCGCGTATCTGATCGCGGCGCAGACGGCAGTCGACACCGACGGCGTGCGCGCCGAGCTGAACGCGGTGCTGCCCGCCTACATGGTGCCGTCGGCGTTCGTCGCGCTGGATGCTCTCCCGCTCAACGCTTCCGGCAAACTCGACCGCGCGGCGCTGCCCGCGCCCGAGTTTCATACGGCGGCCTATCGGGCACCGGAGACCGCTGCCGAGCACACGGTCGCGGGCATCATCGGCGAGTTGCTCGGCATCGAAAAGCTCGGCGCGGAAGACGATTTCTTCGCACTCGGCGGCAACTCGCTGATCGCCACCCAGGTGGCCGCGCGGCTCGGCGTCGCGGTGAACGCGGACATCCCGGTCCGGCTGTTGTTCGAGACACCGACCGTGGCGGGGCTCGCCGCACGGGCGGCCCGGCTGGCAGGCACCAGCCGCCGTCCGAAGCTCGCCGCGCGGCCACGACCCGAGCTGGTGCCGCTGTCACCCGCGCAGCAGCGCATGTGGTTCCTCAACCGTTTCGACCCGGACGAGACGGTCAGCAACATCCCGGTCGCCATCCGGCTGACCGGCGACCTCGACACCGGCGCGCTGGCCGCCGCGCTCGCCGACGTGGTCGGCAGGCACGAGACGCTGCGCACCGTGTATCCGGATATCGACGGCACCGGGTTCCAGCGGATCCTGGACCGCACGCACACCCCGCCGATCGTGGCGCTCGATCCGGCGAATGTGGCTGCCGCGCTGCTGGATCTGGCGGCGGCGCCGTTCGACGTCACCGCCGCGGTGCCGCTGCGCGTCGGCCTGGCCCGACTGTCCGATCGCGAGCACATTCTCGCGCTGGTGGTGCATCACATCGCGGCCGACGGCTTTTCGATGGGCCCGCTGGCTCGCGATATCGCCACCGCTTATGCGGCGCGCGCCACCGGCGGCGCGCCGGCCTGGACCGAACTCGATGTGCAGTACGCCGATTACGCGCTCTGGCAACGCGAGCTGCTCGGGGCCGAGGACGATCCGGAATCGCTGGCCGCGGCACAGCTGCGCTATTGGCAGCAGACCCTGCGCGGGCTGCCCGCACAGCTCGACCTGCCTGCCGACCGGCCGCGTCCGGCGATCGCCACCCATGCCGCGGCGACCGCCACCCTCGCTCTCGACGCTGCGCTTCGAGACGGAATCGCCGCCATCGCCCGGCGATACGACGCCAGCCCGTTCATGGTGGTGCATGCCGCGCTCGCCACGCTGCTGGCCAGGATGTCGGGCGGGGAAGACATCGCCATCGGTGCGCCGATCGCGGGCCGCGGCGCTGCCGCGCTCGACGATCTGGTCGGCATGTTCGTCAATACCCAGGTGCTGCGCGCGGAGGTGCCCGGTTCGGACACCTTCGCCGCCGTGCTGCGACGGGTGCGCGAGGGCGATCTGGATGCCTTCGCGCACGCCGAGGTGCCGTTCGAGCGACTGGTCGAGGTGCTCGACCCGCCCCGCTCCGAAGCGCGCCATCCGCTGTTCCAGATCGCGCTGTTCTTCCAGAACCTCGCGCCGGTCGCGGTCGAGCCTGCGGGGGTGACCCTCACCGAGCACGACTTCGAGTACGCGACGACCCGATTCGACCTGCAGCTGACCGTCGCCGATGACGCACTCCGATTCACTTATGCGACAGATCTTTTCGACGAGTCGACCATCGTCACCTTCGGTGCCAGATTCACCCGCCTGCTGGCGGCGGTGGTCGCCGACCCCG
Source organism: Nocardia sp. NPDC057440 (assembly GCF_042802915.1). Classification (NCBI taxonomy): domain Bacteria; kingdom Bacillati; phylum Actinomycetota; class Actinomycetes; order Mycobacteriales; family Nocardiaceae; genus Nocardia; species Nocardia sp. NPDC057440. Next base: position 195,330 of record NZ_JBHVDF010000012.1, read on the forward strand.
CGCAGGTGGTCGGCGATATCGACCTGTTCGAGTCCGGCGAATGGGACCGGGTGGTGCGCCGATGGAACGACTCGGCGCACACCGCGTTCGTCGCGGAACTACTGCTCGACGAGTTCGAGGCGCAGGCCGCGGCCACCCCGGACGCCACGGCGCTGGTGTTCGCGGCCGAGAACGGCAGTGCGGGCGCGACTATCACCTACGACGAATTGGACCGTCGGACCAACCAGCTCGCCCGATGCCTGATCGCCGGGGGAGTCGGCCCGGAATCGCTGGTGGCGCTGGCCATTCGGCGCTCGACCGACCTGGTGGTCGCGATGTACGCGGTGCTCAAGGCCGGTGGCGCCTACGTCCCGATCGATCCGGATCATCCGGCCCTGCGCATCGCGCACATTCTCGATACCGCGCAGCCTGCCGCGCTGCTCACCACCGAAGCCGATCGAGCCGACTTCGGCTATGCCGGGCCGACGATCTGCCTCGACTCGGTCGGCCTGAACGGCTACGCCGACGACCCGATCGCGGCCGGCGAGCGGACCGCCGCGCTCCACCCGCACCACCCCGCCTACGTTCTGTTCACCTCCGGGTCGACCGGTAAGCCCAAGGGCGTCAGCGTCTCGCACGCCGCGATCGTCAACCAGATGACCTGGATGCAATCGGAGTACGTGCTGACCTCGCAGGATGTGTACCTGCAGAAGACGGCGACCACCTTCGACGTCTCGCTGTGGGGGTACTTCCTGCCGCTGCGGATCGGGGCGACACTGATCCTGGCCACCCCGGAGGGCCATCGCGATCCGGGTTATCTGACCGAGGTCATCGTCGAGCACGGCGTCACCCTCACCGATTTCGTTCCGTCGATGCTGAGCGTCTTCGCGGGGCACGCCGACACCGACGCGCTCGCGACGCTGCGCACGGTGTTCGTCATCGGTGAGGCATTGCCCGCCGAAACCGTCCGTGCCTTCGGCGCGGTCAGCGGGGCGCGGCTGCACAACCTGTACGGCCCCACCGAGGCGGCGGTGAGCATCACCCACCGCGACGTCACCGGTGAAATCGACCGCACCGTCATGCCGATCGGTAACCCGGAATGGAACAGCCGGGTCTACGTGCTGGATTCGCGCCTGCGCCCGACCCTTCCCGGTGTCGCGGGAGAGCTGTACCTGGCGGGCGCCCAGCTCGCCCGCGGCTACCACGGCAGGCCCGAGCTGACCTCGGACCGCTTCGTCGCCAACCCCTTCGGTGAGCCCGGCGAGCGCATGTACCGCACGGGCGATCTGGTTCGCTGGGAAACCAGTGTTACCACCGCCGAATTGGGGTATTTGGGCCGCACCGACTTCCAGGTGAAGTTCCGCGGGCAGCGCATCGAACTGGGCGAGATCGAATCTGTCGTGGCCGCTGTGCCTGGTGTCGGCCAGGCCGCCGCCGGGGTCGTCCGCGCAGGCGTCGGCGATCACCTGGTTGTGTACGTGACCGCGCTCGGTGGAATCGGAGCCGACGAGGTCGAGAGCCGAGTATCGCGCGCCGCGTCCGACGCCCTGCCGTCCTACATGGTGCCCTCGGCGGTCGTGGTGCTGGATGCCTTCCCGCTCAACGCTTCCGGCAAACTCGATCGAAACGCCCTGCCGGAGCCGGTGTTCGACCGGACCGCCTATCGCGCGCCCGTCACCCCGGCCGAGCGTCTTGTCGCCGCGGCGTTCGAGGCGGTGCTCGGGTCCTCGCCCGTCGGCGCCGACGACAACTTCTTCGATCTCGGTGGCAATTCGCTGATCGCCACCCGAGTGCTCGCCCGGCTCGGCGAGCGGCTCGGTCGGCGGGTTCCGGTGCGGCTGCTGTTCGAGTCGCCGACCGTGCGGGCGCTGGCGGCCAGGCTCGCCGCCGAAGCGGACGCGACCGAACAGGTAGTGCCGCTGATCGCCGGACCGCGCCCCGAGCTCGTTCCCCTCGCGCCGGTGCAGCGTGGCATGTGGTTCCTCAACCGCCTCGACCCGGCGTCGGCCGTGCACAACATTCCGGTGGCCGTGCGCATCCGCGGCGAACTCGACGAAGTCGCCCTGTGCGCCGCCTTCGCCGATGTCGTCGCCCGGCACGAGGTGCTGCGCACGATGTATCCGGTGGATGCCACCGGCACCGGCCACCAGGTGATCCTGCCCGCCGAGCCTGCGCCGGTGCGGCTGGTCATCGACACCAGGGAGCTGCGGTCGGTCGACGAGCGCATTGCCGAATTCATCGGCGCGGGCTTCGATGTCAGCACCGAGGTGCCGGTGCGCGCGGTGCTGCTACGTGAGCACGAATCCAGTCACGTGCTCGTCGCCGTGCTGCACCACATCGCCGCGGACGGCTATTCGATGAATCCGCTGCTGCGAGACTTGTTGTCGGCCTATCTGTCCCGGCTGCTCGACACCGCGCCGACCTGGCCCGAACTCGCCGCGCAGTACGCCGACTACGCGCTGTGGCAGACGCAGTCGCTGGATTCGGTGGCCGCACCGCAGCTCGCGTACTGGCGCGAAACCCTGCGTGAATTGCCGCAAGAGCTCGCGCTGCCCACCGACCGGCCGCGGCCTGCCATCGCGTCCGAGCGTGGTGCGAACATGCGCGCGCGGATCGGTGGTGGCGTCGGCGCTCGCGTGCACGAGCTTGCGAGACAGCACAATGCGACCTCGTTCATGGTCGTGCACGCCGCCCTCGCGGTGCTGCTGGCCCGGCTGTCCGGATCCGCCGATATCGCCATCGGTACTCCGGTCGCCGGGCGCGGTGCGGCCGCGCTCGACGATCTGGTCGGCATGTTCGTCAACACCCTGGTGCTGCGCACCCGCCCGGACCGCAAGCTGTCGTTCACCGAACTGCTCACGCAGACGAGGACGGTCGATCTGGCGGCCTTCGCCCATGCGACGGTTCCGTTCGAGCGAGTCGCCGATGAACTCGGCGTCGAGCGCTCGCAGGCACGGCATCCGCTCTTCACCGTCGCGCTCAGCTACGCCGATACCGGGCCCGGCACCGTCTCGGTGCCCGGCCTCGAGCTGACGCCGGTCGAATTCGACGAGCCGGTGGCGCGATTCGATCTGCAGTTCACCGTCGCCGCCGAGCCGGATGCCGACGGTCACCTCGCGGTCGAGCTGACCTACGCCACGGACCTGTTCGACGCGGACACCGCCGCCACGCTGCTGCGCCGGTTCGGCCGCCTCCTCGGCGCGCTCACCGCGAATCCCGATACGGCGATCGGTGCCGCCGACCTGCTCGCTCCTGCCGAACGCGCCGACCTGCTCGGCAGGCGGGGCGCCGACCCGGTGCACGGCCAGACCCTCGCCGAGCTGATGGCCGCCGCCGTCGCCATGAATCCCGATGCCACCGCCGTGATCGCAACCGAGAGGGAGCTGACCTATCGGGCCTTGGACGAGCAGTCGTCACGGCTGGCCAGAATGCTCATCGGTCACGGCATCGGCGCAGAAGACTTCGTCGCCGTGGCCATCGCGCGTTCGGCCGAGTCGGTGCTCGCGATCTGGGCGGTGGCCAAGACCGGCGCCGCCTTCGTTCCGGTCGACCCGACCTACCCGGCCGATCGGATCGCGCACATGCTGTCGGATTCCGGCGCGGCGGTCGGACTCACGACCACCGCGAGCCGGCCCGGACTGCCCGGCGGCGCCGAATGGCTGATGTTGGACGCGCCCGCCGTTACGGCGCGGATGCGGCACACGAGCGCAGGGCCGATCGGTGCGGACGAACTGGTCCGCCCGGTGCGGATCGACAACCCCGCGTGGATGATCTACACCTCCGGCTCGACCGGCGTCCCCAAGGGTGTGCTGGCCACACACGCGGGCCTCGCCGGAATCGCGTGTGCCCAGCGTGATCGGTACTCGATCACCTCGGCATCCAGGACACTGCACGTCACCTCACCCAGCTTCGACGCCTCGATGCTCGAACTGCTGCTCGCGCTGCCCGCCGGTGCGGCGATGGTGGTCGCGCCGTCCGGCGTCTACGGTGGCGCCGAACTGACCGCGCTCATCCGCGACCAGCGCGTGACCCATGCGTTCATCACACCGGCCGTGCTGCAAACCCTCGACGCGACGCAGCTGCCCGAGCTCACACATCTGACCGTCGGCGGTGAGTCCTACAGCCCGGATGTGGTGCAGCGCTGGGGAACCACGCGTGCCTTCTTCAACACCTACGGCCCGACCGAAACCACGGTCATCACGAACATCAGCGAACGGATCCGTCCCGGCGATCCGTTCGACATCGGCACGCCGATCCACGGTATGTCGGCGGTGGTGCTCGACACCGGACTGCAACCGGTCCCGGTCGGGGTCACCGGTGAGCTGTACCTGCGCGGGCCCGGCCTCGCCCGTGGCTACCATGCGCGGCCCGCGCTGTCGGCAGACCGCTTCATCGCCGACCCCTACGGCCCCGTGGGCGGACGGTTGTACCGAACCGGCGACCTGGTCCGCTGGACCACCGGGGGTGCGATCCACTACGTGGGACGCGCCGACCACCAGGTCAAGGTGCGCGGCCTGCGCATCGAGCTCGGTGAGATCGACACCGTGCTCGCGGCGCACGACACCGTCGAATACGCGGTGACCATCGGCCACACCGACGACGCGGGGAATGTGTCGCTGATCGCCTACGTGGTCGCCGCCGCACACGCCACGATCGACACCGCGGAGCTCGCCGCCTTCGCCGGACGCGCGCTGACGGCCTATATGGTGCCCGCCGCCATCATGGTGCTAGACGACATGCCGCTGACTCCCACCGGCAAGCTGGATCGGAAGGCATTGCCGGAACCCGATTTCCGGACCGTGCAGGCGCGCACCGCCTACCGCGCACCGGAGACCGCCTTCGAGCATGCGGTCGCCGAGACCATCGCGGAGGTGCTCGGCCTCGACCGGCCGAACGCGGTCGGCGCTGATGACGACTTCTTCGCGCTCGGCGGGAATTCGCTGATCGCCACGCAACTGGCCGCTCGGCTCGGCAACCGCGTTGATCTGACGGTCGGGGTCCGGATGGTCTTCGAGCATCCGACGGTGCGCGCCATGGCCGCCGCCCTCGCCGCCACTGATCCGGCCGCGGCGCCGGCACGTCCCGCACTGACCAGGCGCGCCGGAACGGATCCGGTCCCGCTGTCGCTCGCGCAGCAGCGCATGTGGTTCCTCAACCGGTTGGATCGCCAATCCACCGCGTACAACATTCCGTTGGCGGTGCGGCTGACCGGCGATCTCGACGTCACCGCCTTGAACGCGGCGATCACCGATGTGGTGGCGCGCCACGAGGTGCTGCGCACCGTCTACCCGCAGCGCGATTCCGGCCCGGTGCAGGTGGTGCTGCCGATCGAGCAGGCGGGCGTGCCCACGCTCGCGCCGATCCGGATTCCCCTCGACGACCTCGTCGCCGCGGTCACCGATTTCATCGGCGGCGGCTTCGACGTCACCGAATCGGTGCCGTTGCGGGCCCGGCTGTTCGTTCCTGTCGCTGCCGAGGCGGCAACGGCGGGCGAGCACGTGCTCGTGGTGGTCGTACACCACATCGCCGCCGACGGTTCGTCACTGGTGCCGCTGGCCCGCGACGTGATGGTCGCCTACGCCGCGCGCAAGCGGGGCGGCGTTCCCGCGTGGGCGCCGCTGCCGGTGCAGTACGCGGACTACAGCGTGTGGCAACGGAGGCTGCTCGGCTCCGAGGACGATCCGGAGTCGCTGGTCTCCCAGCAACTCCGGTTCTGGACCGAAACACTCGCCGAACTGCCCGCCCAGCTTGCCCTGCCGACCGACCGGCCGCGACCGGCCATCGCCGCCACCCGCGGCGGGCATGTGGATTTCGCGATCGACGCGCAGGCGCACGCCCGCCTCACCGAGCTGGGCCGCGCGTCCGGCGCGACGCTGTTCATGGTGGTGCACGCCGCGTTCGCGGTCCTGCTCGCACGCCTGTCCGGAACACGGGACATCGCGCTGGGCACCCCGATCGCGGGCCGCGGCGAGGCCGCGCTCGACGACGTGGTCGGCATGTTCGTGAACACCCTGGTGCTGCGCACCCAGGTGGACGCGGCCGAGGGATTCACCGAGCTGCTCGACCAGGTTCGCGCCAGGGACGTGGCGGCCTTCTCGCACGCGGACGTGCCGTTCGAGCGCCTGGTCGAGGTGCTGAATCCGGAGCGCTCGACCGCGCGGCACCCGCTGTTCCAGGTCGGCTTCTCCTTCCACAACCAGACCGAAGCGGACTTCGCACTGGACGGATCGACCGCCACCGCGGCCGATTTCGACTACGAGGTCTCGCAATTCGATCTGCACCTGGTGGTGACCGACCGATACGACGCGGACGGTGATCCGGCGGGCATGTCCGCCTCGATCACCTACGCGACTGTGCTGTTCGACGAGTCCACCGTCGCGGGCTTCGCCGGACGCCTGCAACGACTGCTGACCGCGGTGTGTGCCGCGCCGCACCGGCCGGTCGGTGACCTCGCGCTGCTCGACACCGCCGAACGCGAGCGCATGATCGTGACCTGGAACCGGGCCGACCGGGCATTCGCACCGGCCACGCTGGTCACCGCATTCGACACCCAAGTGGCACGGACACCGGACGCGGTGGCTGTCGTCGACGACGAGACCACCCTGACCTACGCGGAGTTCGGCGCTCGGGTGTACCGGCTGGCACGCGCCCTTATCGGCCGCGGTATCGGCCCGGAAGCGCTGGTGGCTCTCGCCATCCCGCGCAGCATCGACCTGATGGTCGCGATGTACGCGGTGGTGGCCGCGGGCGGCGCGTACGTGCCGCTCGACCCCGCGCATCCGCTGGAACGCACCGTGAGCGTGCTGGCCGCCGCCAACCCCGCGTTGGTGCTGACCGCCCCCGGGCAGCCGATGTTGCCGGAAGCGGTGGCGCAACACGATGTGGTGCTGGATATCTCGATCGCCGACGTGGTGGCGGATGCGGGCCCGGTGCGCGCCGAGGAGCGGGTGGCGGCGCTCACGCCGTCGAACACCGCCTATGTCATCTTCACCTCGGGCTCGACCGGCACACCCAAGGGTGTCGCCGTGCCGCACGCGGCCATCGCACACCAATTGGACTGGATGCAGTCGGAGTACCGCCTGGACACCGACGACGCGAGCTTGCTGATGACCTCGGCGGCGTTCGACCTCTCGGTGTGGGAATTCTGGTGGGCCCTGCGCACCGGGGCCCGGGTAGTGCTCGCGCCGCAGGGTGTCCAGCGTGATCCGGCCGCGCTGGTGGATCTGATTCGACGCGCATCGGTGACCACGGTGACGCTGGTGCCTTCGCTGCTGGCCATGGTGGCCGAGGCGTCCGGCGTCCGGCTCTTGCCGCGCTCGCTGCGCAGGCTGCTCGTGATCGGCGAGGCATTGCCGACCGCGACGGTCGATCGCGTCGGTGCGCTCACCAGTGCCCGGATCGACAACCTGTACGGCCCCACCGAAGCGGCGGTCTCGGTCACTAGATTCCCGGCCTGCGCCGGTACCAGGCATGCGGTGGCGCCGATAGGCACCCCGGAGTCGGGCAACCAGGTCTATGTTCTCGACGACCGGATGCATCCGGTTCCGGCCGGTGTCACCGGCGAGCTGTACCTCGGTGGGGCCCAGCTGGCCAGGGGGTATCACGGTCGGCCTGAGCTGACCGCGGAACGATTCGTCGCCAACCCGTTCGGCACACCGGGGACGCGCCTGTACCGCACCGGCGACATCGTGCGCTGGGGCGCGGACGGCAACCTCGAGTACGTCGAACGCCGCGACTTCCAGGTGAAGGTTCGCGGCTACCGTATCGAGCTCGCCGAGATCGAGCACGCGCTGCGCTCGCAACGCGCGGTGTCCGATGCCGTCGTCGTCGCCCAGCACACCGGTGGCGCGAACGCAATGCTGATCGGGTATTTCACCGCCACCGAGCGGCTCGAGCACGACGCGCTGCGCTCGGCGCTGACCGATGTGCTGCCCAGCTACATGGTCCCGGCGATGCTGCGGCAGCTGGACGCCTTGCCGTTGAACGCGAATGGCAAGGTCGACCGGGCGGCTCTGCCGCGACCGGAGACGAGTACTCGCGAATTCCGGGCGCCGGCCACCGAACTGGAGCAGACCGTCTGCGCGGTCTTCGCCGAGGTGCTCGAGGCGGGGCGAATCGGGCTCGACGACAACTTCTTCGAACGCGGCGGCAACTCGCTGCTCGCCACCAGGCTCGCGACCCGCCTGAGTGCCGCGCTCGTCGAAGAGATCCCGGTCGTCTGGCTGTTCGCCGCCCCGACACCGGCGGGTGTGGTCGCACAGCTGGCCTCGCGCCGGTCCGGCCGCGGCCGAGTCGAGGCACACGCGGCGTTCGACGTGTTGCTGCCGCTGCGGCCGGGCGGCGTCCGCGAGCCGCTGTTCTGCCTGCATCCGGTCGGTGGCGTCGCATGGTCTTTCGCGGGGCTCGCCGCGTATATCGACCCCGAGCGCGGCATCTACGGCATCCAGTCGCCGGTGCTGAGTTCGGATGCCGCCCTGCCGGATTCGATCGAGGACTGGGCGCTGCGCTACACACGAGAAATCCGCGCCGTCCAACCGGAAGGCCCGTACCACCTGCTCGGCTGGTCGCTCGGCGGTGTGCTCGCGCACGCGGTGGCGATCCACTTGCAGGATCAGGGCCAGCATGTCGCCCTGCTCGCCATGATGGACAGCTCGCTGAACATCACGGTGGACGAGTCGGCGACGGTTCCGCTGGCCGATCTGCTCGGCGGCCTGCTCGGCGAACAGGCCGACGACGCGGACGCCGAACTCGACCGCACCCGGCTCGCACAGCGCATCGCCGAATTGCCGGAACCGTTCGCCTCCTTCGGCGCCACGCGTCTGGGCCGGGTACTGGACGCGGGCACCCGCTCGCTGCGGCTCATCACCCGCTACCGCCCGCGCCCGTACAAGGGCAATCTCGTCTACTTCACCGCGGCACTCGACGATCCGACCGGCGCCACCGGCGCCGCGAGCTGGTCGGCGGCCATCGACGGCACCGTGCACAACCATGCCGTCCAGTCCTCGCACTGGCGCATGACTTCCGGGTCCGCCCTTGCCCGTATCGGCCACGTGCTGACCACGGTCTTGGCCGACGCGAATCGTGCGTGATCCCGATTCTCCGTTCCCACCAGGAAGGTCCCCGATGAACAACCCGTTCGACGACGATGACGCCCAGTTCTACGTCCTGATCAACGAGGAGGGCGAGCACTCGATGTGGCCGATCTTCGCGGCCGTCCCCGGCGGCTGGACCATCGCCTACGGCGCCGCGTCCCGCGCCGCCTGCCTGGAATACGTCGAATCCCACTGGCTCGACATGCGTCCCAACTCCCTCATCGCGGCGATGCACCCCGAAACCAACTGAATAGCGGGGCGCGCCGGCCCACATCCCCCTGCCGGCCGGTGCGCCCCGCGAATACATCACGATCGGCACGTCATGCATACAGAGTCTGCCCAGGCGAGGATGATGGAAGACATGACAACCCGCCGAATCACCGTGACACTGCCCGAGGAACTGGTCGCCACCGCCGAACATGCCGTGGCGGCGGGCCATGCCAGTTCGGTGTCCGCCTATATCGCCGATGCCGCCGAAGTCGGCCGGGCGCACGCGCCTTTCGCCGACCTCATGCCGAAAACCAGCGCCACCAAGCCGGTCGGCGTCTGGTTGGCAGGCGTTATGCGGGGCAAGCGGCAGCGCGCGGCCCGCAGCAGCGTCGTGTGACGGTCTGTGAACTCAGCGTCGTATGACGCTGGAGTCCGCGGCGTCGTGTGACGCGTGGATCCGTCATGCCCGTGTCCGCGCGGAATCACAGATCAGCCGAGCCTGTTCGCGCCAGTCGGACACCGCGCGGCCGCGCTGCCCTGTCAGGGCCGAGTCGAACTGTCTGGCGCGCTTGGTGACCGTCAGGCCGACATAGGTGTGGCCGTTCGTGATCGCCCGGGTGGCGATCGCACACGCCTCGTCGACCTCGCCGGAGCTGAGCAGGGCCGTCGCATGCTCGAATTGGACGAGGGCCGGCTCCATTGTTTCCTGCGGGTCGTACAGCGAAATCGCCCGTGCCGCGGCGCTCGCGGTCTCCTCGGCGCGGCCGAGCCGGGAATATCCGATGGCCTGATAGAAAGCGAGTTTTTCGGGACGAAAGGAAAAGATTCCGACCGGCAGGTCCGCAGAGGTGAAGTCATCGAGTGCGGCGGAAGATTTGTTTATGCAATAGGCGAATTGGCCGGCGTCGCCGAGGCTGGCGTGGGCGCGCGCCGCCATTCCCCATAACCAGGCGACGGCGGGACCGTGTCCCGGATTTTCTGCGAGACGTGGGGCGAGTAGGTGTAAAACTTCCTTCGGTTTATCGCTATAGGTGGGCAGATATGTGAGGCCGGCCAACGCGATGTCTTCCGAGTAGCGGTCGCCGATGTCCTGCGCGGCATGAATCGCGGTCGTATACCACATCCGGGCCTGGCCGAAATGCCCCTCGTTGAAAAGGATTTCACCGACGACGTTGGCCAGTCTGCCCGCCGTGCGGACCAGCCGGATCTGATGATGGGTGGCCTGTCGTTCGGCGAGACACCCTCGCACAGTACGGAATTGGTCGAGCGTGGCGTGCAGCAACTCGTAGGGCGGCACCTGTACCACTCGCGTGCCGAGCGTCTGCGCCGACTCCTCCAGCAGGCCGAGTCTGCGCTCGCTGATCGATCCGGCATCGAGTGTGGCCAGCATCTTCTCGGGCTCGTTCGCCACGAGATCCGCTGCTCGGCCGGCCAGGCCCGCGCCTACGCAGGCTAATAGTTCACGCCGTCTCACGTCATTGTCCTCGACTTCCTTGTCGAGCCCAGTTTCCCTACCGAGCTTGGTATTCCGAACGAGCGCCGCGCTCGTGTCTTCGGTCTCGCCTGCCGCCGAGTAGTCCGCGAGGATCGCGCGCTCGAACCGCGTGACGACCACCGAATCGGCCTGCGACAGGACCCCGTCGAGCAGGCGCCTGCTTGCGTCGTGCATCCGGGTTGTCCGGCCGTTCTCCCACAAGACCACGGTGCGCGGGGTGACGCCCACCAAGCGCGCGAACTCGTAGCGACTTCGCTTCATCGCCGCGCGGAGGGCGCGCACGTCGTCGCCCGTCCAGTCGACTTCAACCATAGGTCCTCCTCCCTCGCACCAGGTTGATTCAATCGGAAATTACTCGGATTTACCGGTTTCGGGACTGTTATACGCCGAATCGCAACGCGCACGCTTAGTCGGTACCCGGCACCGGGGGTTATGCCCAAACCCTTTCGGGGTGCCTGCTTTCCGGAAGCCCGGCGCACGGTCCCGACTCGGTCCGATCCAGCCGAGTCGAGCGCGGTTCCGGCGGCGCCTCTCGGTGTCGGGTGCATTTACTTTTCCCGGAGGTGAACGATGGACACATTGCGCTCGGATATCAGGGAATTGTGGCTCGTGCAGAGCCGCGACTGTGCACAGGAACCGATTGGTCTCACTTACGACAGAGCCCGCTTCATCGTTGCCGTGCACGCGGGCCACGGCGCGCGCTGCCGCCAATATCTGGCCTCATCGGCCTACTGCTTCCGCCGAGCCGCCGAGAAGTAGGCAGCTGCCGTCAGGCCGCGATCGAAGGCTGTGGCTGCCCTCGTCGAGCGCGGCGTGTGGTGGTCAGCGGTGGCGGCACCGACATCGCTCGAGGGTGGCGCTGCCGATCAGTTCGCCGCGCGGTCGGCGAATACTTTACGTGCTACGGCGATTGCGTTGAGGGCGGCGGGGAAGCCTGCGTAGACCGCCATCTGGGTGATGACTTCGACCGTCTCGGTGGTGGTCCCACCGACGTTGAGCAGGCCGTGGATGTGCACTTCGAGTTGGGGTGCGGCGGTGCCGAGGGCGGTGAGCATGGCGACGGTGGTCAGCTCACGCGTCTTTAGGTCGAGGCCGGGGCGGGAGTAGATGTCGCCGAATGCGAATTCGAGGACGTAGCGGGCGAGGTCGGGGGCGATGTCCTGCAGCGAGGCGATGACCTGCTCGCCGGCGTGGCCGTCGATCTCCGAAAGCCGGGCGCTGCCACGCTCGAACCGGTCACCGGTCGGGGCGGGGGCGGTTCGGGTCTGCGCTGGAACGTCGGTGCGGGCGTCGAAAACCGCACGGGCCGCGGTCAGTCCGTTGAGCGTGGCCGGAAAGCCCGCGTACACGCTGACGTGGATGAGGGTCTCCACGATCTCCTCGCGCGTGCAGCCCACATTCAGCGCGCCGTCGATGTGGAAGCGCAGCTGAGGTGCCGCATTGCCGATGGCCGCGAGCGCGGCCACCGTGGCGAGCTGGCGTTGCGGCAGGGTCAGGCCGGGGCGGGACAGGATGTCGCCGTAGCCGAACTCGACGGTCAGCCTGCCGAGGTCCGGTGCGATGTCGGCAAGGCTGTCGATCGCCGCGGGATTCGGGCTGCCACTGATGGTCCGCAAGAGTGCCGAGCCGCGTTCGAGACGGTCATTTTCGCTGGTAGAAGTCGCTGTTGTGGACTGTGTGTTCGTCATGTCCGAACTGTAAAAGCTGGAGTGCACTCCAACGCAAGCTCATCCTCCGAGGCCGACGTCGAAATCAGGTGAATCTCGGGGTTCGACCCCGATGTGGCGTTGCGCCGCGAGTCCTAATGTCGAGGTGTGCGCTTTCTTCCGATCGTTGTGGCTACGTTCGCGGTTGCTCTGCTCGTCGGATGCTCATCGGACCCGAAACCGGCCGCGCAAGGGGTGTCCGACAGCCGAAAGCAGGCCGTGCAGGCCGAAATCGATCGGATGGTGGAGTCCGGGCTGGCCGGGGCGATCGCCACGGTGACCGAGAACGGTGCCACGGTCATCTTGACCAGCGGTGTCGCCGATCGCGACACGCGCGCACCGATCCTCGCCGATCCACCGCAGCAGACACGGATCGGCTCCATCAGCAAGTCGTTCATCGCTTCGGTGGTGCTGCAGTTGGTGGCGGAGGGCAAGATTCGGCTCGACGAACCGATCGACACCTACCTGCCCGGCTTGCTGGTGGGCGACGGCATCGATGGCCGCGCCATCACCGTGCGTCACATTCTGCGCCATCAGAGCGGACTGCCCGAATTGACCGACGACCCGCGGATCGACGAGTACCGGGTGGCGCTCGAAGGTCGCACGGTGACGCCCGCGCAGGAGGTCGCCAGCGCGCTGACGCGGCCGGCATTGTTCGCGCCTGGCACGCGGTGGGAGTACACCAATACCAACTACATCGTCGCGGGCATGCTGGTCGAGCGGGTCACGGGCGCGCCGTATACCGAGGAGCTGAACCGGCGCATCCTGCGGCCGCTCGCTCTCGAAGACACCTATCTCCCGGGTCCCGGCGAGCTGGACATCCGCGGGCCGCACCCGAAGGGTTACGCCTCCGTCGACGGGGTGATGACCGACGTGACCCGGATCGAGCCCTCGGTGCCGTGGGCCGCGGGCGCGATGGTGTCCACCGGTGCGGATCTGAATCGTTTCTACTCGGAGCTGCTTGCGGGCCGGGTGGTACCCGCGGCCCAGCTGGCCGAGATGCGTGCGGGTGTCTCCATGGGGTCCGAGCCGGCAGGCATGAACTATGGACTCGGCATCGGGTACACGCACTTGCCGTGTGGCGCAGAGTATGTCGGCCACACCGGCGGGATATACGGGTTCCTCACGGTCTCCGGCGCGACGCCGGAAGGGCGCGCGATCACCTACGCCTTCACTCAGGTTCCGGAGTCGCAACCCGACATCCCTGGCATGTTGAGCCGGGCTCTGTGCCCGTGACCCGTCGCTATTTACAGGCAAGAATACGCGGCAACGTATACCGGCGTGAACCGCAGCATCAAGCTGGTGATCTTGGTGTATAACTCCAGCAGAACGGCTCCTCGCTGCTTAGGCGAAACCTGCTGAAGAGACTAGCTTTGATCGCTGTCAGCGGGAGCGAACCTCAACCGGAAGTTCGATCGAGACATCCAGTTCGAAGGGGTCCGGCTCAACCTCCTCCATAACGGCGATGAGATCGCGTGCCATCGGCGCGACCTCTCGGAGGTCGCGTGCCTGGGTCCACTGGTCGATCTCAGGAACGTGGACAAGCCAAAACCGGCCGTCCCGTTCGACCTTGGTGTGGTACTTCATTTCCGCCACCAAGGACGCATGGAGCGTCAACGTGTCCTCCGCGAAGGCATCCACCGATTCAATTACCTCATAGGAGAGCAGGCCTTACACACGACAGTCGGCGACCACTCGGTGATGGTCGAGCAAATCGAGCACCTGACCAACCTTATGATGCTGCCCAGAGTTGCCTTCGGCATCGTTCCGCAGGCTGCCGGATTCATCTACACCACAACAAATTTCGTGATCTACGACCAGCGGATGGTGCAGGTGGAGACAATCACGGCAGAGCTGACCATCACGCAGCCGCGAGAGCTTGTCTTCTATGAGAAGTCCTTCTCGGCGCTTGCGAAACAAGCTGTTCATGGAGACGCGGCCCGCGCGCTGATGCGAGGAGCGCTAGACAAGCGGCTTGGCATCGAAGCCGGCGCTGACGGTTCGACAGCTGTGTAGCACCAGCTGCCGGGCCGCGACACGGCTGGTCAACAAGGTCAACTCGCCGCTCGCGCCGCCGAAATTGCCGCAGTCAGCCTGCGGGGCGGCCGAACAGAATGATCTGCATCAGGTGGATCACCCGCCGCCGCGAGCAGACCGGATTGTCGGGGCCGAGCCATTGACCGAGGTCGACGACCAGAGCGAGCGCGGCATGCACGAGCAGTCGCGCCTCGGCCGCGGTGAGCTCGGGACGAACAGCGGCGAGCAGCTTCGCCCACTCTTCGACGTTGAGCCGCTGGATGTTTCGCAGCACCGTGCGAGCCTCCGCAGGCACGTTGCTGATCTCGGCGTAATAGACGAAGGTCAAGTCGCGCTCGGCGAACGAGCCCGTGACGTACAGCTCGATCAGCGTCGTCAGCGCCTGTTCGGGGCTGTCGGATGCCGCGATCGCGGGCCCGATCGCCGCCGAAACCCGGTCTGCGGCACGACGGAACGCGGCGGCGAGAATATCGCCTTTGCTGCGGTAGAAGCGGTATACCGCCGACGAGGCAGGCAGCCCGGCCGCATTGGCGATGTCCTCCACGCTGACATTCGGATAGCCACGCTCGTGGAACAGCTCGACCGCGCGCTTGAGCAGCAGCTCATGTTTGAACGTCAGCGGAATCTCGCTCGCCCCAACGGATTCGGTGTCGGCGCTGTTCAGTGGCGGCAGCTCGCTGCTGGTCACCGAACGGCAAGCGGCACGCAACAGTGTGGTCAGCGGACGCACCGGCACCGAGACATGGTGATCGGAGATGCTGCCGATCACGCTCATGGCGGCGGCCGCGAGCACCGCTCGGTCCGCATCGTCCAGTTGCGGACGTGTCTCGGCGAGCAGTGCTCGCACCACCGCTTCGGTAGTCGTGAGCTGGTCGATCAGGATCCGGCGATCGGCGTCCTCGAGGTAGCGGTGCTGCCAGCGCAACAGGGCGGCGCTGCGACGATTCGCGATGGATGCCGTGATCAGGGCGTCGAGGATGTGGCCGAGGCGTTCTTCGGCGGGCCGCTCGCGCAGCTCCGCGGGCAACATCACGGCGTCTTCGCTGAGTCCGCCCAGGCGCAGCGCCTCCTCCCGGAACAGCGCGTACTTGCTCGGGTAGTGCCGGTAGAGCGCGGTGGAGCTGATGTCGAGCCGGGAGGCGATGTCCTCCATGCTCACGCCGTGGTACCCGAAGGATCCGAATGCCTCCGCGGACGCCGCGGCGATCTGTGCCCGTCGGTCGCGCGGACGCCGCCGCACCGCGCGTGCGGAGCCGCCCGAGCCTGCGGTCGCTTTCCGCGCAGTGCGGCGATCCTGGGCATCCATGTCGCGATGGTAGCCCAATCGGATGGTGGGTATGCGCGGCTTCCTGGCCCGTGATCGTATTGAATCAAAGATCACAAATTGCGATGGATACCAGCTTCTACATCGAGTATCTGTTTCGCTTGGTATCAGAATCTACGATAACTTTCATCGACCGGTTGGTAGGGCATTCTGCCCACATGTGGGGAGGGTGCGGCATCGTCGCGGGGGGGGGGGGGGGCCCCCCCCCCCGCCCGCGCCCACAGAGGAGCTCGCTGGGCTATGGGACCCCCCCCCCCGGGGGCGAGCGGGCGGGCGCGCGGCGGGGCGCGCGCGACACAAAAAACAC
>NZ_JBHVDF010000012.1:211489-271493 GCF_042802915.1 Nocardia sp. NPDC057440
TTACTCGATGCTTTGTTTTCTTTGTTTTTTTTACAAAATACAACATCACAACCACCCCGGGGGGGGGTGGGGGGGCCGCCCCCCGGGGGGGGGGGGGGGGGGGCGCGGGGGGGGGGGGGGCCCCCCCCCCCCCCCCCGGGACGTCCGAAGAGGACGAGCTGCATGAGTAGGGCCACCCGGGCCGGGGATGCGATCGGCTCGGTGCCGAAGGAGCGGCCGAGATCGACTACCAACGCGAACGCCGCATGAACAAGGAAGCGGGCCTCCGCGGGCGACAGCTCGCCGCGCACCTCGCGCACCAGTCGAGCCCACTCCTCCACGCTGAGCCGCTGAATATTTCGCAGCACCGCTCGTTCCTCCGCCGGAACATGCTGGAATTCCGTGTAATACACGAACGTCAGCGCACGCTCGGCGAACGAGCCTGCCACATACTGCTCGATCAGCGCGGTGATGGCCGCCTCGGCGTCGGGCGCGGCGGCCACCGCGGGACCGATCGCACCCGAAACCCGATCGGCGGCCCGCCGAAATGCGGCGGCCAGCAGATCGCTCTTGCCGCGGTAGAAGCGATACACCGCGGAAGCCGCCGAAAGTCCTGCGGCAGTGGCGATCTCTTCGACGCTGACATTCGGGTAACCGCGATCGTGGAAGAGCTCGACCGCCTTGCGCAGCAGCAGCTCGTGTTTGAACGAATCCGGGATCTCCACCGCGGGCACCGGGTCCGCCACCGCCTGCTCCGGCGGCAGTTCCGCTGCGCTGATCGCCATACCGGCCGAATTCAAAAGGCGGGCAAGAGATTTCGCGGGCAATGTCGCGTGATGGTCGGCGATGCTCGTGATCGCGCTCAACATGGCCGCGCGCAGCACTCTGACGTCGTTGTCGCTGAGCGCGGGGCGCACTGTCGCGAGCTGACCGCCGAGCGCGCCGACGACGGTCAGCTGCTGTTCGGTGAGCACCTCGAGGTCCTCCGGCTCGAGGTAGCGCCCTTCCCAGCGGACCAGGGTCACCGTGGCGCGATTCTCGATCGTCACGGCGATCAGCGAATCGAGCACCTCGCGCAGCCGCTGCTCGGGCGAGGTGTCCGCGGCAGCCTCAGGCAGCTCGACGGACTGGGTCATCGCGGTGCCCACCCGCAGCAATTCCTCCCGGAATAGCGCGTACTTGCTCGGATAGTGCCGGTACAGCGCCGCCGAGCTGATGCCGAGCCCGGAGGCGATGTCCTCCATGCTGACGCCGTGATACCCCAGCGCGCCGAAAGCCGCTGCCGATGCCGCGGCGATCTGGGCGCGCCGATTCTTCGGTCGACGCCGGATCTCGCGTGGTGCCGGGTCGCCGCTGACCGCCTTGCGCGCCGTACGGCGATTGTCGACACTCATGCCGACAATGGTAACGACCTGGCGGTCCCCATGATTTGCCCAGGTCGCGGTCAGACATCAGGCCCAGCGGACGCTAATGGTTTAACGTTTGATTTCTGCTTGATGTGGGAGGCTGAGCAATGAGTGCTCAACAAATCGCGATCGTCCTCTATCCGGGGATGACCGCGCTGGATGCGATCGGGCCGTACGAAGTGCTGCGGTTCGTGCCCGGCACCGAGATCAGGTTCGTCGGACACGAGCCGGGGCCGGTGATCACCGACAGCGGAGTACTCGCCCTCGGCGTGACGCATACCTTCGAGGAAACTCCCGCACCGCAGATCATCGTTATTCCCGGCGGTCCCGCCGCCACTGCCATCGCCAGCGATAAACGTGTCCTCGGCTGGTTGGAGGCGGCGCACGAAACCACCACGTGGACCACATCGGTCTGCACCGGCGCGCTGGTCCTCGCCGCCGCGGGGCTGCTCGACGGAAAACCCGCCACCACCCACTGGGCCGCACAGGGCGCGCTCGGCCTGCTGGGCGCCAAACCCCAGCGTGACCAGCGCATCGTGCACACGGACCGCATCGTCACCGCGGCGGGCGTTGCCGCAGGCATCGACCTCGCCCTCTGGTTGGTCGGTGAAACCCACGGCCGGGAACGCGCCGAAATCATCCAGCTCGACATCGAATACGACCCACAGCCGCCTTTCGATGCGGGCCACCCGAGCAAAGCCTCCGCCGTAGTCTGCCGCAAGGCGTTGGCCGACCAAGCCAGGATGGCCCCAGCCCTGCGGCGCAGCGAATCGTTCGTCCTGACCATCACTGGAGCTCAAAAAGCTCTGTGGCGCAGTACGATTCGACGCATCCGTAGCTGATTGCCCGTCCAGGCCCGAGATGCGGCGCGGCAGGCTGGTGCCGAAACCTCCACCACGCAGACGCTATCGCAGATGGGTCGAGTCCGCGGCGCCAGCGGCGCCGACTTGGGGCGTATTGAACAGGGAGTTCGAGCGTCCGCAGGTGTCAGTCCGAGCAGGACGGTCGGGCCGGTCCGATCCACTGTGATTCGGACCTGATTCGTCTTCCCAAATGTGGCAAAGGGCTTGGCGCGCAGCGTCTCATCGCTCTGCGATGATCACGCGTAGAGGGGCGGTCGACTGAACGCCGTGACCGATCCAGGACTCGAGCGCGACGAGGAGTCAACCGGTTGAGTGCATCGCAATCGAACGCCCAGGCCGCGACCTGTCCGGTTCCGCATCTCGACTCACCGGTGAACCCCGATACCGAACGTGTCCCGCTGTATGCCCCGGAGTTCGCTACCGATCCACATGTCGCCTATCGAGCATTGCGCGACCGCTATGGCTCGATGGTGCCGGTGGACGTCGCCCCTGGCGTGCCTGCCACTTTGGTGATCGGATACCGAACCGCGGTGCGGATCCTGCACGATCCGGAACGCTTTCCTGCCGATCCGCGCACCTGGGAGCGAGACCTCCCCAGCGATTGCCCGGTACTGCCGGTGATGGGCTGGCGTCCGAACGCGCAGCACAGTGCCGGCCTCGAACACCACCGCTACCGGCAGGTCAATACGGCCAGTCTGAATTCTGTCGATCGGCACGCCATGCATGCCACTGTCGAGCAGATCGCCGTGCCGCTGATCGACAGCTTCTGCGAAACCGGTACGGCCGACCTGATCAGCCAATACGCTTTTCCGCTCGTTTTCGATGCCGTCAATGCCTTGCTCGGCTGTCCGCCGGAAATCGGCCGCCGGATCGCGGCGGGCATCTCGGCTGTTATCGAGAGCGTCGACTCCGCGCAGGGCAACGCGATGCTCGCCGAGGCGTTGATGGAGTTGGTCGCGCTCAAACGCGAACAGCCGGGTGACGATGTCGCTTCGCGGGTGTTGCAGCATCCGGCCGCGCTCGATGACATGGAGGCGCTGCATCAGCTCGCCGCCCTCTACGGCGCGGGGAGTGAACCGCTACAGAATCTGATCGTCAAAACCATCCTGCTGATCCTGGTCGACGACCGGTTCGCGGGGGATGTCCTGGACGGCAGACTCTCGACCCGAGATGCTCTCGACGAAGTCTTGTTCAACGATCCACCGTTGGCGAATATGTGCTTTACCTACCCCAAGCAGCCGATTCTGATCGACGATATCTGGCTGCCCGCCAACCAGCCGGTCATCATCAGCATCGCCGCCTGTAATGATGACCCGGCGGTGAATACCGGCGACCGGGTGGGCAACCGCTCGCATCTGGCCTGGAGCATCGGACCGCACGCCTGCCCGGCCCAGTCGGTGGGCTACCAGATCGCCGAGGACGCCATCGACCAGCTGCTCGACGCATTGCCGGAGCTCAAACTGGCCATCCCCGCTGACGAATTGGTATGGCGGCCAGGGCCGTTCCACCGCGCCCTGACCGCGCTACCGGTCACGTTTCCCCCGTCATCGGCGTCGACGACGCTCTAACGCAGCGCGGCGTACCAATCGAGCAGGTCCGGGTTGTCGACGGCGCTGCGCTCGACGACGCGGGCCGGGTCGGCGCCTTGGAAGAGCTTCTTGATCGGGACCTCGAGTTTTTTGCCGGTTCGGGTATGCGGAATGCCGGGGGCGACAAGGATTTCATCCGGTACGTGGCGCGGGGAGACCTCGGTGCGGATGGCGGTGTTGATGCGTGTCTTCAGCTCGTCGGTGAGCTCGGCGCCGGGGGCGAGGACGACGAACAGCGGCATCCAGTAGCCGCCGTCGGGCTGTTCGGCCCCGATGACAAGCGCCTCGGTGATCTCGGGCAGGCGTTCGACGGATTGGTAGATGTCGGCGCTGCCCATGCGGATGCCGTGCCGGTTGAGCGTGGAGTCGGAGCGGCCGTGCACGACGACGCTGCCGCGGTCGGTGATGGTGATCCAGTCACCGTGGCGCCAGACGCCGGGGAACATGTCGAAATAGGCGTCGTGGTAACGGGTTCCGTCGGGATCGCGCCAGAAGCGCACCGGCATGGAGGGCATGGGCGCGGTGATGACCAGCTCACCGACTTCGTCACGGACCGGATTGCCGCCGGGGTCGAAAGCTTCTAGTGCGACGCCCAGGTAGGGGGCGGACAGTTCGCCGGGCCAGGTGGGCACCGTGCGCGCGCCGCCGATGAAGGCGGAGACCACGTCGGTGCCGCCGCTGATCGAGGCGACTTGCACGTGCTCGCCGACATTGTCGCCGAGCCACACGGCCGAGGAGGGCGGCAGCGACGAACCGGTGATGCCGACCTGGCGCAGCGCGGAAAGGTCGTGATCGGTGCGCGGCACCGCACCGGCCTTGATGCAGGCGAGCACATAGCCGGGGCTGGTGCCGAGCACAGTCGCGCCGACCTGAGCGGCGTGGTGCCACAGCGCATCCGGGGTGGGGTAGGTCGGGCTGCCGTCGTAGCAGACGATGGTCGCGCCGACGAGCAGACCGGCGATCTGGAAATTCCACATCATCCAGCTGGGGCTGGTGTACCAGAAGAAGGTGTCGTCGGGCCCGATATCCGCCTGCAGGGCAACGGCTTTGAGGTGCTCCAGCACGACGCCGCCGTGGCCGTGCATGATGCCCTTCGGCAAGCCCGTGGTGCCGGAGGAGAACACGATCCACAGCGGGTGGTCGAAGTCGACGGCCGCGGTCTCGATGACGGCGGCTTCGGTCTCGGCATTGGCGATGGCCTCGCGCCACGACAGCGTTTCCGGGACTTCCAGGCCCAGCTGGGCGACGGCGACGGTGGCCTTCAGCGTGCCGAGTCCGGCTTGCAGTGCCGCGATATCGTCGCGCTTGTCGTGGGCCTTGCCGCCGAAGCGGTATCCGTCGGCCGTGACGAGCACCGTCGGTTCCAACTGGCCGAGCCGATCGAGCGCGGCCTTGGGCGAATAGTCCTGCCCGCAGGCGCTCCACACCGCACCGATGCTCGCGGTCGCCAGGAACGCGATCACCGCCTCCGGGATATTCGGCAGATATCCCGCCACCCGATCGCCCGGCCGCACGCCCAGCGAGCGCAAAGTGCGCGCGAAGGCCGCGGTGCCGTCGATCAATTCGGTCCAGGACACCGCGCGCGGCGAACTATCCTCGGTGATCTGCACGATGGCGGGCCGGTCGGTGCGGAACTGGCGAACAACTTGGTCGACATAGTTCAGCCGAGTACCGGGAAACCACTGTGCGCCAGGCATTTCGGTGCTGGCGAGTACCTCGCCGCCGATCGCGCCGAGCTCGAAGTAGTCCCACACCGCGTGCCAGAAACCGGGCAGGTCGTCGACCGACCATTGCCACAGTGCCCGGTAGTCCGGCGCGGACACACCCGTGCGAGCCGTCACGAACTTCGCGAAGTCGGTGATTCTGGCATCGGCGATATCGCGCTCGGTCGGCACCCATTGTGGTTGCACCGCACTACCTCCTGGCTCGGCTCTTTGTTGAATCAGCTGTGGGGGGCCGCACGCCGCACGATCTGTTCGGCATGGCGCAGCACCGGCGCATCGACCATCCGGCCTTCGAAGGCGAAGACTCCCCGGTGTTTGGGCACCTCATCGAGTACCCGCCTGGCCCAGTCGATTTCGTCCTCGGACGGCGCGTATGCCGCCCTGATGACCGGAACCTGGCTCGGATGAATGGCCACCTTCGCGTCGAAACCGATCGCGACCGCGTCCAGCGATTCCGCCCGCAGTCCGTCGAGATCGCGGAAATTCAGGTACACCGAATCGAGGGCGAACTTTCCGTACGCCTTGGCCGCGAGCAGCGAGGTGGACCGAACATGCCGTGCCACATCGCGATAACTGCCGTCGGCATGCCTGCTCGAGTTCCCGCCGAGCCCGGCGACCAGATCCTCGGCCCCCCACATCACGCCGATCGCATTGCGCGCCATCGCGGCCCGGCCGACCGCGAGCGCGCCGAGCGGCGATTCGATGAGCGCGATCACGTCGTACTCCGACAGTGCGGTGAGTTGTTCGGCGGATTCGCATTTGGGCAGCATGATCCGTCGATACGCGGTGCGTTGCAGAGCCGCGAGATCCAAGTCGTGGTCCTCGGTGCCGACGGCATTGATTCGCACGACGGTGGTCTCGGGATCGAGCGGGGTCTCGGCCAGTGCCTCGCGCGCCGCCGTCTTGTCACCGGCGGCCACGCCGTCCTCGAGGTCGAGGATCACCACATCGGCTGCGGCCGCGGCCTTTTCGTAGCGTTCGGGGCGATCGGCCGGGCAGAACAGCCACGCCGGACCCGACATCTCCCAGCTCATGCCCGGCTCGGATCTTTGCGTACCAGCGTCTTGCGCACCGCCGTCGCGACGATGTCGCCATGCTGATTGCGTGCGGTGTGCGCGAAGGTGGCGATGCCCTCGCCGGGGCGGCTCTTCGACTCCCGCTTGTCGGTAACCACCGTCTCGGCGTACATGGTGTCGCCATGGAACAGCGGCTTCGGGAAGGCGATCTCGGAGAAGCCGAGGTTGGCGACGATGGTGCCCTGCGTCAGTTGCGCGACCGAAAGGCCGACCAGGGTGGAGAGGGTGAACATCGAATTCACCAGGCGCTGGTGGAACGGCGGCAATTGCTCGCTGAACGCCGCATCCAGGTGCAGTGCCTGGGTGTTCATCGTCAGCGTGGTGAACAGGACATTGTCGGCCTCGGTGATGGTGCGGCCCGGCCGGTGTTCGTACACCACGCCGGTCTCCAGCTCCTCGAACCACAGGCCACGCTGCACAATCCTGCGCGGCTGCGCCGGTGCGTTCACAGCCCCAGCTCCCGCCCGATCAGCATCAACTGCACCTCCGTTGTGCCCTCGCCGATCTCGAGGATCTTGCTATCGCGATAGTGCCTTGCCACAGCGTATTCGTTCATGAACCCGTAGCCGCCGAAGATCTGGGTGGCGTCGCGGGCGTTGTCCATCGCCGCCTCGCTGGCCACCAGCTTCGCGATCGCGGCCTGCTTCTTGAACGGCTTCCCCGCGAGCATCAGCGCGGCCGCGTCGTAGTAGGCGGTGCGTGCGGCGTGCGCGCGCGCCTCCATGCGGGCGATCTTGAAGGCGATGGCCTGATTGCGGCCGATGGGCCTGCCGAAGGCCTCGCGGTCCTTCGCGTAGCGCACGCTTTCGTCGACGCAGCCCTGCGCGGCGCCGACCGACAGCGCGGCGATGGCGATGCGGCCCTCGTCCAGGATGCGCAGGAAGTTCGCGTAGCCGCGGCCGCGTTCGCCCAGCAGGTTCTCCGCGGGCACCCGCACGTCGGTGAAGCTCAGGGGGTGGGTGTCGGAGGCATTCCAGCCCACCTTGTTGTAGGCGGGCTCGGCGACGAAACCGGGGGTGGTGGTCGGCACCAGGATGGTGGAGATCTCCTTCTTGCCGCCCGACTGGCCGGTCACCGCGGTGACCGTCACCAGTTCGGTGATGTCGGTGCCGGAGTTGGTGATGAACTGCTTGCTGCCGTTGATGATCCATTCACCGCTGTCGAGCGTGGCGGTGGTGCGGGTGCCGCCCGCATCGCTGCCCGCGCCGGGTTCGGTCAGCCCGAACGCGGCGAGAGCGCGGCCGCTGGTGAGCCGAGGCAGCCATTCCTGCTTCTGCTCGTCATTGCCGAAGCGGTAGATGGGCATCGCGCCGAGCGACACTCCGGCCTCGAGTGTGATGGCCACGCTCTGGTCGACCTTGCCGAGTTCCTCCAGCGCCAGGCACAGCGCGAAGTAGTCGCCGCCCATTCCGCCGAACTCCTCGGGGAACGGCAGGCCGAACAGGCCCATCTCCGCCATGCCCGCGACCACCTTGTAGGGGAAGGTGTGGTTCGCGTCGTGTTCTGCCGACACCGGCGCCACCACCGACTGCGCGAAATCACGCACGGTCATGGCAAGGTCGCGATAGTCGTCGGGCAGTGTGCCAGTGGACAGGAAGTCGGTCATCGGGTGTTCGGCGCGGATACTCCCTTGTTCATGGGGGAGAGGAAGCGCCATTCTCCTTTCAGAGGTTGGGTCGCGAGGATTTCTCGGTGGCGTCGGTCAGGTTGTCGAGTCGGCGGTATTGGTCTCGGTAGGCGCGGCGGGCGCGGCCTCGGCAGGCGCCGCGGTGATGCGCGCGAGGGGCTGGCCGAGTCGCACCTGGTTACCCGGCTCGACAAGCAGTTCGACGGTGCCCGCGATCGGCGCGGTGAGCGAATGCTCCATCTTCATCGCCTCCACGACCACCACCGGTGCTCCGGCGGCCACGACCGCGCCGGATCGGACCGGCGCCGCGATCACCGAACCCGGCATGGGGCTGACGATCTCGGCGTCGCCGACATGTTCATCGCCGCCGCGGACCTTGACCTCCGCCAACTCCCGCAGCGCGGTGACGCCGCCGGGTCCGGCCACCCAGAGCTGTTCGTCGTGTTCGGCGACGCGGTATTCGCGCCGCAGCCCGGCCAGTGTGAGGGTGAGCGCACCGGCGGTTGCCGAGCTCTGCGCGACGAAAGCGGCGGACAGCGAGGCCGATTCGCCGTCTCCGACCCGCACCACCGCCGCATCCGGCGTCCCGGTCAGGTACACGTGCTCGATGCGATCGCCACCGGCCAGCCGGATCGGTGTCGGCGCGGCAGCACCGATCCGCCACCCGGAGGGCACCGCCCATGGGTCGCCCGCCGTGCTGGGCCAGCGCCGCAGCCAGTGATAGGTCGCTGCCGCGATGAGGTCGTCATCGGTGACCGGCGCGGGGTGGAAGTCGGTGACCCGGCGATCGAGCAATCCGGTGTCGAGCTTGCCCGCGACCACATCCGGATCGGCCAGCAGAAAGCGCAGGAACTCGATATTGCTCGTCACGCCGAGCAGCACCGTATCGGCAAGTGCCCGATCCAGTTTCGCGAGTGCCGCGCCCCTGTCGCTGCCGTGCGCGATGACCTTCGACAGCATCGGGTCGTAGTCGCTGCCGACCACGGTGCCGATCCGCAGCCCCGAATCCACCCGCACGCCATGGCCTTCCGGCTCCGACAGGTCGAGCACGGTGCCGCCGGTCGGCAGGAATCCGCGGCCGGGGTCCTCGGCATACACCCTGGCCTCGATCGCATGCCCGACGAGCCGAATCTCGTCCTGCTCGACGATGAGCTTCTGCCCGGCCGCGATGCGAACCTGGCATTCCACCAGGTCGACGCCGGTCACCAGCTCGGTGACCGGATGCTCCACTTGCAGGCGGGTATTCATCTCCATGAAAAAGAATTCGTCCGGCCGGTCGGCGGAGACGATGAACTCGACAGTGCCCGCGCCGACATAGTTCACGCTGCGCGCCGTATTGCACGCGGCGGCGCCGATACGGGCGCGAGTGTGCGCGTCCAGCAGCGGCGAGGGGGCTTCCTCGACCACTTTCTGATGGCGGCGCTGCAGGCTGCATTCCCGTTCGCCGAGATGGATCACCTGGCCGAACTGGTCGGCGAGGATCTGCACCTCGATGTGCCGTGGTCGCGTGACGAACCGTTCCAGGAACAGGGTGTCGTCGCCGAACGCCGCACCCGCCTCGCGACGCGCGCTCGCCAGCGCGCTCGGAAGCTGTTGCGGCGCTTCGACCAGGCGCATGCCCTTGCCTCCGCCGCCGGCCGACGGCTTGACCAGCACCGGATATCCGATATCCGTGGCCGCGGCGATCAGTTCCTCGTCGGTGAGGCCGGGCCGGGCGATACCGGGCACCACCGGCACGTCGAAGGCCGCGACAGTGTTCTTGGCCGCGATCTTGTCGCCCATGATCTCGATGGCCCGCGCGGGCGGGCCGAGGAAGACGATGCCCGCCTCCGCCAGCGCCGCGGCGAAGGCGGCATTCTCCGAAAGGAATCCGTAGCCGGGGTGCACGGCCTGCGCTCCGGTACGCACGGCGGCCGCCACCACCTTGTCGATGGCGAGATAACTCGCCCTGGCCGGGGCCGGACCGAGTCGCATGGCGACATCGGCCTCGTGGACATGCCTGGCGTCGGCGTCGGCGTCGCTGTACACCGCGACGGAGCGAATTCCCAAGGCGCGCAGGGTACGAATGACCCGCACCGCGATCTCGCCGCGATTGGCCACGAGCACGGTGTCGAATTCGACGGGTTGAGAATTGTTCAGCATCGCGCTCACATCCGGAAGACGCCGTAGGAAACGGGTTCGAGCGGCGCCTGCGCGCAGACCGAAAGGGCAAGTCCGAGCACGGTTCTCGTATCGGCGGGGTCGATGACACCGTCGTCCCAGAGCCGCGCCGTCGAATAGTACGGATTGCCCTGGTGCTCGTACTGGTCGCGAATCGGCGCTTTGAACGCCTCCTCGTCCGCCGCCGACCACGGCTGTCCGCTGCTGTCGAGTTGATCGCCGCGGACCGTCGAGAGCACCGAGGCCGCCTGTTCGCCGCCCATCACCGAGATCCTGGCGTTCGGCCACATCCACAGGAAGCGGGGCGAATACGCGCGTCCGCACATCGAGTAGTTGCCCGCGCCATAGGAACCGCCGATCACCACCGTGAGTTTCGGCACCCGCGCGCACGCCACCGCGGTGACCATCTTGGCTCCGTGCTTGGCGATACCACCCGCCTCGTAGTCACGGCCGACCATGAACCCGGTGATGTTCTGCAGGAACAGCAGCGGGATCTTGCGCTTGTCGCACAGCTCGATGAAATGCGCGCCCTTCATGGCGGACTCGCTGAACAGCACGCCGTTGTTGGCGACGATGCCCACCGGATGCCCGTGGATGTGGGCGAACCCCGTCACCAGTGTCTTGCCGTATTCGGCCTTGAATTCATGAAAGCCGCCGTCGCCGTTCGATCCGCCGTCGACGAGCCGGTTGATCACCTCGCGGACGTCGTAGGGTGTGCGCAGATCGACCGGCACCACGTCATAGAGCTCGGATTCCGGCGCTGCGGGCGCGACGGTGGGCAGCACTTCCCACGGACCGGCCGGGCGCGGGCCGAGCGTGGCCACGATGCGGCGCACGATGCGCAGCGCGTCCTGGTCGTCCTCGGCCAGGTGATCGGTGACGCCCGAAGTGCGCGAGTGCAATTCACCGCCGCCGAGCTCCTCGGCGGTCACCACCTCACCGGTCGCCGCCTTCACCAGCGGCGGCCCGCCGAGGAAGATCGTGCCCTGATTGCGCACGATCACCGCCTCGTCGCTCATCGCGGGTACATACGCGCCGCCCGCGGTGCACGACCCGAGCACCGCGGCGATCTGCGGGATCGCCTTGGCGCTCATGGTCGCCTGGTTGAAGAAGATGCGGCCGAAATGCTCCCGATCGGGGAACACCTCGTCCTGGTGCGGCAGATACGCGCCGCCGGAGTCGACGAGATACAGACAGGGCAGCTGGTTCTGCAGCGCGATCTCCTGTGCGCGCAGATGCTTCTTCACCGTCATCGGGTAGTAGGTGCCGCCCTTGACGGTGGCGTCGTTGGCCACGATGACGCACTCGCGCCCGGACACCCGTCCGATGCCGGTGATGATTCCGGCGCCGGGGGAGTCGTCGCCGTACATCCCGGTGGCGGCCAGCGGGGAGAGTTCCAGGAATGGGCTACCCGGATCGAGCAGCTGATCCACCCGTTGCCGGGGGAGCAGCTTGCCGCGTGCCACATGACGTTCCCTGGCCTTCGCGGGCCCGCCGAGCGCGGCTGTCGCCAGCCGTGCGCGCAGGTCGTCGGTCAGCGCCTGATGCGCCGTGCGGTTGTCGACCGCCGTTTCTACTGCCGTCATCACGCTGTCCTGCCATCCAGTTAGTCGCCGATAACTGGAATTCAGGTTAATCTTGATTAACCGAGATGTCCAGGTCGGCCGAAAGGAGCGCGTGTGACCAGCCTCGAACCTGTCGCGCTCACCCGCAGGGAGCAACTGAAAGCGCAGCGCCGCGCGCAGCTGAAGGAGGCGGGCGCGCGGCTCATCGCCGAGCGTGGGTTCCTCGGCATGCGCCTCGACGACCTCGGCGCGGCCGTCGGCATCAGCGGTCCCGCGGTCTACCGTCACTTCCCCAATAAGGAAGCGCTGCTCGTCGAACTGCTCGTCGGTGTCAGCCAGCGGCTGCTCGACGGCGGGAAGGCGGTGGTGGCGCAGACGGGATCGGCGGACGAGGCGCTGGCCGGCCTCGTCGACTTCCATCTGGATTTCGCGCTCGGCGAGCCCGAGCTCATTCGGATCCAGGACCGCGACCTCGACAACGTGCCCGCCGCCGCGCGCCGCGAACTGCGTCGCACCCAGCGGCTGTACGTGGAGATCTGGGTCGCGGTCCTGCGTGACCTGCATCAGGATCTGCCCGAGGAGACCGCACGCGTACAAGCGCACGCGGCCTTCGGCCTGATCAACTCCACCCCGCACAGCGCGACCTCCGCCACCTCGACCCGCGCCCGCCCGGTTCTGCGCCGGATGGCGCTCTCGGCGCTGGGGTGAGGATTCACCGTGCGCTCCACCCGCCGTCCATGGTGTAGGAAGCGCCGGTCACCATGCCCGCGTCGGCGCAGGCGAGCCAGCCGACCAGGGCGGCGACCTCCTCCGGTTCGACGAGACGTTTGATCGCGCTCTCGGTCAGCAGCACCTGCTCGAGCACCTGCTGTTCGGCGATTCCGTGCGCCTTGGCCTGATCGGCGATCTGCTTGTCCACCAAGGGTGTTCTGACATAACCGGGATTGACGCAGTTACTGGTCACCCCGTGCCCGCCGCCCTCGAGA
This sequence comes from Nocardia sp. NPDC057440, assembly GCF_042802915.1. Taxonomy (NCBI): domain Bacteria; kingdom Bacillati; phylum Actinomycetota; class Actinomycetes; order Mycobacteriales; family Nocardiaceae; genus Nocardia; species Nocardia sp. NPDC057440. The sequence continues at coordinate 224,465 of NZ_JBHVDF010000012.1, forward strand.
GCGGTCACCTTGGACAGCCCCTCCAGCCCATGTTTGGCCGTCACGTACGCGACCTTGTATTCGGACGCGCGCAGACCGTGCACCGACGAGATGTTGATGATCCGGCCGAACCCCTGCCGGTACATGTGCGGCAGCGCCGCGCGAATGAGCAGGAACGGCGCTTCGACCATGAGGGTGAGCAGGTCACGGAACCGCTCCGGTGCGAAATCCTCGATCGGGCTGATGCTCTGCACCCCGGCGTTGTTCACCAGGATGTCCACCTCGAGCGCCAGGTTCTCCAATGCGGCGACATCGAGAAGGTCCACCGCCCAGGCTTTTCCGTCGAGTTCGGCGGCCAGTGTTTTCGCGCCGACGTCATCGATGTCGGCGATGGTGACCCGCGCGCCGCGTGCGGCCAGTGCTCGGGCGCACGCCGCGCCGATGCCACTGGCGCCGCCGGTGATCAACGCCGAACGTCCTGTCAGATCGGTCATGAGGCCTCCACTCGGGTGGTTTCGGCTGGGGTCGAAGTGGCCGGCGCTGCTGCCGCCTCGGCCGCGAGGGTTTCGGCGTCGGCGAGGTCGACGCTCTCCAGGTCGATGCCGCTGGTCTCCCTGGCGAAGTAGACGGCGATCGCGGTGACGGCGGCGGCACCGGCCAGATACCAGGCGATCGGGACGGCGGAACCGAACGTGTCGAGCAGCCGCACGGCGATGATCGGCGCGAGCGACCCGGCCACGATCGAGGTGACCTGATATCCCAGTGACACACCGGAATAGCGCATCCGCGTCGGGAACATCTCCGCCATGATGGCGGGCTGTGCGGCATACATCAGTGCGTGGAACACCAGGCCGATGATGATCGCGGACATGATGACCGCGTTGTGCCCGCTGTCCATCATCGGGAACGCGAAGAAGCCCCAGGTGCCCGCGGTGATCGCGCCGACGAAGTAGACAGGCCGCCTGCCGAATCGGTCGCTGAGCCTGCCCGCCAGCGGGATGGCGAGCAAGTGCACCGCGTGCGCGGCAAGCAGCCACCAGAGGATCGTCTTGGTGTTGATGCCGACATGCACCTTCAGATAGGTGATCGTGAATGTGACGACCAGGTAGTACATGATGTTCTCGCCGAAGCGCAGGCCCATGGCGGTGAAAACACCACGCGGATAACGCTTCAGCACCTCGAGGACGGTGAACGAGCTGGCCTTGATCCGCTCGACCTGCTGCTGTGCCTCGACGAAGATCGGCGCGTCGGTGACCTTCGTCCGGATGTAGTAGCCGACGAGCACCACGACCGCGGACAACCAGAACGCGACCCGCCAGCCCCAGCTGAGGAACGCCGCGTCCGAGAGCGTCGAGGTCAAGGTCAGCAGCGCGACCGTGGCGAGCATGTTGCCCGCTGGCACGCCCGCCTGTGGCCAACTCGCCCAGAAACCGCGGCTCTTGCTTGGACTGTGTTCGGCGACGAGCAGCACCGCGCCACCCCATTCACCGCCGACCGCGAAGCCCTGGATGAATCGGAGCGTGACGAGCAGCGCGGGAGCCCAATAGCCGACTTGGCCGAAGGTCGGCAGGCAGCCCATCAGGAACGTCGCGCTGCCCACCAGCAGCAGGCTGAACTGGAGCAGCTTCTTGCGCCCGTAGCGGTCGCCGAAGTATCCGAAGACGATGCCGCCGAGCGGGCGCGCGGCGAAGCCGACCGCGTAGGTGACGAAGGCGGCGAGGATGGCGTCGAGGTCGCTGGTGTCCTTCGCGAAGAACACTTTGCTGAAAACCAGCGTCGCGGCGGTGCCGTAGAGGAAGAACTCGTACCACTCGACGACCGTGCCCGCCATCGACGCGGCCACCACTCGCCTGAGACCCGCCGGCACGCCGCCGGGATCGCTGCCCGTCGGCCGCAACGCATTTCGCACGCTCATCGAACTTCTCCTTCATGACCGGGGCCACATCTGGACGTCAAATGTGACGGCCCCCACAATTTCATGGTCAGACCGAGTATTCGTGCAGATATCTAGGACCGCAATGCCCAGATGTGCACGAGGTATCTGCGAGAATGCAGATATGAACCCGGTGCCTTCGGGACCCCATCGCCCGAGCGCGGATGATCTGCTGGTTCTGCTCGCGGTAGGCAGGTCCGGTCGCTTCGTGTCGGCGGCCGAAGAACTCGGCATCAACCACACCACGATCTCGCGCCGAATCGCCGCGTTGGAGCAGACACTGGGCGGGCGGGTGCTCGCCCGCGCCACCGGCGGCTGGGAGCTCACCGACCTCGGGCGGGAGGCGCTGGCCGCCGCCGAGGTCGTGGAGTCGGCCGTCAAGTCGCTCACGGTCGACGCGGGCGGTGCGCGGGTGCTGGAAGGCGTGGTCCGGCTTTCGGCGACCGACGGTTTCAGCGCCTACCTCGCCGCGCCCGCCGCCGCCGAAGTACGGCGGCGACATCCGAAGATCGCCGTCGAGATCGTGGCGACGACACGGCGCGCGTCCCAGCAGCGTTCGGGACTGGATATCGAGGTGGTGGTGGGTGAGCCGCAGGTGCATCGCGCGAAGGCGATGCGCCTCGCCGACTACTGCCTAGGGCTCTACGGATCCAGGGACTATCTGCGGGAACGCGGAACGCCACTCGACATCGATGATCTGGCGCGTCACCCGCTGGTCTACTTCATCGATTCGATGCTGCAGGTCGACGATCTCGATGTGGCCTCCAGCTTCGTGCCCGCGATGCGCGAATCGGTGACATCCACCAACGTTTTCGTGCATGTCGAGGCGACGCGGGCGGCGGCGGGGCTCGGCTTGCTGCCCTGCTTCATGGCCGACCGGCACGACGACCTGGTGCGCGTGCTCCCCGACGCGGTGTCGATTCGGCTCACGTATTGGCTGGTCACCCGCACCGAGACGCTGCGACGACCAGAAGTGGCCGCGGTGGTCGACGCGATTCGAATACGGGTGCGAGAACAGCGCGACGCACTGCTCGGCGTGCGGTGAAATCACCAGTCACAGCCGCGGCCCGATTCCGTTGTCAGGCAACGCGGGTGATGGTGCGGTCGATGTCGAGGGCGCCGTCGACCATGCGATAGACGGCATTCATCTGATGCAGGTGGGTGCGGTCGTGGGTGACGAGCAGGGTGGCGGTGCCGTGGTCGTGGACGGCGGTGAGGATCAGGTCGATGATGGCGGCGCCGCGTTCGGTGTCCAAGGCGCTGGTCGGCTCGTCGATGACCAGGAGCGCGGGGTCGTTCATCAGCGCGCGAGCGATATTGACACGCTGGCGTTGGCCGCCGGAGAGCTGAGCGGGGCGCTTGGCGTGCTGGTCGGCGAGGCCGACGGCGTCGAGGAGTTCCATTGCCTTGGTGCGGGTTTCGCGACGACGGGACGGTGGGGTGACAAGGCGCTGGCCCAGGCGTGACATCACCTCGAGTTGTTCGGTCGCGGTGAGGGCCGGGATCAGATTCGGCTGTTGGAAGACGATGCCGATGGACGAACGGCGCAGCGCGGCAGCCTCGCGTCGGCTCAGTGTTGCGAGATCGACTGTGCCGTCCGCTGTTTCGAGATGGATCTGGCCGGAGTCGGGCCGGATCAGTGTCGAGACGGCCGCGAGGAGGCTGGATTTGCCCGAGCCGGAGGGCCCGGTGATGGCAGCGATATCGCCGCCTGCCACGTTCAGGTTCACGTGGTCGAGCGCGGTGAGTCTGCCTGCGCCGTCCGGGTAAGTGAGGGTGATGTCGTCGACGGTGAGTGCGGTGGCGGTCATCGGGTGTTCGGCGCGGATACTCCCTCGTTCACGGGAGAGGAAGCGCCATCCTCCTTTCAGAGGTTGGGCTGGGAGGATTTGTAGGCGACGGGTGAAGCGGATTGCGCTGAGAATCTCCCGCCTTCACGCAGGAGAAGCGTTGCGGGTCTAGCGGCTTCGTGGGTCAGCGCGCCGCGTTGAGCGCGGTGAGCGGGTCGGTGGTGAACAGGAAGCGCAGGGCGAAGGCCGCGCCGAGCAGGCCGAGTGCGATCAGGGCCACCGCGGGCAGCAGGGTGGTCGTGAGTGCGAGGACAAACGGCAGCGCATCGCCCATGAACGCGGCTGCGGCAACCGTGATTCCGAGGCCGATCGCGACACCGGCGGCCAGTACTGTCGCGGCCTGCGCGAGTGCGTCGCGAACCAGGGAACCGGATGTCGCGCCGAGTGCTTTCAATGTCGCGATATCGGGAGCGCGCTGGACCGTCCACACAGTGAAGAAGGCCCCGATGACCAAGGCCGAGATGGCGAATAGCAGCACCGTCATCAGTGTCAGAGAACCGTTTTCGGCTTGGTATGCGCTCAATGCCGACAGCGACCCGGAGACGGTGGTCGTGCTGGTGTGGGCCGTGGTGTCGACAGCGGACATATTCGGGATGCCGGACACCGCGAGCACCGTGGCGGCGCCGCCGCGCGGGCTCACCGACTGCCAGTCCGCCAGCGTCGTCCAGACCACCGGAGTGTGGCTGTACCAGTCGTCGCCGCCGACGGACGCCACGGTGAAGGTTCCGGTGCCGAGGGTGACGTTGTCACCGGCCCGTGCGTCGAGAGCCTCGGCCGCGCCGGAGCTGAGCACCACCGTGCCCGGCTCGGTTGCGACACGATTGCCGAAAGCGGCTCCCGCGGCGCCGAACAGGGCAACCTGTGCGGACTCGGCGTCGCCGCGGCCGGTCACCGCCGCCTCGGCATGACTGATGCCGACCGGGTCGACGGCGCCGTCCCGGCCCGCGGCCGCCCGCCAGGTCTCGACCTGTCGGCTGGTCAGCGCGGAGGCGTCGAACGAGGGATCGGACCCGGTGTCGGCGAACACGATGGCGTCGGCGGAGATCGCCTCGATGGCCGAGATGTTCTGATGCGCGAGCCCGGCCGTGAGCCCGCTGAGGAAGCTCACCAGCACCGCCACCAAGGTGACGACCAGCGTGATGAGCAGGAAACGACCGCGTGCGGCCCGCAGATCCCGGAGTGCGACGAACATGCCTCCACCCTGCTGTGCGCCGGTCCCGCTGCCATCGCGCACGCGATGGAGCACGGGCCGATCGAACGTTGGCTGGTGTTTTACGCCTTTCGATGGATGCCGTTCAGGTTGCCGCACATAAGCTGGCAACGTGCACTCGTCGCCGCTCACCCCTGTCTTCACCGCGCTGCGGTTGGGGCTGCATGTGCTGGTGACAGCGTTGGCGGTGTTGACAGCCGTGCGGGCGCTGCTGCCGGGCGCCGAGCATCCGGCCGCGGTGCTCACGCTGACCGTGGCATTCCTGGTGACCTACTTCGCGGGCGCGCTACCCGGCTCCAGTCCTCGGGCGATCCGGCTCTGGCTGCTGACGCTCACGGTGCTGTGGCTCGGTCTGGTCGTGGTCGCGCCCGATGCCGGATACCTCGCCTTCGGTATGTTCTTCCTCTACCTGCACCTGTTGCCGCGTGCGTGGAGTCTGCTCGCGGTGGCGACCGCGGATGTGGTGGCGGTGGTGGGTTTCGGGCTGCACCGTGGCTGGTCGGTGGCGGGCGTGATCGGCCCGATCCTCGGCGCGGCCGTTGCGGTGGGGATCGGGCTCGGCTATCAGGCGCTATTCCGCGAGTCCGCCGATCGTCAACGGTTGATCGACGAATTGCTCAGCACCCGAGCGACTCTCGCGGATCAAGAGCGCACCGCGGGCAAGCTGGCGGAGCGGGAACGATTGGCGCAGGAGATCCACGACACGGTCGCGCAAGGGCTGAGCAGTATCCAGCTGCTGCTGCACGCGGTGGAACAGGCATCGCCGGATCATCCTGCACTGCACCGGATTCAGCTCGCCAGAGAGACGGCGGCCGAGAATTTGGCCGAAACGCGAAGGCTGATAGCCGAATTGACGCCCGCCGCGCTGGAGGGGCAGTCGCTGGCTCAGGCGTTGGAACGAATCTGCCTGCGGGCCGAGGGGCCAGGGCTGACCAGCCAGATGGTGATCGAAGGCGTCCCCGAACGGCTGCCCATGCCCGTCGAGGCCGCGTTGGTGCGCATCGCCCAGGGTGCTGTTTCGAATGTCGTCCGCCATGCCGCCGCGAGCCGGATGCGGCTCACCCTCACCTACGCCGACACCGACGTATATCTCGACGTGGTCGACGACGGCACGGGCATCGACCCCGACGTACTGGAGCGGGCCCCGTCGGGAACCTTCGGTTTGGCGGCTATGCGCAGCCGGGTGGAGCAGCAGGGCGGCACGCTGGCGGTCGAGTCCGAACCCGGCCATACCGCCGTCACGGCCTCGTTCCCGCTCGACCCGGGCCCAGTCGAGTCGAATTCCACTACGTCCCTGGCAGATTCAGCCGAATTCGGTTCGGCCGACCAGCGGGATCGCTCATGATCAGACTGCTCCTGGCCGACGACCACGCCATCGTCCGCGCCGGACTTCGTGCCCTGCTCGAGAGCGGTGACGAAATCACCGTTGTGGGTGAGTCGCCCACCGCCGAGGCGGCCGTCGCCTTCTGCACGACAACACCGGTCGACCTGGTGCTGATGGATCTGAGCTTCGGCCGAGGTCGCTCCGGCGTCGACGCGACCACCGAACTGCGCGCCCTGCCCACCCCGCCGAACGTCCTGGTAGTCACCAACTATGACACCGACGCCGACATCCTCGGCGCGATCGAGGCGGGTGCCTGCGGCTATATCTTGAAGGACACCCCGCCCACCGAATTGCTCGCCGCGGTCCGCTCGGCGGCCGCGGGGGAGAGTGTGCTGTCGCCCGCAGTGGCCTCCAAACTGATGACCCGGGTCCGCCGAGCCGACACGACGCTGAGCCCACGCGAGATCGAGGTGCTGCGCCTCGTGGCCGACGGCCGATCCAATCGGGAAATCGCCAAGGAGTTGTTCCTCAGCGAGACCACCGTCAAGTCCCACCTCGTGCACATCTACGCCAAACTCGGCGTCCGCTCCCGCACCTCCGCCGTCGCCCGCGCCCGCGAACAGGGCGCGATCTAGTCCGGGGTGTGTGGACAGCGGCGAGGTCGGGGCAGGGGCTTTAAGGTGTGATTCATGGCCTCACTATCGGATCCTGATGTGCGCGAATTCCTGTCCAAGGGCACCAAGACAGCGAAGGTGGCGTTGGTCGCCGCTGACGGTCGTCCGATCGTGACGCCGGTCTGGTTCGTTCTCGAGGGCGAGGAGATGGTGTTCAACACCGGCAAGGGCTCGGCCAAGGGCAAGGCTTTCGCTCGCGATCCCCGGATCGCCGTGTGCGTGGACCTCGAGGAGTCGCCCTACGGCTCGGTCCAGATTCAGGGCACCGTCACCCTGTCGGAGGACCTCGACGAACTCGTCCGCACCGCCACCGAAATCGGCGGCCGCTACATGGGCGCCGACCGGGCCGAGGAATTCGGCAAGCGCAACGGCGTCCCGGGAGAGCTCGTGGTGCGGGTGCGGCCGACCAAGGTCATCGCGCATTTCGACGCGACTGCCTGAGTCATGAGGGCCGAGGAGGCTGCATAGACTCGGCCGCATGACCGTGCACTTCATCGGGGCCGGACCCGGCGCCGCCGACCTCCTGACGGTGCGCGCCGTGCGGCTGCTGCAGACTTCACCGGTCTGCCTGTACGCGGGCACCTATCTGGACCCGGAGGTGCTCGCGCACTGCGCGCCCGACGCCGAACTGGTCGACACCCAGCATCTGGATATCGACCAGATCATCGGCCACCTCGTCCGCGCGCACGAAGCAGGCAAGGACGTCGCCAGGCTGTGCTCCGGTGACCCTTCGATCTACTCGGCGCTCACCGAGCAGACCCGCCTCCTCGACGCCCACCACATCCCGTGGGACGTCACCCCGGGCGTTCCCGCCTACGCCGCGGCGGCCGCCCTGCTAGGTGCCGAACTGACCGTCCCGGAACTCGTCCAATCGGTCGTGCTCACCCGAACCCAGGCTCGTTCGACGGCGATGCCCGAATCCGAGGCCTTGGCGAACTTCGCCCACACCGGCGCGACCGTGGTTCTGCATTTGGCCATCACCAGGATCCGCACGCTCGCGGCCGAACTGGTCGCCGACTACGGCGCCGACTGTCCGGCCGCGGTGGTGTATCGCGCGAGCCAGCCACAGCAATTGATCCTGCGCGGCACCCTCACCGACATCGCCGACCAGGTCGAAGCGGCGAATCTGAGGCAGGCCGCGATCATCCTCGTCGGCAGGGCCCTCACCGAAGCGCCGCTCTGCGCACGTTCACACCTCTACGATCCAGCACGCAGCCGCCCGGTCTCGAGTTGATCGACGGTCTATTCGTCGTCAGCGTCGAGCCAAGCCCCGTTGAGCAGATCGGCGGGTAGGTAGTCGGACTCGATCTCGATCGACATGCCGACAGCGCGAGCGAGGATCGCGATGGCCAGGGGTGCGGTCGCGACGAAGCCCACGGGATTTTCGGCGAGCTCCGGCACTTCCCAGTAGGTGCGGTGCATGGTCAATGCCTCGGCGAGAGCGTTGTTGAAATTCTCCGCGTCGCGCCGAAGCAGGTAATAGAACATCTGCACGGGGGGAAACGCGATGAGCAGCATGAAGTCCCGGGGTGCGTATCGCGCTGCCTCGGGCTCGGTCAGCCGCATGACCGTCTTGAACAATTCGGCCGGAACTTCCTCGTGCCGGAGAAATCGCTGCACGGTTTCCAGCCAGGGGTAGATATAGTCGTCGACCTGGACACCACTGGCGCGAATCGTGTACTGACCGACCGCGCACAGCTCCTGAATACGCTGCTGGTTCTGGGTGATGACCGCGAGCCACGCCGCGCCGATCCAGTCGGTCGGGCCGCTGCGGCGATTGGGGCCGAGCGCGGGCAGTTCATGCGGCGCGTCGAGGGTGTAGCGCACCGTGCCATCGGAGATCCGGGAGGCGGCGAAGACCGCGTTCGCCGCCTGCGATGCGAGTACGGCCGCATGCCACGTGTCTTCGTCGCAGGCTCGGGGGTCGACAGCCAGCAAGTACCGCAGCCGATCGGCCGTCCGGCGACGGACAGCGCTGAGCGCGTCGGCGTCGTTGTCGATGTCCTCGAGTGCCGAGGAAATCAACGTTCGACCGGTTTCGGCCTTGCGGCGGGCAAAGTCCAGGTCGATGTGGTGTCTGGGAACACTGCGCATCCCGCTGTACATCCTCACTCGAGGGGGAATCGTGGCTGGTAGTCGTATCCATCGAAGGGTCGGTACTTCCAGCCGTCGAACTCGTGATCTTGTCCGCTCTCATCGACCTGTGAGCGGACTTCAAGATAGTCCAGACGTCCGTCGCGTTTTGCTTTCCGCAGTTCATCCGCCAGCAGCGCCTCGTCGTCGGTTCGGCGTTCCATCGCCTGCAACGTGTCCTCGAAGTAGTCGGGATGGCCTTGTTGCACAACTCGAATGCCGTCATCAGTGTGCAAAGTCCGCTCACTGGCAGGGCCGGCGGGGGCCTTGGCTTCGTGGATGACGTAGTCGGGCGGATTTCCGTCCTGATAGTCGAGCTTCCATATCTGATCGAAGTTGCTGTTGCCCGGGGTGCCCTCCGAGTGCATCGGCTCGATCTCGGCGAACACCTTGCCGGTTTCGGCGTCGTAGGCCTGAACGGTTTTCCTGCTCGTATGGCTCGGGTCGAACTCTCCACCGTCGGCATGCCTGAACTCGATGCGCGTATCCGGGAACAGCGCGGCGAATTGGCCGTGCACGCGCTCTCGGATCGCGTGCGCGGAGACTTGTTCACCGAACCGTTCGGAGACTTTCGTCTGCGTGCGGATGGCGTCCGACCGTTCCTGGGAACCATCCGGGGTGTCTCGACGGGCCTTGGCCCAGGCCTCCATCGCTTCTTGCCGTCTCGATAGATGGCTGTCGATCTCGCGATAGTCCGCCGGACGCCAGCCCTGAGTACCTAGGTAGCCGCGGGGCGCGGCGTTGGTGTTGACGGGCTGCGGTCTGAGAATTCTGGACCGCTCTTCGTCGAATCCGAGCGACTCGGCCGGCGGGCGATCCGACTTGAACTTTGGCAAACCTTTCTCCAGATCGACCCGCGGCGGGCGCATTCCGTCGGCATCCGGACTGCGATTGGGATTGACCGCCAAGCTGACGCGACCGTCAGCTTCGGTGCGCAAATAGTAATGGCGCGCGATGTAGTCGGGGTCGGCGATTTTCTGGTTCGGTGACATGCCGGTCACCTGGCCCGGCCGTTCCCGCCAATCGAGGTCTCTCGTCGGCCTGAGATGTGTGACGACGCTCAGATGATCGATAGCGTCGTTGGTGTTGCGCGCGTCGTCGAACGAGTCCCGGAGCATGCGATCGGCTACGAGCCCGTCGGCCGCTTCGTGTCGGCCCGACCTCAGCGGCGTGCTGATGTGGTTTATTGCCCGCGCCGACCCACCGGTCGACGCGTTGGCGGCACTGCGCATGCGCTCGAGCACATCGTCCATCGTCTTGATGATGGCTCTGTTCACCATCATCTGATTGCGCCGAGATCGGTGCGAGCACCATGATTGCGCCGTGTACGTCGCCCTCGGCTGTACACCACGTTCGCGCCCCCGCAATTCCCCACGTTGGAAGGCTAATTGTGTCGATCCTTCGAGGACCGCGCCGATATTCCCAGCAGGGGGAAATTAGATTGGGCAAGGCGGTGTAAAGGAGGCTGACACGGTCGAACTCTGGGCGTGGGGGTCCTCGGCGTCGCCCGCTGCCGGTCGCCCTGGGCGTCGCCGTCACGTGCTCTTCGCAGGAAGTGTGAGAACGGCGACAGTGGGCTAGCAAACTTGCGATGAGCCCACTGCCTGGGGTGATGTGGTACCGCTATGGGTAATGGTTGGTCGGGTGCGGTGAGCGACGGTAGATTGTCTCGGTGATCAGCAGCGGAGTTCCCGGCAAGGCCGGTCGGTGGGTATCGGGCACGGTCGGGCCTATGTAACAAGATCGGCCTGATCGACAGATAGTGCCCATGGACATTTTGCCTGATTGATATGAGAACTGAACCCGGTGACGTAGGCGCCACGCTTGGAAAAGCGGGCGCCTTGTCCCGGTGTCGTCTGGGAGCGCTTGCGTGGTGTTCCGGAAGCGAGGTTACGGTTGGACCGGCTGGATTTCGGCGGAAACGGCGAAACTGAGGACGCACAAGGGAACGCTTCGCAGGCCGCTGCGGACTACTTCCCGTTGTCGCCCGCACAGCTGGGCATCTGGTACGCGCAGCACGTGGACCCGCAGGTCCCGATCAACATCGCCCAGTACGTCGACCTGCGGGGTGATCTCGATCTGGACGCGCTGCTGCAGGCGAGCATCGACGCGGCCAACGAGTCGGAGTCGGGATGGCTGCGGATCGTCGAGCGCGACGGTCAGCCGATGCAGGTCGTGGACAAGACCTTGTTCCCGGAGATCGGCTACCTCGACTTGCGCGGCGAAGCGGACCCCGAGGCCGCGGCCGCGGAGTGGATGCGGGCGGAGTACAGCCGGCCGCTCGATATCGTCAACGATCGCCTGATCGTGGCCGCCGCATTGCAGATCGAAGACCAGCGCTGGTTCTGGTACGCGCGGGTGCATCACATCGTGCTCGACGGCTTCGGCGCGATGACCTACATGACCAGGACGGCGGAGTACTACACCGCCGTGGTGAACGGGACCGAGGCGCCGCCCGCGAAGGCCACCGACCTGCGCGCGCTGTACGAGCTGGAGATGTCCTACCGGGACAGCACCCGCTTCCAGGGCGATAAGGAGCATTGGGCGCAGCGCGTCGCCGGTCTGGAAGAAGGATCGAGCCTCGCTGGGCGTTCCGCGCCGCCTGCCCCGGTCAATACGGTGTCGAGCGCGGCGTTGTCGCCGGAGCAGGACGCACTGCTCGCCGACGCCGTAGCACGCCACGACAACTCGCCCGCCGGTCTGCTGATCGCGGGCTTCGCGGCGTATCTCGCACAGCTGACGGGCACCCAGGACGTCATCCTGAGCCTGCCGGTGACGGCGCGAACCACAGCGGCAATGCGGCGCTCGGGTGGCGTGACCTCGAACATCGTGCCGCTGCGTTTGCAGGTCGGCTACGACACCACGGTCACCGACCTGCTGCGTTCGGTGACCGTCGAGGTATCGGGCGCGCTGCGTCATCAGCGCTACCGGCACGAGGACATCCGCCGCGACGCGGCGAGCTCCTCCGGTGTGGTGAGCACGGAGTTCTTCGGTCCGTGGGTGAACATCATGCTGTTCCACAACGAGGTCGCACTCGGCCCGATGGTCGGCGAGTTCAATGTGCTCTCGACCGGCAGCATCGAGGACCTCGGCGTCAATTTCTACCAGTCGGTCGCGGGCACCCGTTCGCACATCGACTTCGAGACCAACCCGAACCTCTACACCGAAACCGAAGCCGCGCAGCATCATTCGCGGTTCTTGGAGTTCTTCGGAAGGTTCCTCGCCGCCGACGCCGATGCGAAGGTGTGGCGCCTGCAGGCCACCACCGACGCCGAGCGCACCCGCACCCTGCACGAGTGGAACGACGCCGAGCAGCCGCTGCCGGAAACCACCCTGCCCGCCCTGCTCGACGCGCAGATCCCGCTGACTCCCGACAATGTGGCGCTCGATTTCGAGGGCGCGACACTGACGTACGCGGAGTTCGCCGCGCGGGTCAACCGACTCGCCCGGTTCCTGATCGCCGACGGCGTCGGCCCGGAATCGCTTGTCGCGCTCGGCATGCGCCGCTCGCTGGAACTGGTCATCGGCATGCACGCGGTGTTGAAGGCCGGTGGCGCGTACGTTCCGATCGACCCGGACCATCCCGCCGATCGCACCGCCTACATCCTCGACAGCGCGGACCCGGTCTGCGTGCTCACGCTGTCCAACGACGCGCTCGACCTGCCCGATTCGGTGCGCAGGGTCGAGATCGACACCCTCGATGTGGCCGCGTACTCCGATGCGCCGGTGACAGATTCGGACCGGCTCGCGCCGCTGCGCCCGGGCAACACCGCCTACGTCATCTACACCTCCGGCTCGACCGGCCGCCCCAAGGGCGTGGCGGTCACCCATCACGCGATCGTCAACCAGCAGCTGTGGATGCTGGACGAGTACCGGCTGACCGCCGACGACGTGTACCTGCAGAAGACCGCGACCACCTTCGACGTGTCGCTGTGGGGCTACTTCCTGCCGTTGCTCGTCGGTGCGAAACTGCTCATCGCGGCCCCGGACGGGCATCGTGATCCGCTGTATGTCGCGGACATGATCGAGCGGCACGGCGTCACGGTGACCGACTTCGTCCCCTCGATGCTGACGGTCTTCGTCGCGCACGCCACCGCGGCCCAATGTGCCACGCTGCGTAATGTTTTCGTGATCGGCGAGGCGCTGCCGCCGGAGACCGCCGCGGGCTTCCGCGCGATCACCTCGGCCGGACTGCACAACCTGTACGGGCCGACCGAGGCCGCGGTGTCGGTCACCTACTGGGAGGCCACCGCCGCCGACACCGTGACGGTGCCGATCGGCATTCCGGAGTGGAATGTCGAAGTCTACGTACTGGATTCGCGATTGCGGCCCGCCGCGATCGGTGTGCCGGGCGAGCTCTATCTCGGTGGACGTCAGTTGGCTCGCGGCTACCGCGGCCGCGCCGACCTGACCTCGGACCGCTTCGTCGCCAACCCGTTCGGTCTGCACGGCGACCGCATGTACCGCACCGGCGACCTGGTGCGCTGGAACTCCGTCGGCACGCTGGAATACATCGGCCGCACCGACTTCCAGGTGAAGTTCCGTGGTCAGCGCATCGAGCTCGGTGAGATCGAAACCGATCTGCTCGCTCATCCCGCGGTCAGCCAGGCCGCGGTGCTCGTTGTCGATACCGCGACCGGTCAGCAGCTGGTCGCGTATGTCGTGCCCGCGCCGGGTCATACGATCGATCCCACCGAGCTGACCAGGTTCGCCGCCGGACAGCTGCCCAGCTACATGGTGCCCGCGGCGATCATGGTGCTGGCGGCGTTCCCGCTCAACACCAGCGGCAAGCTGGACCGCAAGGCGCTGCCGGAGCCGGTGTTCACCGCCGACGCCGCCGGATTCCGGGCCCCGCGCACCCAGGCCGAGCAGGTCGTCGCCGGCATCTTCGCCGATGTGCTGAGCCAGGACCGGATCGGCATCGACGACAACTTCTTCGACCTCGGCGGCAACTCGCTGGTCGCCACCCAGGTGGTGTCGCGGATCGGTGCGGCGTTCGGCATCCAGTTGGGTGTGCGTGCGCTGTTCGAAACGCCGACCGTGGCAGGCATCGCCGCTCGCGTCGAAACCGCGACGCCCACCGAAGGTTCGCGGCCGGTGCTCGTCGCCCAGCAGCTGCCCGATCGGGTGCCGCTGTCGCTGGCGCAGCAGCGGATGTGGTTCATCAACCAGTTCGATCCGACGGTGCCGACCTACAACCTGCCCTTCGTGGTCCGGCTGCGCGGTCGTGTCGACGTCGACGCGCTGCAGCCCGCGCTCACCGATGTGCTGGCCCGCCAGGAATCGCTGCGCACCATCTTCCCCGAATTCGGCGACAGTGCCTACCAGCAGGTGCTGCCGATCGAGGACATCGACCTCGGCCTCACCGTGGCGCCGATCGAGGAGTCCGAACTTCTCGGCGTGCTCACCGAATTCGCGTCCACCGGCTTCGATGTCTCCCGCGAGCTACCCATCCGGGTGCGCGCCTATCAGATCACCGGCAGCTCGCGTAACGGCACCGCGGACTATGTCCTCGCGTTCGTCGTGCATCACATTGCGGCGGACGGCTTCTCGTTCGGGCCGCTGGCCCGCGATGTCGCCACCGCCTATCTGGCCCGCGCGGCCGGGGAGCCGCCCGCCTGGGCTCCGCTGCCGGTGCAGTACCGCGACTACTCCCTGTGGCAGCGCGAATTGCTCGGCGCCGAAACAGATCCCGACTCCATGGCCGCCCGCGAGATCGCCTACTGGCAGGGCGCGCTGGCCGGTCTGCCTGATCAGCTCGAGTTGCCCACCGACCGGCAGCGGCCGCCGGTGCAGAGTTTCCGTGGCGCCCAGTTCGGTTTCGAGATCGACGCCGAACTGCACGCCAAGCTGACCGGACTGGCTCGCGCTCAGGGCGCGACCCCCTTCATGGTGCTGCACGCCTCGCTCGCGCTGCTGCTCGCCCGGCTGTCCGGCACCACCGACATCGCCATCGGCACCCCCATCGCCGGACGTGGCGAGCAGGCCCTCGACGACCTGATCGGCATGTTCGTCAACACCCTCGTGCTGCGCTCGGAGGTCGAGCCTGCGCTCTCGTTCGCCGAATTATTGTCGCGGACAAGGGAAACCGACCTCGCGGCCTTCGCGCACGCGGATGTGCCGTTCGAGCGACTCGTCGACGTGCTCAACCCGACCCGCTCCCAGGCCCGGCACCCGCTGTTCCAGGTGATGCTGTCGTTCCAGGAGATGTCGCACGGCGCACTGGAGCTGCCAGGTCTGTCGGTCTCGGCCGATGAGCTCGAGGTCGACATCGCCAAGTTCGACCTGCTGTGGACGATGACCGAGCAGCGGGGCGCCCACGGCGAACCCGACGGTGTGTCGGTGGTCGTCTCCTACGCCACCGATCTGTTCGACGCCGACACCGTCTCATCGTTCGCCGATCGGCTGCTGCGAATCCTGCGGCAGATCATCGTCGAACCGGCGGCGGTCGTCGGTGATATCCAGCTGCTCGACGAGCGCGAATCCCAGCTGTCGCTGGCCGACTGGCACGGTGCGGTCCACGAGATCGATACGGCGGCAACGATCGTCGACCTGGTCAATGCCCAGGCGGCGGCGACCCCGGATGCGATCGCCGTGGTGGACCGTTCCGCCGAAGGCGCCCTGGACACTCCGGCGTCGCCCGCTGGCGAATCGCTGACCTACGCCGAATTCGGGGCACGGGTGCACCGCCTGGCCCGCCGCCTGATCGACGCCGGTGTCGGCCCCGATGTTCCGGTGGCGCTGGGGATCCGGCGTTCGATCGACCTGATGGCCGCGATCCACGCCGTGCTCGAGGCCGGTGGCGCCTATGTGCCGCTCGACCTCGACCAGCCGGCCGAACGCATCGCGCACATCCTCGAGACCGCCGCGCCCGCGGTAGTGCTGACCACCTCGCGGGATTGGTTCCGGCCCGAGGGGCTGCCGGTCCTGGTGATCGACGACATCGAGCTGTCCGGGTATGCCGATGCTCCGGTGACCGATGTCGAGCGCACCGCGCCGCTACGGCCGGAGCACCTGGCCTACGCGATCTTCACCTCCGGCTCCACCGGCCGCCCGAAGGGCGTCGGGGTGTCGCACGCCGCGCTGATGCACCAGATGCGCTGGCTCATCACAGAATTCGGTATCAATGCCGACGACGTCGTGTTGTTCAAGACGCCGTCGACCTTCGACGCCTCGGTGTGGGAGCCGCTGGCGCCGATGGCCAACGGCGCCCGGACGGTCATCGCGATGCCGGACGGTCATCGCGACGCCCAGTACCTTGCCGACGTCATCGCCGCGGACCGGGTGACGATCGCTTCGTTCGTGCCTTCGCTGCTGACGGTGTTCGCCACCAGCGTCGATGCCGACGCGTTGACCTCGCTGCGCACCCTGCTCGTCGGTGGTGAGGCCTTCACCAGCGATGCGGTGGACGCGTTCCGCAGGCTCGGCGTTCCCGATGTAGCGCTGGTCAACCTGTACGGCCCCACCGAGTTCACCGTCAACGCCACGCACGCGATCGCCGCCGACGAGGTGCGCGGTGCGGTCCCGATCGGCCGCCCGGTCTGGAACACCCAGGCCTATGTGCTGGATTCGCGACTGCACCCGGTGCCCCCCGGTGTCGCGGGAGAGCTCTATCTCGCGGGCGCGCAGTTGGCGCGCGGATATCTCGGCCGGGCGGATATGACGGCGGATCGCTTCGTCGTGAACCCGTTCGGCCCCGATGGAACGCGCATGTACCGCACCGGTGACCTGGTGAAGCGCGACGCCGGTGGTGTCATCGAATACATCGGCCGCACCGACTTCCAGGTGAAGCTGCGCGGTGTCCGCGTCGAGCTCGGCGAGGTCGAGTCCGCACTGCGGTCCTACCCCGAGGTCGCCCAGGCTGTGGCACTGGTGCGTTCGGACAACCGGCTCGGTGACCAGCTCGTCGGCTATGTCGTGCCCGTCGATGGCGGTGCGCAGGACCGAGCGGCATTCGATGTGGCCCTGCGCACGCATCTCGCCACTCGACTGCCGTCGTACATGGTGCCGGCCGTCATCGTGCCGATCGATGCCATTCCGCTCAGCCCGAACGGCAAGCTGGACCGGCGGGCGCTGCCCGCGCCGGTGTTCGAGGTCCGTGCCTTCCGCGCGCCGAGCACGCCGATCGAGGAGATCGTCGCGCAGGTGTTCGGCGAGGTGCTCGACCTGCCTCGCGTGGGTGTGGACGACGACTTCTTCGACCTCGGCGGCAACTCGCTGATCGCCACCCAGGTTGTCTCCCGCGTCGGCAACGCCCTCGATACCCGCGTGCCGGTTCGGATGCTGTTCGAGGCCCCCACAGTGGCCGCGCTCGCCGCCCGCGTGGAGTCGCAGGCCGGTGACGGCGCGCGCAAGGCGCTGGTGGTTCGGGAACGGCCGGAAGAGATTCCGCTCTCCCTCGCTCAGCAGCGCATGTGGTTCCTGAACCGGTTCGACACGCAGTCCGCGGTCAACAACATGCCCGTGGCGATCCGGCTGTCCGGTGATCTGGACGTGGCCGCGCTGCAGGTCGCGGTCATCGACGTGATCGACCGGCACGAGTCGCTGCGCACCGTATTCCCGGAGACCAACAGCGGCCCGGTACAGGTGGTTCTCGACGCGGCGCAGATCGTTCCCGACCTGACGCCCTACCGGGTCACCGAGGAGACGCTGGTCCAGCACCTGATCGACCTCGCGTCGATGGCTTTCGACGTCACCAGCGAAGTACCGTTGCACGCCCGCTTGTTCGAGATCAGCGAGACCGAGTACGTGCTCGGCATGGTGGTGCACCACATCTCGGCCGACGGTTGGTCGATGGCTCCGTTGTCGCGCGATGTCATCGTCGCCTACGCCGCCCGCACCTCGTGGGAGGCGCCGACCTGGGCCGAATTGCCGGTCCAGTACGCGGATTACGCGCTGTGGCAGCGCGAGGTACTCGGGTCGGAGACCGATCCGAACTCACTGATCTCCACCCAGATCCGTTACTGGCAGCGCGAACTCGCCGACCTGCCCGACGAATTGGTGTTGCCGTGGGATCATCCGCGCCCGGCCGCCGCGTCCTATCGGGGCGGTACCTACGCGTTCGTGATCTCCGGTGAGACCCAGCGCGCACTGGTCGAACTGGGGCGCCGCTACAACTCGTCGTTGTTCATGGTCATGCACAGTGCGCTCGCCGTACTGCTCGCCCGGGCCAGCGGAACCTCCGATATCGCCATCGGCACCCCGGTGGCAGGCCGCGGCGAGGCCGCGCTCGACGACCTGATCGGCATGTTCGTCAACACGCTCGTGTTGCGGACGAACGTCGACGGCGCAACCAGTTTCGCGGACCAGCTCGCCAAGGCCAGGGAAACCGACCTGCACGCCTTCGCGCACGCGGACGTTCCGTTCGAACGACTCGTCGAGGTGCTCAACCCGGCCCGTTCGCAGGCGCGCCACCCGTTGTTCCAGGTGATGCTGGCGTTCCAGAACATCAAGCAGGCCACCCTCCAGCTGCCGGGTCTCTCGGTCAACGGCATCGACTACGACGCGCAGCTGGCGAAGTTCGATCTGATGCTGACGCTGTCGGAAACCCAGGACGACCAGGGCGCCGCCGCCGGGATGTCGGCCGAGTTCTCTTATGCGCTCGACCTTTTCGACGAGCCGACGGTTGCCGGTTTCGCCAGGCAGCTCGATCGTATTCTTGCCGCCGCTATCGCCGATCCGGAAGTGCCGGTGGGCGATATCGACCTGCTCGCACCGCAGGAGCGCGCACAGGTGCTGGTGGACTGGAACGACACCGCACACGCGGTGCCCGCCGAAACGCTTGTCTCCCTGTTCGAGAACCAGGTTCGGCGCACCCCGGATGCCGTCGCGGTGGTTTTCGAGGGCGAGCAGCTGACCTACGCCGAATTCGCGGGCAGAGCACGTCGTTTGGCGCGCAAGCTGATGGCGGATGGTGTCGGCACCGAATCGCTGGTGGCATTGGCGATCCGGCGTTCGATCGACTTGGTCGTCGCGATTTACGCGGTGCTGGAGGCGGGCGCGGGATACGTTCCGCTCGATCCCGATCAGCCGGCCGACCGGATCGGTTATGTGCTCGACACCGCCCGACCGGTCGCGGTCCTCACCACCGAGCGCGACGGTTTCACCACCGAGCTGGCGCCGGTGCTGGCCATCGATACGCTCGAGCTGGACGGGTTCGACGCCGCGCCGATCACCGATTCCGAACGGGTGCAACCGATTCGGCTGGCGAACACGGCGTACGTGATCTTCACATCGGGTTCCACCGGCCGTCCCAAGGGCGTGGCGGTGAGTCACGGCTCGGTCGTGAACCGGCTGCTGTGGCTGCAATCGGCGCGTGTCCCGCTCGACCACACCGACGCGGTGCTGCAGAAGACCCCGCTGACGTTCGATGTCTCGGTGCCGGAGTTCTTCTGGCCGTTGCAGGTCGGCGCCCGACTGGTGGTCGCTCGCCCGGACGGTCATCAGGACCCGGCCTACATCGCCGATCTCATTCGGCGCGAAGGGATCACCTCCGCACACTTCGTGCCGTCGATGATGGCCGTGTTCGTCGCCGACCAGGGCGACGTGCCGACGCTGCGGCAGGTGTTCGCCTCTGGTGAGGCATTGCCGGTGGTGACCGCGCAGCGGATGCGCGAACTCACCGGCGCGCGGTTGCACAACCTGTACGGCCCGACCGAGGCCGCGGTCGAGGTCACCTTCCACGAGGTGACCGACGCGGACACCGTGTCGGTACCGATGGGCGCGCCCGTGTGGAACACCCGCACGCTGGTGCTGGACGCCAGGCTGCACCCGGTCGCCGTAGGCGTCGCGGGTGAGCTCTACCTGGCGGGTGTTCAGCTGGCTCGCGGCTATCTGGGACGCCCGGAGCTGACGGCGGACCGCTTTATCGCCAACCCGTATGGCGCGCCCGGTGAGCGGATGTACCGCACCGGCGACTTGGTCAAGTGGACCGCGAACGCGGAGCTGGAGTACCTGGGCCGCACCGACTTCCAGGTGAAGCTGCGCGGCCTGCGCATCGAGCTCGGCGAGATCGAGGCCGCGTTGCTCGCCCTCCCCGGCGTCTCGCAGTCGGTGGTGATGGTGCGCGGTGATGCGCACGCGGGTGATCAGCTGGTCGGTTACGTTGTCGCCGAACCGGACACGGCCGTCGATATCGATGCGGCGAAGGCCGCGCTGGCCACGTCGTTGCCCGGGTACATGATCCCCGCTGCGCTGGTCGTGCTGGCCGAGTTCCCGGTCAATGCCAGTGGCAAGCTGGATCGAAAGGCATTGCCCGCGCCGGTCTTCGAGGCCAAGCGTTTCCGTGCGCCGTCCACGCCGATCGAGGAGATCGTGGCCGACGTCTTCGCCGATCTACTCGGTGTCGCCCGCGTGGGCGTCGACGACGACTTTTTCGAGCTCGGCGGCAACTCGCTGGTCGCCACCCAGGTCATCGCTCGGATCGGCGCGGCGCTGAACGCCGAGATCGGTGTCCGGCTGCTGTTCGAGGCGTCGACCGTCGCAGGGCTCGCGGCCCGGGTGGAATCGCAGGCCGGGACCGGTGGGCGTGAACCGCTGACCGCGCGTACTCGTCCGGAACATCCGCCGCTGTCGCTGGCACAGCAGCGGGTGTGGTTCCTGAATCGCTTCGATGCCGACTCGGCCGCCGACAACATTCCGGCGGCGGTCCGGCTGCAAGGCAACCTGGATCTGCCCGCACTGCGTGGCGCGATCGCCGATGTGGTCGCGCGGCACGAATCGCTGCGCACCATCTACCCCTCGCACGACGGCGTCGCCTACCAGCGTGTGCTCCCGTCGACTCGGGCCGTTCCGGAACTCGACGTCGTCTCGATCGGCGAAGACGAGATGACCGGCGCGCTGCGCGAATTCGTCGGTCGCGGGTTCGATGTGACCGCTCAGTCGCCGGTGCGGTTGCGGGCCTATCAGCTCGGCGAGCAGGACTACGTGCTCGTCGTCGTCGTGCATCACATCGCCTCCGACGGCTTCTCCATCCGCCCGTTGGTCCGCGACCTGATGACCGCCTATGTGGCGCGCACCTCCGCCTCCGAGCCCGGCTGGCCGCCGCTCGCGGTGCAGTACATCGATTTCGCGCTGTGGCAGCGCGAAACGCTGGGATCCGAGAACGATCCCACCTCACTGATCTCCGAGCAGCTCGACTACTGGCGCGGTGCGCTGGCCGGTCTGCCCGACGAGCTGCGCCTCGCCGGTCGGCCGCGTCCCGCCGTCGCCTCGTACCAGGCGGGCACGCACCGCTTCCGGGTGCCGGGCGAACTGATCGACGAGCTGAACCGGGTCGCGCACGCGCACGGCACCACGCTGTTCATGGTGGTGCACAGCGCCTTTGCCGCGTTGCTCGCGCGGCTGAGCGGATCCGACGACATCGCCATCGGCATCCCGGTGGCAGGTCGTGGCGACCAGGCGCTCGACGACCTGGTCGGCATGTTCGTGAACACCCTCGTGCTGCGCGCGCAGGTCGATACGACAGCCTCGTTCGCCGATCTGCTCGCCCAGGTGCGTGAGCGGGACCTGCAGGCCTTCGCGCATGCGGACGTCCCGTTCGAGCGGCTGGTCGAGGTGCTCAACCCGGCCCGCTCGCAGGCTCGTCACCCGTTGTTCCAGGTGATGTTGACCTTCCAGAATCTCGGTCGCACCTCGCTGGAACTGCCCGGCCTCACGGTGTCCGAGCTGGGTATCGACGCGCCGACGGCCAAGTTCGACATGCAGCTCACGCTGAGCGAGGTGCCCGGCGGCACCGCCGAGATGGACGCCGAACTGGTCTACGCCACCGACCTTTTCGATGCCGCGTTCGCGAATACCTTCGCCGAGCGCTTCGTTCGGGTGCTGCGCGGCGTCGCCATCGAACCGTCGATCGCGGTCGGCGATATCGAGGTGCTCGATCCGTCCGAACGCTCGCGCGTGCTCGAGCAGTGGAACGCCACCGAATTCGCGGTCGACGCGGCGCTGACCTCGCCGGTGGGCGATGCGGCCGCGACGCTGGTCTCGCTGTTCGAAGCCCAAGTGGCGCGGACGCCCGACGAATACGCCGTCACGTTCGAGGGGACAAGTCTGTCCTACGCCGAGTTCGCCGCGCGGGTGCACCGGCTGGCGCGCTGGCTCAAGCGCAACGGCGTCGGCCCGGAATCGTATGTGGCACTCGGCATGCGGCGCTCCATCGATCTTGTCGTCGGCATGTACGCGATCAACGCCGCCGGTGGTGCGTACGTGCCGCTGGATCCGGATCACCCGGCCGAGCGCATCGACTACATCCTCGACACCGCGCGTCCGGTGTGCGTGCTCACCTCGGGCACGGATCTGGAAACCACTGTCTCGCGGCAGGTTCGGATCGATGAGCTCGATCTGTCCGGGTTCTCCGACGAGCCGCTGACCGACGCGGATCGGCACCGGCCGCTGCGGCCTGCCAACACCGCGTACGTCATCTTCACCTCCGGTTCGACCGGACGCCCCAAGGGCGTCGCGGTCTCGCACGCGGCGATCGTCAACCGGCTGGTGTGGATGCACGCCGAATACGGTCTCGCCGCCGATGATGTCGTGGTGCAGAAGACGCCTGCCACCTTCGACGTGTCGGTGTGGGAGTTCTTCTGGCCGTTGCAGGTCGGCGCGCGCCTTGTCATCGCGAAGCCGGACGGCCACCGCGATCCGGCCTACCTCGCGCAGCTGATCACCGACGAGCAGATCACCACGGTGCACTTCGTGCCGTCGATGCTCTCGGTATTCGTGAGCTCGATCGCGGCGTCCGCAAGCCCCTCCATGGGTACGCAGGCTCTCACCTCCGGGGCTGACGCTCCCGCCGAGACGCGTGCGGCCGAATGCACGAGCCTGCGTAATGTTTTCGCCTCCGGTGAGGCGTTGCCCGCGGTGACCGCGCAGCGGTTGCGTGAGCTGACCGGCGCCAGGCTGCACAACCTGTACGGTCCGACCGAGGCCGCCGTCGACGTGACCTTCCACGAGGTCACCGACGCCGACACCGTGTCGGTGCCGATCGGCGCTCCGGTGTTCAACACCCGGGTCTACGTACTCGATTCACGGCTGCGACCGGTTCCGGTCGGTGTTCCCGGCGAGCTGTACCTGGCGGGCGCGCAGCTGGCGCACGGGTATGTGGCACGCCCCGACCTGACCACCGAGCGTTTCCTCGCCGACCCGTTCGGCACGGCCGAGCGCATGTACCGCACCGGCGACCTGGTGGCCTGGACCGCCGACGGTGAGCTGGAGTACCTGGGCCGCACCGACTTCCAGGTGAAGCTGCGTGGTCTGCGCATCGAACTCGGCGAGATCGAATCGGAGCTCACGGCGCTGCCGAACATCGCGCAGGCCGTGGTGCTGGTGCGCACCGACGAGCGGACCGGCGATCAGCTGGTCGCCTATCTCATCGCCGCCGCACGCAAGACCGTGGACATCGACGCGGTGAAGATCGCGCTCGGCGGGCGGCTGCCCGCCTACATGATCCCGTCGGCCTATCTGGTCCTCGACGCGTTCCCGCTCAATGCTTCCGGCAAGCTGGATCGCAAGGCGCTGCCCGCGCCGACATTCGCGGCCAAGGTGTTCCGCGCGCCGAGCACGCCGGTGCAGGAGATCGTCGCGAGCACCTTCGCCGAGGTACTCGGCCTCGACCGGGTCGGCCTCGACGACGACTTCTTCGAACTCGGCGGCAACTCGCTGGTCGCCACACAGGTGGCGGCCCGGCTGGGCGAGGCGCTGGACGCGCAGATCCCGGTGCGTGTGCTCTTCGAGGCATCCACTGTCGCCGCGCTGGCTTCGCGGGTGGAATCGGCTGCCGGACAGAGCGGCCGGGCGCCGCTGGTGGCGCAGCCGCGGCCCGAGCTGGTGCCGCTGTCGCTCGCACAGCAGCGGATGTGGTTCCTCAACCGCTTCGACAATCGCACGGCGGTCAACAACATCCCGGTGGCCATCCGGCTGACCGGTGCGCTGGACACGGGCGCGCTCAACGCCGCCATCGCCGACGTGCTGGCGCGCCACGAGGCGCTGCGCACCGTGTACCCCGAGGTGGAGGGCACCGGTTACCAGCGCATCCTGACCGTGGACGAGGTGCGTTTCGAACTCGCACCCGAGCCGGTGACGGCTGCCGCGCTGCCCGCGCGCATCGTCGAGCTCGCAGGCGTGCACTTCGACGTGACCAGCGCGATTCCGTTCCGCGCGGCGTTGTTGTCGCTGGATGCGCGCAACCACGTCGTCGTGTTCGTCATGCATCACATCAGCGCCGACGGATTCTCGCTGCGTCCGCTGCTGCGCGATGTGGTGGTGGCCTACAGCGAGCGGTCCAGGGGCGAGGCCCCCGTCTGGGCCCCGCTCGAGGTGCAGTACGCCGACTACGCGCTGTGGCAGCGCGAGGTGCTCGGCAGTGCGGACGATCCGGAGTCGGTCGCGGCCGCCCAGATCGCCTACTGGACCGAGCAATTGCGTGATCTGCCTGATCAGATCGAGCTGCCCGCCGACCGGCCGCGTCCGGAGATCGCCACCAATGCCGGTGGTATGCACAACTTCTCGGTCGACGCCGAGCTGCACACGGCATTGACGGAGGTGGGCCGTGCCCACGGCGTCACCCTGTTCATGGTGGTGCACGCCGCGCTCGCCACGTGGGCGGCCCGGCTGTCCAACAGCACCGACGTCGCCATCGGCACCCCGATCGCCGGACGTGGCGAACGCGCGCTCGATGACCTGGTCGGCATGTTCGTCAACACGCTGGTGCTGCGCAACGAGGTCGACCCGGGCGCGAAGTTCAGCGATCTGCTCGAGCAGGTGCGTCGCACCGACCTCGCGGCCTTCGCCAACGCGGACGTGCCCTTCGAGCGGCTCGTCGATGTCATCAGCCCGGCTCGCTCACAGGCGCATCACCCGCTGTTCCAGGTCGCGCTGACCTTCGAGGCGGCCTCGGCCGCCGAGATGGGCACCGTCACACTGCCCGGGCTCGACCTCGACGTGGTCGAATTCGACGCGGGCACTGCGAAGTTCGACGTGCAGCTGACCGTGGGCGAGGCCGCCGACGGCGCGCTGAACCTGTCCTGGAACTACGCGACCGAGCTGTTCGATCCGGAGACGGTGGCTTCGTTCGCCGACCGCCTGGTGCGAATCCTGCAGAGCGTCGTCGAAGACCCGGCGATCGTCGTCGGCGATATCGACCTGCTCGGTGAGGCCGAGCGGCTCGATGTGTCGCAGCGCTGGGTGTCCTCGGGCGCCGACGGCGGCGCGGGCCGGTTCGCCGAGACGGACGCCACCCTGGCCGGGCTGTTCGATGCGGCCGCGCTGGCGCATCCGCAGCGCACGGCGGCGAAGTTCGGCGCCGACGCCCTGACCTATGCCGAGTTGGATCGGCGTGCGAATGTGCTGGCGCGCAGGCTGATCGCCGATGGTGCGGGTCCTGAGTCGCTGGTCGCGGTAGTCCTGCCGCGGTCGCTGGATCTGGTTGTCGCGTTGTTGGCCGTGGTGAAGACGGGCGCGGGTTATGTGCCGGTCGACCCCACCTATCCGGCCGATCGCATCGCCTATGTGCTGTCGGATTCGCGTCCGACCAGTGTGATCGTCGATTCGACGGTCGAGGTCGCGGTGCCCGAAGGCCTGCCGACCGTGGTGGTGGACGGGTTCGCCGTCGAGACCGGCAATATCGAAGACGCCGACGATGCGCCTATCACCGATGCGGACCGTAACGCACCGCTGACGCCGGACAGCGTCGCCTATGTGATCTACACCTCCGGCTCGACGGGGCGCCCGAAGGGTGTCGCGGTCGCGCATCGGAATGTGGTGCGGCTGTTCGCCAACACCGATCGCGACTTCGGCTTCCGCGCCGACGATGTGTGGACTTTGTTCCACTCCTACGCGTTCGACTTCTCGGTGTGGGAGCTGTGGGGTCCGTTGCTGTTCGGCGGCACCCTGGTCGTGGTCGATTACTACACGTCGCGCTCGCCGGAGCAGTTCCTCGAACTGCTGCGCACCGAGCAAGTCACCGTGCTCAACCAGACCCCGTCGGCGTTCTATCAGCTGGCGGAAGCGGATCGCAATGCCGCGCCGGATGCCGCGCCGTTGGCGTTGCGGTATGTGGTGTTCGGTGGCGAGGCGCTGGAGCTGCGCAGGCTCTCGGATTGGGTGGCCCGTCACGGAGACGGTGTCACCGCGCGGACCGGCCGTAGCGCGGGTTCCGCGCCGCTGCTGGTCAACATGTATGGCATCACCGAGACGACGGTGCACGTGTCCTACCGTGCGCTGGACGCGGCGACCATCGCCGCCGCTTCCGGCAGCGTCGTCGGCCGGGCGATCGCCGGGCTGCAGGTGTATGTGCTCGACAACCGGTTGCGGCCGGTTCCGGTCGGTGTCGCGGGTGAAATGTATGTCGCGGGTCCGCAATTGGCTCGTGGCTATCTCGGTCGTCCGGATCTGACTACGGCGCGGTTCGTGGCGAACCCGCTCGCCGATGCCGATTCCGCCGGTTCGCGCCTGTACCGTTCCGGCGACCTGGCGCGTTGGAATCGCAATGGTGAGCTCGAATACCTGGGTCGCGCCGATGATCAGGTGAAGGTCCGCGGTTTCCGTATCGAGCTCGGTGAGATCGAGTCCGCGGTGCTGGCGCAGCCGGGTATCGCGCAGGCGGCGGTTATCGTGCGTGAGGATCAGCCGGGCGACCAGCGGATCGTGGCCTACGTCGTCGCTGAGGACTCCACACCGGATGTCGAGGTGATCCGTGACGCGGCAGCTCAGCTGCTGCCGTCGTACATGGTGCCCGCGTCGTTCGTGGTGCTGGAACGGATTCCGTTGACGGTCAACGGCAAGCTCGATCGGCGCGCACTGCCGGCGCCTGCCGTGCAGGCCGCGGCGTTCCGCGCGCCGGTCACTCCGGTCGAGGAAACTGTCGCCGCGGTGTTCGCCGAGGTGCTCGACCTGGATCGGGTCGGCGTGGACGACGATTTCTTCGATCTCGGCGGCAACTCGCTGATCGCGACCAGGGTGGTGTCGCGCATCGGCGCCGCGCTCGGGACGACGGTTCCGGTGCGGGCGCTGTTCGAGGCCTCGACCGTGGAATCGCTTGCCGCACGGGTGGAATCGCATGCCGACGGCGCCGCACGTGCTCGCCTGGTCGCCCGCCCGCGCTCGGCGGACGCACTGGTGCCGCTGTCGTTCGCGCAGCAGCGCATGTGGTTCCTGAACAAGTACGACACCACGTCCGCGGCCTACAACCTGCCGGTCGCCATCCGGCTGACCGGCGCCCTCGATGTCGACGCGCTGCGGCTCGCGGTGGCGGATGTGGTGCGCAGGCACGAATCGCTGCGCACCCGCTACCCGGAGCACGGCGGCACCCCGGTTCAGGTGATCGTGCCCGCCGAGGACATCGTGCTCGACCTGCACCCGGTCGCGGTCGACCCCGCACTGCTGACCACCGCGGTGACCGAGTTCGTCACGGCCGGATTCGATGTGGCGGAGCAGGTTCCGCTGCGGACCAGGCTGTATACGGCCGGTGTCGAGGACTACGTGCTCGTGGTCGTTGTGCACCACATCGCGGCGGACGGTTTCTCCGTCGGCCCGCTGACCCGCGACGTGATGCTCGCCTACACCGCGCGCGCCGAAGGGAGTGCGCCCGGCTGGGCGCCGCTCACCGTGCAGTACGCCGACTTCGCGGTCTGGCAGCGGGAAGTACTCGGCGCCGAGAACGACCCCGAGTCGTTGCTGGCGCGTCAGGTGGCGCACTGGCAGCGTGCGCTCGACGGCGTTGCCGACGAGCTGCCGTTGCCGACCGATCGGCCGCGCCCGGCGGTCGCCTCGCATCGTGGCGCGACCGTGCAGCGCGAGCTGCCGAGGGACCTCGTCGCTGCGCTCGACGATCTGGCCCGCCAACGCGGCGCGTCGCTGTTCATGGTGATGCACAGCGCGCTCGCGGTGCTGCTCGCCCGACTGTCGGGCACCGAGGACATCGCGGTCGGCACCCCGATCGCGGGCCGCGGCGAACAGGCGCTCGACGACCTGGTCGGCATGTTCGTCAACACTCTGGTGCTGCGCACCGGGATCGAACCGGGTGAGTCGTTCACCGAACTGCTCGACCGGGTGCGTGGCACCGACCTGGACGCCTACGGCAACGCGGACGTGCCGTTCGAGCGACTGGTGGACCTGCTCGCGCCGGAACGCTCGCAAGCCCGCAACCCGCTGTTCCAGGTGATGCTCGCGTTCCAGAACCTGGACCGCGCGTCGCTGGAGCTGCCCGGGCTTTCGGTGTCGGCGCTCGAACTCGAAGAGAACGTGGCGCGCTTCGATCTGCAGTTCACGCTGTCGGAGAACGACGCGACCGGCATGACTGTGGCGCTGACCTACGCGACCGAGCTGTTCGACGAGTCGACGGCTCGCGATATCGCGCAGCGCTGGCAGCGGGTGCTCGAAGCCGTTGCCGCCGATCCGGCCGCACCGGTCGGCGCCATCGATGTGCTCGACGCGGCCGAGCATGCCGATCTCGTCGCTCGTACGGGCGCTCCCGCGGCGCCCGCGCGCACCCTGCCGGAGTTGCTGGCAGCAGCCGCGGCCCACGACCCGCAGGCGCCCGCGGTGGTGTTCCAGGGGACGAGTCTGTCCTATGCCGAACTGGACGAGCGGTCGAACCGCTTGGCCCGCATGCTGATTGCCGAGGGTGTCGGTCCCGAGGATCTGGTCGCCGTCGGTGTGCCACGTTCCGCGGATTCGGTGTTCGTATCCTGGGCGGTCGCCAAGACCGGTGCGGCATTCGTGCCGCTCGACCCGAGCTACCCGGCCGAGCGCATCACGCACATGGTCACCGATTCCGGTTCGGCCCTCGGTCTCACCGTCGCCGCCGTGCGCGAAGGTCTGCCGGAATCGGCACGCTGGCTGGTGCTCGACGCCCTCGATCTGGAGGCGTTCGACGGCGGCCCGATCACCGACGCCGACCGGGTCCGGCCGCTGCTGCCGCAGCACCCGGCCTACGTCATCTACACCTCCGGCTCGACCGGTGTGCCCAAGGGCGTCGTGGTCACCCACGCCGGTCTCGCCAACTTCGCTGCCGAGCAGGTCGAGCGGTATGCGCTCGACTCCAACTCGCGCGCACTGCATTTCGCTTCGCCGAGCTTCGACGCGTCGATCCTCGAGCTGATGCTCGCGGTCGGTCCGGGTGGTGCGCTGGTTGTGGTGCCGCCGGGCGTCTACGGCGGCGAGGAGCTCTCCGAGCTGATCCGGCGCGAGCGGGTCACGCACGCGTTCATCACGCCTGCCGCGCTGGCCACCTTCGACCCGAGCGGCCTGGACTCCCTGCGGGTGCTGATCTCCGGAGGCGAAGCCTGCCCGCCGGAACTGGTCGCGAAATGGGCCGCGCCGCTGGCCGATGGCTCCGCACGCAAGGTCTACAACGCTTACGGCCCGACCGAGGCCACCGTCGCGACCAACATGAGCGATCCGCTGGTGATCGGCGAGACGGTGACCATCGGCGGCCCGATCCGCGGTATGCAGTCCCTGATCCTCGATGCCCAATTGCGGCCCGTACCAGTGGGTGTCGCGGGTGAGCTGTACCTGTCTGGTATTCAGCTGGCGCGCGGCTACCACGCGCGAGCCGGGCTGACCGCCGACCGGTTCGTGGCCAACCCGTATGCCGAAGGCCACCGCATGTACCGCACCGGCGACGTGGTCCGCTGGACCCGCACGGGTGCGGTGGAATATGTGGGCCGCTCCGACTTCCAGGTGAAGATCCGCGGCTTCCGTATCGAACTCGGCGAGATCGATGCCGCGCTCGCGTCGCACGAGACCGTCGACTTCGCGGTCACCCTCGGGCACAAGAGCTCGGTGGGCGCCGTCACACTGGTGTCGTATGTGGTTGCCGCGCCGGGCGAGTCGATCGACGTGGCCACGCTGACCAGGCATGTCGAGGATCGGCTGCCCGCCTACATGGTGCCCTCGTCGGTGATGGTGATCGACCAGGTGCCGCTGACCGGGGCAGGCAAGCTGGACCGGAAGGCGTTGCCGGAGCCGGTATTCGCGACCGAGGTCGTGTTCCGTGCGCCGCGTACCCCCGTCGAACACACCATTGCCGAGGTCTTCGCCGAGGTGCTCGGCGTGGAACGGGTCGGTGTCGACGATTCCTTCTTCGCGCTCGGCGGCGACAGCATTGTGTCGATCCAGCTCGTGTCGCGCGCCCGGGCCCGTGGTGTCGTCTTCACGCCGCGGCACGTCTTCGAACAGCGCACCGTGGCAGGGCTCGCCTCGGTCGCGGAGACCGCCGAAGCCGCCGGGGCGACGCAGCCGGTGCTCGCCGAGCTGCCGGGTGGCGGCGTCGGCGCGATGCCGCTGACGCCGGTGGTGCGGTTCATGGCGGAGCGGCGCGGTTCGTTCGGCCGGTTCAATCAGACACTGGCGCTGGAGCTTCCGGTCGGCATCGACCGCGCGGGTATCGCGAAGACCGTCGGTGCGGTCATCGACCGGCACGACATGCTGCGGGCCCGGTTGCATCACGACGGTAGCGACTGGATCGTCGAAACCGCGGCGCCGGGCACCGTCGAGGTGGACGCGCTGATCGACAGGACCGAGTTCGACGCCGGTATCGGCGATGCCGAACTCGCCGAGATCGCGGGCGCGGCACTGGACGCCGCGCTGGATCTGCTCGATCCGGCCGCGGGCGTGGTGGTTCGGTTCGTCTGGCTGGAGCCGAACGACAGTGACCACAGCGGGCGACTGATCGTCGTCGGCCACCACCTCGTCGTGGACGGTGTCTCCTGGCGCATCCTGGTGCCGGACTTCGTCACGGCGTGGGGTCAGCTCACCGCCGGGCAGGAACCGGAGCTCGTCGCACCCGTCACGTCGATGCGTGCGTGGGCCGACGCCCTGCGGCGTGAGGCCGAAAGTGCCGAGCGGGTCGCCGAACTCGACTACTGGCGTTCGGTGGCCGGGGCGGCGGACCCGTTGCTGACCGATCGACCGATGGATCCGGCAGTCGACACCGCGGGCGGTATCGAGAAGCTCCAGGTCGAGGTGTCCCCAGCGGTCACCAAGGCCCTGCTCACCACGGTGCCCGCACTCTTCCACGGCGGCGTCAACGACGGCCTGCTCACCGCGCTCGCACTGGCGACCGCGAAATGGCGGGCCCGGCGCACCGGAACCAGAGCCGACGACTCGCTGTTGATCCGCCTGGAAGGCCATGGTCGCGAAGAGGATGTCGTCCCCGGCGCGGACCTGTCGCGCACCGTCGGCTGGTTCACCGCGATCTTCCCGGTCCGATTCGACCTGTCCGGCATCGACATCGATGCCGCGCTCGCAGGCGGCCCCGCGCTCGGCAAGGCCGTCAAGGCGGTCAAGGAACAGCTGCTCGCCGTCCCGGACAAGGGCGTCGGTTACGGGTTGCTGCGCTACCTGAACAAGCGGACCGCCACCGAACTGCCGGTCGAGCTGCCCGGCCAGGTGAGCTTCAACTACCTCGGTCGCGTCTCCGACGGCGATGTGCCCGAGGCGCTGCGCGGCTTCGGCTGGATCCCCGCGGCCGATCTCGGCGCGCTCGGCGGCGCCTACGACGCGGATATGCCCGCGATGGCGCCGCTGGATGTCAACGCCATCGTGGTCGGCGACAAGCTGACCGCGAACATCGGCTACCCGGCCACCCTGCTCGACGCCGCACAGGTTCGCGAATTCGCCGACCTGTGGATCACGGCGCTGGAAGCGGTCGCGCGGCACGCCAACTCGGCAGGCGCGGGCGGACACACACCGTCCGACTTCGGCCTGGTGCGCAGCACGCAGCGCGATATCGACGGCTGGGAGCAGCGATTCCCGGCCCTTGCCGATGTCTGGCCGCTGTCGGCGTTGCAGGCCGGTCTGCTGTTCCATGCCAGGCTGGCCGCCAGCTCGGTGGATGTGTACACCGCGCAGGCGGTGCTGACCCTCACCGGTCGGGTGGACGCGGCCAGGCTGCGTTCGGCCGCACAGGCTCTGGTGGATCGCTACGAAACCCTGCGCACCGCGTTCGTCACCGACAACGACGGCAACGCCGTGCAGGTGGTGCTCGACAGCGTCCGAGTGGCGTGGGCCGAGCACGATCGCATCGAGTCCGGCGAATCCGATGACCTCATCGTCGCCGATCGGATGCGGCGCTTCGATCTGACCGCGCCGCCGCTGATCCGGTTCACCCTGATCCAGGTCGCGCAGGATCGTTGGCAGTTCGCGGTGTCCAACCACCACATCCTGCTCGACGGTTGGTCGATGCCGTTGCTGATGCGGGATCTGCTGGTGCTCTATGCGGCACACGCCGACAGCACCGTGCTGCCCGCCGCCCGTTCCTACCGGCACTTCCTGGAATGGACCGCGCAGCAGGATCTTTCGGCCTCGGTGGGCGTGTGGCGCGAGTCGCTGCGCGGCGTCACCGAACCGACCCTGCTGGCCCGGCCCGATGCGGGCCGCGAGATCACCGCGCTGGCCGGGGAGTACCTCTTCGACCTCGACGAGTCGGCGACGACCCGGCTGACCACGCTCGCCGCCTCGCTCGGCGTCACGCCGAACACCGTGCTGCAGACCGCGTGGGGCATCCTCGTCGGCCGCATGACCGGTCGTGACGACGTGTTGTTCGGTACCACGGTTTCCGGCCGCCCCGCCCAGCTGGCCGGCGTCGAATCCATGGTCGGTCTGTTCATCAACACCGTCCCGGTGCGGGTGCGTTTCGATCCGTCCGAGCCCGTCCGGCAGTTGCTGACCAGGACCCAGGGTGAACAGGCGGACCTGCTCGACCATCACTACGTCGGCCTTGCCGAAATCCAGTCCGCCGCAGGCGTCGGCGGACTGTTCGACTCGCTGGTGGTGTTCGAGTCCTACCCGGTGGATTCCGAGGGCATCCAGGCGCAGGCCGCGGATATCGACGGCATGGCCGTGGTCGGCATCGAAGCCGCCGACGCGACGCATTACCCGCTGACGCTGATCGCGCAGTTGGACACCCGACTGCGGATTCGCGCGGGCTACCTGCGCGATCTGTTCGACGAGCAGACCGTGCGGCGGATCGCCGACCGGCTCGTCCGGGTGCTCACCACCATGATCACCGAACCCGGTATGGCGGTCGGTGATATCGAGCTGCTCGACACCGTCGAGCGTGACCTGGTGGTGTCGGGCTGGAACGACACCGCGCATGCGATGGATTCGGCTGTTCTGCTGGGCCGTTCCGCAAGCTCCACAGCCTTGACGCTGGTTTCGATGTTCGAGGCGCAGCTGGTGAAGTCGCCCGAGGCGACCGCGCTGACGTTCGAGGGGACAAGTCTGTCCTACGACGAGTTCGCGGGCCGGGTGTATCGCCTGGCGCGCTGGCTTATCGAACGCGGCGTCGGCCCGGAGTCGTATGTGGCACTCGGCATGCGACGGTCCATCGACCTGGTCGTCGGCATGTACGCGGTGACTGTGGCCGGTGGCGCTTATGTGCCGTTGGATCCGGATCATCCGGCCGAGCGCACGGAATACATTCTCGCCACGGCGGATCCGGTGTGTGTGCTCACCTCCGGCGACGATCTCGACATCGACACCGCGCAGGTCCGCATCGACCTGCTCGACCTGGAGGGCCTGTCGGACGAGCCGGTGACCGACGCACAGCGGCGTGCTCCGCTGCTGCCGTCGAACACCGCCTACGTGATCTTCACCTCGGGATCGACGGGTCGCCCGAAGGGTGTCGCGGTCAGCCACGGTGCGATCGTGAACCGCCTGGTGTGGATGCAGTCGGCTTACGGCCTGACCGATACCGACGCGGTGCTGCAGAAGACCCCCGCGACCTTCGACGTCTCGGTGTGGGAGTTCTTCTGGCCGTTGCAGGTCGGCGCGCGCCTGGTGGTCGCGAAGCCGGACGGGCATCGGGATCCCGCCTACCTGGCCGAGATCATCGCGACCGAACGGGTCACCGTCACCCACTTCGTGCCGTCCATGCTCGCGGTATTCGTCGCCGAGGCGGCGGCCGCGCGCTGCGCGTCGCTGCGACTGGTCTTCGCCTCCGGTGAGGCGCTGCCGCCCAAGCCCGCGCACCGGTTGCGCGAGCTCACCGGGGCGGCACTGCACAACCTGTACGGCCCGACCGAGGCCGCGGTCGACGTCACCTTCCACGAGGTGACCGAGGCCGATGTGGACACGGTGCCGATCGGTGCGCCGGTGTTCAACACCCAGGTGTATGTGCTGGATTCACGGTTGCGCCCGGTTCCTGTCGGTGTCGCGGGTGAGCTGTACCTTGCGGGCGCCCAGCTGGCGACGGGGTATGTCGCGCGGGCCGACCTGACGAGCGATCGCTTCGTGGCCAACCCGTTCGGCAGCGCGGGCGTCCGCATGTACCGCACCGGTGACCTGGTGTCCTGGACGTCCAGCGGTGAGCTGGAGTACCTGGGCCGCACCGACTTCCAGGTGAAGCTGCGTGGTCTGCGTATCGAGCTGGGCGAGATCGAGTCGGCGCTGACCGCGCTGGAGGAGGTCGCGCAGGCAGTCGTCGTGGTGCGCAGCGATCAGCACACCGGCGATCAGTTGGTCGCGTATGTCGTTGCGGCGCCCAATGGCCGCCTGGACATCGAGACGCTGCGCGAGGACCTCGGTAGGCAGTTGCCCGCCTACATGGTGCCGTCGGTGGTCATCGTTCTCGACGAGTTCCCGCTCAACGCCTCCGGCAAGTTGGACCGGAAGGCATTGCCCGCGCCGGTGTTCGAGGCAGCGGTATTCCGGGCGCCGACCACACCGGTCGAGGAGATCATCGCGGCCACCTACGCCGATGTGCTCGGACTGGAGCGCGTCGGCCTGGACGACGACTTCTTCGCCCTCGGCGGTAACTCGCTGAGCGCCACCCAGGTCGCCGCTCGGTTGTCCGCGGCCCTCGACACCGATCTCGGTGTCCGCGAGCTGTTCGAGGCGTCCACCGTCGGTGCGCTCGCGGCCCGCGCGGAGACCCGCGCCGGCGCCGGTGCACGGGCGGCGCTGGTCCCGCAGCAGCGTCCCGATCGGGTGCCGCTGTCGCTGGCTCAGCAGCGGATGTGGTTCCTCAACCGCTTCGATCCGGACTCCGCCGTCGACAACATCCCGGCCGCCGTGCGGCTTTCGGGTCTGCTCGACCGGCAGGCGTTGCAGATCGCGGTCGCCGACGTGCTCGCCAGGCACGAATCGCTGCGCACCTTCTATCCGGAGGTCGACGGCACCGCGTATCAGCAGACCGTCGCGACCGGCAAGGTGATCCCCGACTTCTACCCGGTCGATGTCACCGAAGCCGAACTGCCGCTGCGGCTTTCGGAAGTCGTGCTGACGGCCTTCGACGTCACCGCCGAGGTGCCGTTCCGGGCCAGGCTGTTCGAGATCAGCCCGACCGAACACGTGCTCGCCCTTGTGGTGCACCATATTTCGGCCGACGGCTTCTCCATGGGCCCATTGACCAGAGACATCATGACCGCCTACGCCGCGCGCGTCGACGGCGGCGAACCCGCATGGCGGCCGCTCGACGTGCAGTACGCGGACTTCGCGCTGTGGCAGCGCGCGGTCCTCGGCGCCGAGGACGACGCGGATTCGGTGATCGCCCAGCAGGTCGGTTTCTGGTCCGACACCCTGCGCGGGCTGCCGGAACAGCTGGATCTGCCTGCCGATCGGTCGCGTCCGGAGATCGCTTCCGGGCGTGGAGCGATCCACCGCTTCGAGATCGACGCGCAGACGCATGCCGGGCTCAACGGTGTCGCCCGCGGTCGCGGCGCGACGTTGTTCATGGTCGCGCACACCGCGCTGGCCGTGCTGCTCTCGCGACTGAGCGGCGAGCACGACATCGCCATCGGTACCCCCATCGCGGGTCGCGGCGAGCGAGCTCTCGATGATCTGATCGGCATGTTCGTCAACACACTCGTGCTGCGGACACCGGTCGAGGACGAGGTGAGCTTCGCGGATCTGCTGCGGTCGGTCCGTGCCACCGATATCGCGGCGTTCGGCCACGCGGACCTGCCGTTCGAGCGGCTGGTCGAGATTCTCAACCCCGTGCGGTCGCAGGCACGCAACCCGCTGTTCCAGGTCGCGCTGTCGTTCCAGAACACCGGTCAGAACACGCTGGAGCTGCCCGGGCTGACCGTCAGCGCCGTCGACCTGCCGATCGACGTCGCGAAATTCGATCTGCAACTGGTGCTGACCGAGAAGCCGACCATCGCCGACCCCACAACCAACGGGTCCGGCACCGAAACACCGGGTCTTACGGCGGAGCTGGTCTACGCCACCGACCTGTTCGACCCGGAGACGGTTGCCGCGATCGCCGATCGGTACCTGCGTATTCTGCGTACCGTCGCCGATCGACCCGACGTGCTTGTCGGCGACATCGACCTGCTCGACGCCGTGGAGCGCATCGAGGTGTCGCGTAATTGGGTGTCCTCGGGTGCGGACAGTGCCGTCGGCCGGTTCGCCGATCCGGATCTCACCCTGGTGGACTTGTTCGACGCGGCGGTCGCGGCATACCCGGATCGCTCGGCGGCCCGCTTCGGTGCCGACGCCCTGACCTATGCCGAGTTGGATCGGCGTGCGAATGTGCTGGCGCGCAGGCTGATCGCCGATGGTGCGGGTCCTGAGTCGCTGGTCGCGGTGATTCTGCCGCGGTCGCTGGATCTGGTTGTCGCGTTGTTGGCCGTGGTGAAGACGGGCGCGGGTTATGTGCCGGTCGATCCGACCTATCCGGCCGATCGCATCGCCTATGTGCTGTCGGATTCGCGTCCGACCAGTGTGATCGTCGATTCGACGGTCGAGGTGGCGGTGCCCGAAGGCCTGCCGAGCGTCGCGGTCGATGGTTTCGATGCCACCGAATTCGGCGATGCGCCTATCACCGATGCGGACCGTAACGCACCCCTGACGCCGGACAGCGTCGCTTACGTGATCTACACCTCCGGCTCGACGGGGCGCCCGAAGGGTGTCGCGGTCGCGCATCGGAATGTGGTGCGGCTGTTCGCGAACACCGATGCCGACTTCGGTTTCGGGCCGGATGATGTGTGGACTTTGTTCCACTCCTACGCGTTCGACTTCTCGGTGTGGGAGCTGTGGGGTCCGTTGCTGTTCGGCGGCACCCTGGTCGTGGTCGATTACTACACCTCGCGCTCGCCGGAGCAGTTCTTGGAGCTGTTGCGCACCGAGCAGGTGACCGTGCTCAACCAGACGCCGTCGGCGTTCTATCAGTTGGCGGAGGCGGATCGGAATGCCGCGCCGGATGCCGCGTCGCTGGCGTTGCGGTATGTGGTGTTCGGTGGCGAGGCGCTGGAGCTGCGGCGGTTGTCGGATTGGGTTGCCCGCCACGGTGATTCGTCGCCTGTGCTGGTCAACATGTATGGCATCACCGAGACGACGGTGCACGTGTCCTACCGTGCGCTGGACGCGGCGACCATCGCCGCCGCCTCCGGCAGTCTCGTTGGTCGCGCTATTGCGGGCTTGAGTGTGTATGTGCTCGATAACCGGTTGCGGCCGGTTCCGGTCGGTGTCGCGGGTGAAATGTATGTCGCGGGTCCGCAATTGGCTCGTGGTTACCTCGGTCGTCCGGATCTGACTACGGCGCGGTTCGTGGCGAACCCGCTCGCCGATGCGGATTCCGCGGGTTCGCGCCTGTACCGCTCGGGTGACCTGGCGCGTTGGAATCGCAATGGCGAGCTGGAGTATCTGGGTCGCGCTGATGATCAGGTGAAGGTCCGCGGTTTCCGTATCGAGCTGGGTGAGATCGAGTCCGCGGTGCTGGCGCAGCCGGGTATCGCGCAGGCGGCGGTTATCGTGCGTGAGGATCAGCCGGGCGACCAGCGGATCGTGGCCTACGTCGTCGCTGAGGACTCCACACCGGATGTCGAGGTGATCCGTGACGCGGCAGCTCAGCTGCTGCCGTCGTACATGGTGCCCGCGTCGTTCGTGGTGCTGGAACGGATTCCGTTGACGGTCAACGGCAAGCTGGACCGGCGCGCGCTGCCCGCTCCCGAGGTGCGGGCCAAGGCGTTCCGCGCGCCGGTCACTCCGGTCGAGGAAATCGTGGCCGCGGTGTTCGCCGAGGTGCTCGACCTGGATCGGGTCGGCGTGGACGACGATTTCTTCGATCTCGGCGGCAACTCGCTGATCGCGACCAGGGTGGTGTCGCGCATCGGGGCAGCGCTCGGGACGACGGTTCCGGTGCGGGCGCTGTTCGAGGCCCCGTCGGTGGAAGCACTCGCCGCGCGCGTGGGAACCAGGGTCGACCCGGTTCGCCGCGCGGAACTCGTCGCTGGTCCGCGGCCGGAGCAGATTCCGCTGTCGCTGGCCCAGCAACGGATGTGGTTCCTCAACCGGTTCGACAGCCAGACCGCGATCAACAACATCCCGCTCGCGGTCCGCTTGACCGGCGCCCTCGACGTCGACGCGCTGCGCCGCGCGGTCGCCGACGTGGTGGACCGGCACGAGGTGCTGCGCACCGTGTACCCGGAGACCACCGACGGCCAGGGCGTCCAGGTCGTGCTGTCGCCCGGAGCGCACCAGCCCGACCTGACCGCGGTCGAGGTGACCGAGGCCGAGATCGGTGGTCGCATTCGTGAGCTGGTGTCGGCCGGATTCGACGTCACGACCGAAGTTCCGGTGCGCGCCAGGCTGTTCCGCATCGCCGGTTCGATGGACGGCTCGCAACCCGACACCCATGTCCTTGTCTTCGTTGTGCACCACATCTCGGGCGACGGCTGGTCGGTGGGTCCGCTGGCCCGCGACGTGATGATCGCCTACGCGGCGCGGTCGCGCGGCGAGGCTCCCGGCTGGGCGCCGCTGCCGGTGCAGTACGCCGATTTCACGCTGTGGCAGCGGGAAACGCTCGGCTCCGAAGACGATGCGGCGTCGTTGATCTCGCAGCAGGTCGAGTTCTGGTCCAAGAGTCTGGCCGGCCTGCCCGATCAGCTGGATCTGCCGTCGGACCGTTCCCGTCCGGCCGTCGCGTCGAACCGCGGTGGCTTGTACGAGTTCACCCTCGACGCGCAGTTGCTGCACGGGCTGAACACGCTGGCCCGGACACAGGGTGCGAGCTTGTTCATGGTGGTGCACGCGGCCTTCGCGGCATTGCTCGCGCGCCTGTCCGGCAGCGACGACATCGCCGTCGGCACCGCGATCGCGGGCCGTGGCGAGGCCGTGCTCGATGACGCGATCGGTATGTTCGTCAACACGCTGGTGCTGCGCACGCTGGTCGACGGAGCCGAGTCGTTCGCCGATCTGACGGCGCGTACCAGGGAAACCGATCTGGCCGCCTTCAGCCATGCGGACCTGCCGTTCGAGCGGCTGGTCGAAATCCTTCGACCGGTTCGCTCGCAGGCACGTCATCCGCTGTTCCAGGTCATGCTGTCGTTCCAGAACACCGGGCAGGCGTCCTTCGAGCTGCCCGGTCTCGAGGTCGCCGGTGTCCCGCTCGAGGTGGTCACCGCCAAGTGGGATCTGCACCTGAACCTGACCGATCGTTTCGATTCGGACGGCTCCGCCGACGGCATGACCGCGGAGTTCGCCTACGCGACGGACATGTTCGATGCGCACACCATCGCAAGCGTGGCGCGGCGACTGGTCAGCCTGCTGAACGCGGTGGTTGCCGATCCGGACGTCCCGGTCGGTGACATCGACCTCCTGGACGCGCCCGAGCGCACCCAGGTGATCGAGCGTTGGAACGACACGGAATACGACGTCGTCACGTCGTTGGGTGAGAGTGCGACGGGCTCCGCGGCGGGGACGCTGGTGTCGATGTTCCAGGCGCAGGCCGCCAGGACCCCGAAGGCGACCGCGCTGACGTTCGAGGGGACGAGTCTGTCCTATGCCGAGTTCTCCGCTCGGGTGAATCGACTTGCCCGGCACTTGATCTCGCTGGGCGTCGGACCGGACACGATCGTCGCGCTCGGTATGCGCCGTTCCATCGAACTGGTGGTCGGCATGTACGCGGTGAGCGTCGCGGGCGGCGCCTATCTGCCGCTGGACCCGGATCATCCGGCCGACCGCACCAATTACGTGCTCGAGACCGCCGATCCGGTCTGCGTGCTGACGACCGCCCGGGACAGCGTCGACGCCGGGACCAGGATGTCGATCGAGATCGATGGATTCGATCTGTCGGCCTACTCGGATGCCGCGGTGACCGATGCCGAACGGCGAGCACCGTTGCGCCCGTCCAACATCGCGTACGTGATATTCACCTCCGGTTCGACCGGTCGCCCGAAGGGCGTGGCCGTGTCGCACGCCGCGATCGTCAACCGGTTGGTGTGGATGCAGGACGAGTACGGCCTCGATCGCGGCGATGTGGTGCTGCAGAAGACGCCCGCGACCTTCGACGTGTCGGTATGGGAATTCTTCTGGCCGTTGCAGGTCGGTGCACGACTTGTCGTCGCCAAGCCCGACGGTCACCGAGATCCGGTGTACCTGGCCCGGGTGATCGCCGAGGAACACGTCAGCACCGTGCACTTCGTGCCGTCGATGCTGTCGGTATTCGTGGAGGACGACCGCGCGGTCGATTGCGTGGACCTGCGCAACGTCTTCACCTCCGGTGAGGCGCTGCCCGCGGTGACCGCGCAGCGGTTGCGTGAGCTGACCGGCGTCTGGCTGCACAACCTCTATGGCCCGACCGAGGCCGCCGTCGACGTGACCTTCCATGAGGTCACCGATGCCGACACCGTGTCGGTGCCGATCGGCGCTCCGGTGTTCAACACCCAGGTGTACGTGCTGGATTCGCGTCTGCACCCGGTTCCGGTGGGTGTCGCCGGTGAGCTGTATCTCGCGGGCGAGCAGTTGGCACGAGGTTATCTGGGGCGTCCCGGCCTGACCTCGGACCGATTTGTGGCCAACCCGTTCGACGCTGACGGCGCCCGCATGTACCGCACCGGTGACCTGGTCACCTGGACCGCGAACGGTGAGCTCGACTACCTGGGGCGCACCGACTTCCAGGTGAAGCTGCGTGGTCTGCGCATCGAACTCGGCGAGATCGAGGCCGCGCTCACCGCTCAGGAGCCGATCGCACAGGCGGTCGTCGTCGTGCGCTCCGATCACCGGCTCGGCGACCAGCTCGTCGCGTATGTGATCGCCGCCGTTGGTCGGAACATCGACATCGACGGGGTGCGGACCGAACTGGCCGACGCACTGCCCACATACATGGTGCCTGCGGCGTTCGTGGTGCTCAGCGAGTTCCCGCTCAATGCATCCGGCAAGCTGGACCGCAAGGCGTTGCCCGCTCCGGTGTTCGAGGCGAAGGTGTTCCGCGCCCCGACCACGCCGATCGAGGAGATCGTCGCACGGACCTTCATGGACGTGCTCGGCGTCACCCGGGTCGGCTTGGACGACAACTTCTTCGAACTCGGCGGCAACTCCTTGCTGGCGACCCAGGTGACAGCGCGCCTCGGCGCGGCGCTGGACACCAAGCTGGCGGTCCGTGATCTGTTCGATGCCTCGACGGTGTTCGAACTGGCTGCCCGGGTCGAACGCAACGCCGGATCCGGCAGGGCCCGGTCACGGCTCGTCGCGGGCGAACGGCCGGAACGTGTTCCGCTCTCGTTGGCCCAGCAGCGGTACTGGTTCCTCAACCAGTTCGACACCAGTACCTCCGCGGTGGACAACATTCCGCTCGCGGTCCGCTTGTCGGGTGCACTCGATGTGGCCGCGCTCAGCCAGGCGATCGGTGATGTGCTCGCCCGCCACGAGTTGCTGCGCACCACCTACCCGCGCTCGGCCGATGGTCCGCACCAGGTGATTCACCCGGTGGCGGGGACCGTGCCCGCGCTCGTCCCGGTCGAGGTGGCCGAGGCGGATCTGGTGCACAAGGTGATCGAGTTCGCCCTCACCACCTTCGATGTCACCGTCGAGGTGCCGCTGTCGGTGGTGCTGTTCCGCGTCATCCCGGATGGGCCCGCGACGGAATCCGACACCGTCGAGCATGTGGTCGCGTTCTCCGTGTACCACATCGCCGCCGATGGGGCGTCCATGGGGCCGCTGGCCCGCGATGTGATGGCGGCCTACTTCGCCCGGGCGAACGGCGAGGTCCCGCAGTGGGAGCCGCTGCCCGTGCAGTTCGCCGATTTCGCGCTGTGGCAGCGGGCGGTGCTCGGTTCCGAGGACGATCCGGACTCGCTCATCTCCACCCAGATCCGGTACTGGTCGCGCGAACTCGCTGGTCTGCCCGACGAATTAGTGCTGCCGTCGGACCGGCCGCGCCCGCCAGCGCAGTCGTTCCAAGGCAAGGCGTTCCGGTTCGAGATCTCGCCGGATCGGCACGTGCGCTTGCAGGAGCTGGCGCGGGCAGGCAATGCGTCGTTGTTCATGGTGGTGCACGCGGCGTTGGCGGTATTGCTCGCGCGGTTGTCCGGGACCGACGACATTGCGGTGGGTACCCCGATCGCGGGTCGTGGTGAGCGTGAGCTCGACGATCTGATCGGTATGTTCGTCAACACCTTGGTGTTCCGCACCAACGTCGACGGTGGTGCGCGATTCAGCGATCTGCTCGCGGATGTGCGGGAGCGCGATCTGGAGGCGTTCGCGCACGCCGATGTGCCGTTCGAGCGGTTGGTCGAGGTGCTCAATCCGGTGCGTTCGACCGCCCGCAATCCGCTGTTCCAGGTGGGCCTGGCGTTCCAGAATCTGGCCGAGGCGACATTCGAACTTCCCGGGTTGACTGTCAGTGCGGTCGATTTCGAGTTGCAGCTGGCCAAGTTCGATTTGCAGCTGACCATGCACGAGACCCAGGACGATGCGGGTGAGCCTGCTGGTATTTCGGCTGAGTTCACGTATGCGCTCGATCTGTTCGATGAGCGTACGGTTGCGGCGTTCGCCCAGCGTCTGGATCTGATCTTCGCGGCGGTCATCGCTGATCCCACCGTGTCGGTCGGCGATATTCCGCTGCTCGATGAGCGGGAAACCGAACTGTCCCTGCGGGAGTGGAACGGCACCGAGCGCGACCTCGGCACGGCGACCACTGTGGTCGATGTGTTTGCGGCGCAGGTGCGTGCGACGCCGAACGCGGTGGCGATCGTGGACCCGGCGGATGGTGTGTCGCTGACCTACGCGGAATTCGCTGGTCGGGTGCACCGGCTGGCGCGCAGGTTGGTCGAGCTGGGTGTCGGCCCGGAAACGCTGGTCGGGCTCGGCCTGCGGCGTTCGGTGGATCTGGTCGTCGCGGCGTACGCGGTCCATGAGGCGGGCGGCGGGTATGTGCCGCTGGACTTGGACCAGCCCGCCGAGCGGATCAACTATGTGCTCGAGTCGGCGGCGCCGATGTGTGTGCTGACCACCTCGCGCGATGGGTTCGATGGTGGTGCGCTGCCGACGCTGTCCATCGATGAGCTGGATCTGTCCGGGTATTCGGACGCGCCGATCGCGGAGACCGAGCGAGTCGCGGTGTTGCGGCCGCAGCACCCTGCCTACGTCATCTTCACCTCGGGATCGACAGGACGGCCGAAGGGTGTGGCGGTGCCGCACGCCGCTGTGGTGAATCAGATCCGCTGGATCACCGGCGAATACGGTATCGGTGCCGACGACGTCGTGCTGTTCAAGACCCCGGCGACCTTCGATGTGTCGGTGTGGGAGCTGTTCGGCCCGCTGAGCACGGGTGGCCGGATCGTTGTTGCGAGCCCGGACGGTCATCGCGACCCGGCGTATCTGGCCGATGTGATCGCCGCACAGCGGGTCACTATGACCTCGTTCGTGCCGTCGATGCTGACTGTGTTTGCGGGCAGTGTCGAGGCCGCCGGTGTCGGTGCGGCGTCGTTGGCGTCGTTGCGGGTGCTGTTTGTCGCCGGTGAGGCTTTCACCGCGGACGCGGTCGCCGCCATTCGCCGGGTCAGCTCGGCGGCACTGTACAACCTGTACGGTCCAACGGAATTCACCGTGCACGCGACGCATGGCCCGGTGGCCGCGGGGGTCGTGGGTGCT
Organism: Nocardia sp. NPDC057440; assembly: GCF_042802915.1. Classification (NCBI taxonomy): domain Bacteria; kingdom Bacillati; phylum Actinomycetota; class Actinomycetes; order Mycobacteriales; family Nocardiaceae; genus Nocardia; species Nocardia sp. NPDC057440. The sequence continues at coordinate 268,380 of NZ_JBHVDF010000012.1, forward strand.
GTTCCGATCGGTCTGCCGGTGTGGAACGCGCAGGCATACGTGCTCGATGGGCGACTGCATCCGGTGCCGCCGGGTGTCGGGGGTGAGCTGTATCTGGCGGGTGCCCAGCTGGCCCGTGGTTACTTCGGCCGGGCCGACCTGACTGCGGATCGTTTCGTGGCCGACCCGTTCGGCGCTCCTGGCGCGCGGATGTACCGCACCGGCGACCTGGTCACTCGGGACAACACCGGCGCCATCGAGTACCTGGGCCGCACCGACTTCCAGGTGAAGCTGCGCGGTCTGCGCATCGAGCTCGGCGAGGTCGAAACCGCGCTCACTACGTTCGATTCTGTGGCCCAATCGGTCGCCATGGTGCGCTCGGACGCGCGCACCGGCGATCACCTGGTCGGCTATGTCGTGCCTGCCGTAGGCGCGGTGATCGAGGTCGAGCAGCTGCGCGCGCACCTTGCGAGGGTGCTGCCGTCGTACATGGTGCCTTCGGCGTTCGTCGTGCTGGATGCGCTGCCGTTGAGCGTCAACGGCAAGCTGGATCGAAAGGCATTGCCGGAGCCGGAGTTCGAGTCGCGGGCGTTCCGTGCTCCGTCGACGCTGATCGAGGAGATCGTCGCGGGTGTGTTCGCGGATGTGCTCGGGATCGAGCGTGTCGGCGTCGATGACGACTTCTTCGCTCTCGGCGGCAACTCCCTGATCGCCACCCAAGTCACCGCACGCCTCGGCGAGGCGTTGAATACGGGTGTCCCGGTGCGGTTGTTGTTCGAAGCGCCGACTGTGGGCGCTCTTGCGGTTCGGGTCGAGCAGCAGGCGGGCACCGTCGGACGGGTGCCGTTGGTGGCGGGTCCGCGGCCGGAGCGTATTCCGTTGTCGTTGGCGCAGCAGCGGATGTGGTTCCTGAACCGTTTCGATGCGGGGTCGGCGGCTTACAACATTCCGATCGCGGTGCGGTTGACCGGTGCGCTGGATGTGCAGGCACTGCGTGCCGCGATCGCGGACCTGGTGGGCAGGCACGAGGTCCTGCGCACCGTGTATCCGGCGGCTGACGGTGACCCGGCGCAGGTGATCCTGCCGCCGACCGCGGCGAACCTGTCGCTCGAGGTGCGGTCCATCGCACCCGCGGACATCGAATCCGCTGTGGTGGAATTGATTTCGATGCCGTTCGACGTCACCGGCGAGGTGCCGGTGCGTGTCGCGCTGTTCGAGATCGAGGATGCCGGATCAACTCCCGAACATGTGATCGCCATGGTGGTGCACCACATCGCCGGTGACGGCTCGTCGGTCGGGCCGCTGGTGCGGGATCTGATGACCGCCTATGTCTCGAGGTCGACGGGGGAGGCGCCGAACTGGTCGCCGCTCTCGGTGCAGTACGCCGACTTCAGCATCTGGCAGCGCGAACTGCTCGGCCGCGAGGACGATCCGAATTCGTTGATGTCCAGCCAGGTGGCCTACTGGCGGACGGCTCTGGCGGATCTGCCCGAACAGTTGGATCTGCCCACCGATCGGCCGCGACCGGCGACACAGTCGTTCGCGGGCGGCACCGTGCGGGTCGGCATCGACGCCGATGTCCATCGCGGTTTGGTCGAGGTGGCCCAGTCCGAGGGCGCGACCTTGTTCATGGTCGTGCACACAGCACTCGCGGTGCTGCTCGCGCGGTTGTCCGGGACCGACGACATTGCGATCGGTACGCCGATAGCGGGTCGTGGCGAGGCCGCGCTGAACGATCTGATCGGCACGTTCATCAACACGCTGGTGTTCCGCAGCCAGGTGCATCCCGGTGAAGCGTTCACCGAGCTGCTCGAGCGTCAGCGCGATCGGGACATCCAGGCGTTCGCCAACGCGGATGTGCCGTTCGAGCGGCTGGTCGAGGTGCTCAACCCGGCGCGGTCGACGGCGCGGCATCCGCTCTTCCAGGTGGGTCTTTCTTTCCAGAACCTTGGCTTGACCAAGTTGGAGTTGCCAGGACTGACGGTTTCGGGGGTCGAGTACGACAGCGGAATCTCGCAGTTCGACCTGCATCTGATCCTCACCGACACCTACGACGAGTCGGGGACGCCCGCGGGCATGGCCGGCGTGTTCACCTACGCCACAGATCTGTTCGACCGCGACACCGTCGAGGGGTTCGCGGATCGTTTCCTGCGTCTGCTCGGCGCGGTCATCGCCGCACCGCGGACCGCGGTGGGTGATCTGGAACTGCTCGCGCACACGGAGCGGGAACGCACCCTCGCCGACTGGAACGACACTGCGCACGAGCTGGCGCCGGAGTTGTTGCTCGACGGTTATCGGCGGACCGCCGCGGCGCATCCGGATGCGGTCGCGGTGTCCTATGAGGGCACGGAGCTGACCTACCGGGAATTCGATGAGCGTGTGAACAAGCTTGCGCGCCTGCTGATTTCGCAGGGCGTCGGCGCGGAATCGTTGGTCGGTCTTGCGGTTCGGCGTTCGCTCGATCTGGTTGTCGGAATGTATGCGATCGTGACCGCAGGCGGTGCGTATGTGCCGTTGGATCCGGATCACCCTGCCGAGCGCATCGAGCACATCCTGGATACGGCACAGCCCGCCTGCGTGTTGACCACTACGGCGGACCAGGTTCCGGTGCCGAAGGGCGAGGTGGTCTTCCTCGATACCGCCGACCTCGACGTGTACTCGGGCGAGCCGGTCGGCGCGGAGGAACTGCTGCGGCCGGTGTCGCAGGCGAATCCCGCGTATGTGATCTTCACGTCGGGTTCCACCGGTCGGCCCAAGGGTGTCGCGGTTTCGCACGCGGCGATCAACAACCAGATCGAGTGGATGCTCGCGGAGTACCCGCTGGGTCCGGATGATGTGTATCTGCAGAAGACCGCGACGACGTTCGACGTGTCGCTGTGGGGCTACTTCATGCCGCTGCGCGCCGGGGCGAAACTGGTCGTCGCCACCCACGACGGCCACCGGGACCCGGCCTACGTCGCGGAAATGATCGCGACCCATCGGGTCACCGTCACCGACTTCGTGCCCTCGATGCTGTCGGTCTTCGCGGCACAGTCGGCGGCGGGTTCGTACCCGACCTTGCGGGATGTGTTCGTCATCGGTGAAGCACTGCCGCCGGAAACGGTGACAGCGTGGATCGCCGTGTCGGACGCGGCG
>NZ_JBHVDF010000013.1:0-257762 GCF_042802915.1 Nocardia sp. NPDC057440
GCCCCCCGCCGGGGCCGCCCGCCTGCGCGGTGGGGGGGGGTCTCTCGCGCCCGCGGCGGGGGCCCCCGGCCGCCGGCCCCCCCCCGCCCACCAAGGGGGGCCGCGAACACGCAGTGCCGTAGGCGCTGCAAATCCCGCACAGCCCGGGCATTAGTGTGGTTATGGCATCGGAATGAATCCGCTTGAAAGCTGAGGAGCGATAACGTGACTGTCCGGGTAGGCATCAACGGCTTCGGTCGTATCGGACGTAACTTCTTCCGGGCGGTGGAGGCGCAGAAGGCGCTCGGCACCACCGACATCGAGATCGTCGCGGTCAACGACCTCACCGACAACGCGACCCTCGCGACCCTGCTCAAGTACGACTCGATCCTCGGCCGTCTGCCGCAGGACGTCTCGCTGGACGGCGACGACACCATCGTGGTCGGTGAGCAGCGGATCAAGGCACTGGCCATCAAGGAGGGCCCGGCGGCCCTGCCGTGGGGTGACCTGGGCGTCGACGTCGTCGTCGAGTCCACCGGCATCTTCACCGACGCGACCAAGGCCAAGGGCCATATCGCCGCGGGCGCCAAGAAGGTCATCATCTCCGCGCCCGCCAAGGGCGAGGACCTGACCGTGGTCATGGGCGTCAACGACGACAAGTACGACGGCAGCCAGAACATCATCTCGAACGCCTCGTGCACCACCAACTGCCTCGGCCCGCTGGCGAAGGTGCTGAACGACAGCTTCGGCATCGAGCGTGGTCTGATGACCACCATCCACGCGTACACGCAGGATCAGAACCTGCAGGACGGCCCGCACAGCGATCTGCGCCGCGCTCGCGCCGCCGCGCTGAACATCGTGCCCACCGGCACCGGCGCGGCCAAGGCCATCGGCCTGGTGCTCCCGGAGCTCAACGGCAAGCTCGACGGCTACGCGCTGCGTGTTCCGGTCCCGACGGGCTCGGTCACCGACCTCACCGTGAAGCTGACCAAGTCGGCCTCCATCGATGAGATCAACGCCGCGTACCAGGCGGCCGCCGAAGGTGCGCTCAAGGGCTTCCTCAAGTACAACGTGGACCCGATCGTGTCCAGCGACATCGTCACCGACCCGCACTCCTGCATCTACGACGCGCCGCTGACCAAGGTCATCGACGATCAGGTGAAGGTCGTCGGCTGGTACGACAATGAGTGGGGCTACTCCAACCGCCTCGCCGACCTCATCGGTCTCGTCGGCAAGTCGCTCTGACGCGATGGCAGTCCAGACACTCCAGGATCTCCTGAGCGAGGGTGTCGAGGGTCGGGGCGTGCTCGTGCGCTCCGACCTGAACGTCCCCCTCGACGACAACGGCCGGATCACTGATCTCGGCCGCATCATCGCCTCGGTGCCCACCATCAAGGCGCTGGTCGAGGCCGGCGCCAAGGTGGTCGTCACGGCGCACCTCGGCCGCCCCAAGGGCGAGCCGGATCCGAAGTTCTCGCTGGCTCCGGTCGCGGTGCAGCTGGCGGAGTTGCTCGGCCGCAATGTCCAGCTCGCCGGTGACGTCGTCGGCTACGACGCGCTGTCGCGCTCGGAGGGCCTCACCGACGGTGATGTGCTGCTGCTGGAGAACGTGCGCTTCGATCCGCGGGAGACCAGTAAGGACGACGCCGAGCGGGCCAAGCTCGCCGCTGCGCTGGTCGAGCTGGTCGGCGACGACGGTGCGTTCGTCTCCGACGGTTTCGGTGTCGTGCATCGCAAGCAGGCCTCGGTCTACGACGTCGCGAAGCTGCTTCCGCATTACGCGGGCACGCTGGTCGCCGCCGAGGTCGAGGTGCTCGCGAAGCTGACCGAGAACGTCGAGCGTCCGTACGCGGTTGTGCTCGGTGGCTCGAAGGTCTCCGACAAGCTCGCCGTCATCGAGGCGCTCGCGCCGAAGGTCGACACGCTGGTCATCGGTGGCGGTATGTGCTTCACCTTCCTTGCCGCACAAGGACTCCCGGTGGGGGCCTCGCTGTTGCAGGAGGAGATGATCGATACCTGCAAGGGTCTGCTCGAGCGCTACGCCGATGTGATCCATCTGCCACGTGACATCGTCGTCGCGAACAAGTTCGCCGCCGACGCGGACTCGAAGGTCGTTGCGGCCCACGAGATTCCGGAGGGTTGGCTGGGTCTGGACATCGGCCCCGAGTCGGTGGACCGGTTCGCGGCACTGCTGACCGAGGCGCGCACCGTCTTCTGGAACGGCCCGATGGGCGTGTTCGAGTTCGAGAAGTTCGAGGCTGGCACCCGTGGTGTCGCCGAGTCGATCGTGACCGCGACCGGCAAGGGCGCGTTCACTGTTGTCGGCGGCGGTGATTCGGCTGCGGCCGTGCGGGCGCTCGGACTGCCCGAGGACGGTTTCTCGCATATCTCCACCGGCGGCGGCGCGTCGCTGGAATACCTGGAGGGTAAGGAACTTCCGGGCATCGCGGTTCTGGAGGACTGACCATGGCACGCAAGCCGCTCATCGCGGGCAACTGGAAGATGAACCTCAATCACCTCGAGGCCATCGCTCTGGTGCAGAAGATCGCATTCGCGTTGCCGGAGAAGTACTTCGCCAAGGTCGACGTCACCGTGGTCCCGCCGTTCACCGATCTGCGCAGTGTGCAGACCCTGGTGGAGGGCGACAAGCTGCTGCTCACCTACGGTGCGCAGGACGTGTCCACGCGCGACGCGGGCGCGTACACCGGCGAGATCAGCGGATCCATGTTGGCCAAGCTGGGGTGCACCTACGTGGTCGTCGGGCACTCGGAGCGTCGGCAGTACCACCTGGAGGACGACGCCACCGTGCTCGCCAAGGCGAAGCAGGCGCTGAAGTACGGGATCACGCCGATCGTCTGCATCGGTGAGGGACTGAACATCCGCGAGGCGGGCACGCACGTCGAGTACAACCTCGAGCAGCTGCGTGGATCGCTGAAAGGTCTGTCGGCCGCTGAGATCTCGAAGGTCGTCATCGCCTACGAGCCCGTCTGGGCCATCGGGACCGGCAAGGTCGCCACGCCTGCCGACGCGCAGCAAGTGTGCGGCGCGATCCGTGCCGAGCTGGCCGAGCTGGCGAACCCGGAGGTCGCCGCGGGCGTGCGGGTGCTCTACGGAGGTTCGGTGAACGCCAAGAATGTCGGCGAGCTCGTCTCGCAGACGGATATCGACGGCGCACTGGTCGGCGGCGCTTCGCTCAAGGGTGACGAATTCGCCACCCTGTCGGCGATCGCCGCGGGCGGCCCACTTCCGTAAGCGTTTTCGTGACGAAGAGCCGGACATCGACACGATGTCCGGCTCTTCGTTTTCGGCAGGGATCAGTTCGGTTCCGGGTGCCCGATTGGGCGCGTCACCTCACTCGGCGCGCAGGCTCAGGCCGTTGCCGCGGTCGTTGCGCAGGGTGAGGGTGTTCGCGTCGATGGTGGCGGTGGTCCTGCCGTCGAGGGCCTCGAGGACAGCGTTCTCGACGTCCATCACCTCGGGCGGGCACAGCATCCTGGTGCTGCCGACCTGGAAGGTGACGTCGGATCCCGCGATGGTGGCTCGGCCGGTCAGGCGATTGCAGCCGCCGCTGCCCGAGACCGCGCCATCGGCGGCGATGGTGAGGGTCGGTTTCACCTCGTCGATGGTCTGGGAACGGGTCCTGGCGTCCGGGGTGATGATCTCGGTGACGACCCAGGTGGTGCCGGTCAGTGGTTTGTCGGGCTGGGCGACCTTCTTGTCGAGCAGGTGCACGGTGGAGTTGGTGCCGTTCAGGGTGAGTTTCGTATCGTCGAGCTGCCAGCCCGGCGTCGAGCTCAAGAGGGTCGTGAGCCATTCGTCGGTGCCCGCGCGGTCACCTGGGCAGGCCATCAGCGTGCCTGCCAGCGCCGACACCTTCAGCTTGTGATCGTCGAGGGCGACTGCGCCGTTGAAGGTGTTGCAGCCGGCGGCGGCGGAGATACGGTCGTCGGCGAATGTCAGTGTCAGCGGCCCGCCACCGGGTATCGGCGTGCCGTCGACGCCGGTGGAGACGTAGGTGTGGCCCATCGGGGTCGGCACGGGCCCTGGGGCGTTTTCCGAGTCGTTCGTGCAGGCAGCAGCTGCCCACAAGGCGAGCAGGACGATCGGACCCAGGCGCACGAAGTCAGCCGACATGTTGCGATCGTACCGACGGTGTGGAACCGAAACCGGCATTCGCGTTCCGGACCGCCCGTTGACTGATGGGTCGGCGGGCCGACCGTGATCCGCCCCGAATGTTCGCAATCAGGAGGGCATTTCCAGCGCCGAGGCAAGCGTCTGACAAGCGCCGCTAAGCTCAGCCCCGTGACCACCGCCGATGCGACGATCCCGCTATCCACCTGGGCACCGCTGCGATCGCCGGTCTATCGGGCGCTGTGGATCGCACAGCTGGTGTCGAACCTGGGCACCTGGATGCAGACCGTCGGTGCGCAGTGGATTCTGGTCGACGAGCCGAATGCCGCGACGTTGGTCTCCTTCGTGCAGACCGCGATCACGCTGCCGGTGATGTTGTTGTCCATCCCGTCGGGGGTGATCGCCGATCTGGTCGATCGGCGCAGGCTGTTGCTCGGTGCGCAGTCGGCGATGGCCTTGCTCGCCGCGTTGCTCGCGGTGTCGACGGCGACCGGGCACACCACCCCGGCGGTGCTGCTGACGCTGCTGTTCCTGCTGGGTTGCGGGCAGGCGCTCACCGCACCCGCCTGGCAGGCGATTCAACCGGAACTGGTTCCGCGCGAACAGATTGTCTCCGTCGCCGCGCTGGGCAGCATGAATATCAACATCGGTCGAGCAGTAGGACCCGCGGTGGCCGGTGTGCTGGTGTCCGTCTCGGGGCCGACCCTGGTGTTCGCGCTCAATGCGCTGTCGTTCGGCGGGATCGTCGCGGTCCTTGCGCTGTGGCGGCGGCCGCGAACCGACCGGAATCTGCCGACCGAGCGTCCGCTCGCTGCCCTGCAGGCAGGCACCCGCTTCATTCGTGCGGCTCCCGCGATTCGTCGCGTGCTGTTGCGCGCGATCCTTTTCATCGCGCCGGCCAGCGCGTTGTGGGCGCTGCTGCCGGTCATCGCCCGCGACGAATTCGGGCTGTCTTCCTCCGGCTACGGCCTCATGCTCGGCGCGCTCGGCCTCGGTGCGGTGTTCGGCGCGCTCGCGTTGTCGCGATTGCGCTCGGTGCTGACTCCGACGCACCGACTGTCCGTGGCCGCGGTGCTGTTCGGCGTCGCGACGGCGGGCACGGTGCTGCTGCACTCGGTGCCGGTGGTGCTGGTCCTCCTGGTCGGTGCGGGTCTGGCGTGGCTGCTGGCGATGTCCACGCTGAACTCGACCATGCAGCTGCTCTTGCCCGCGTGGGTGCGGGCGCGCGGGCTGTCGGTGTACATGCTCGTGTTCATGGGTGGTCAGGCGATCGGGTCGCTGGTGTGGGGTCTGGTCGCCGGTGCGGTCGGCACGGCGTCGACCATGCACATTTCCGCCGCCTTGCTCGCCTTTTGCGCGGTGAGCACGCTGTGGCTGCCGATCCGGCACAACGCCGAGGAGTTGGACCTGCGACCGTCGGCGTTCTGGCCGGAACCGCAGCTCGTGGTCGAGCCGGATCCGGCCGACGGCCCGGTGCTTGTGTTGCGTCACTACGACGTGCCCGCCGAGAACGTCGAAGAGTTCATGGCCGCGATGGCCTTCGTCGGGCGTTCGCGGCAGCGCACCGGCGCGATGGAGTGGCGGTTGTATCGCGACGTCGGTGTGCTCGATCGCTATGTGGAGGCGTTCGTGGTGCGTTCCTGGGCCGAACATATGCATCAGCATCAGGTGCGGCTCACCGCCCAAGATCAACTGCGGGAACAGGCCGTGACGGCGTTCACCAACGGCGACGACAAGATCACTCATCTGGTCGCGGTGGAGCCGCATTAGGTCCGGCAGGGACTACCCCATAGACTGTCCGACATGCGGATGTTCCTGGATATCCTCCTGATCGTCACCAGCGTGCTGCTGGTGCTGCTGGTGCTGCTGCACCGCGCCAAGGGTGGAGGTCTGTCCAGCCTGTTCGGCGGCGGTGTCCAGTCCAGCCTGTCGGGATCCACTGTCGTCGAGAAGAACCTCGACCGCGTCACCATCTTCACCGGCCTGGTCTGGCTCATCGCCATCCTCGGTATCGGCCTGGAGATCAAGTTCGCCTGACGGTCCTTCGGGCCCAACCGCCGCAGCTCACGATTCGAGTGAGCTGCGGCGATTTGTGCTGCGACGGAGATCTCGAGGTGGATCGATCGTCACGGGGGTCGGTGGTACCGAGGGTTCGGACTTCCGGACGACGATAGCGGCCGCCGCCGTCGCCGTTATCAGCACCGCCGTGGCGATCACGAACGCCGGGGCGTAGCCGTCGCTGATTACCGGCGCCACCACGAGCGGGCCGAGCAGCTGCCCGGATCCGTAACCCGCGGTGAGCGTCGCCGCTGCTCGGTGGTCCGACAGTTCGATGCCCACTCGGATCGCGAGCATGGTGATACCCATGAAGGTGCCGCCGAACAGTGCCGCGGAGATGATGGCGGACCAGAGCGCGGTGGACAGGGTGAGCAGCGCTGCCGACACACACTGTGCGAGTAGTGCTGCGACCAACACCGCTGCGGGTTTCCAGTGCCGGGCGGCCATGCCCCACCACACCGCAGGCGCCGCGGCCGCGCCGGCGATCACCCACATCGCCGCGCCGACGGTCGGGCTGCTGTGGGCGCTGACGGCGGCGACCAGGAAGGTGCCGATCACGATGTAGCCGACGCCTTCGAGGGAGTAGGCGACAAGCAACGCACGCCAAGCCGGAGTCGAGCGGCGTCTGCCTGCTATCTCGGTGGACCGACTGCCCGAATGGATGTCGAGCCGGAGCGCGGGTAGCAACAGCAGCGCTGTCAATACCGCCGCACCGAACCAGAGTGACTGCCAGGGCAGTACCGGTCGCGCGGCAAGAGCCAGCAGGCCGGTCAGCGCGATGCCGAAGCCGACACCGCCGAACGCGATGCCCGCCGCGTGTCCATGCCCGCCGAGTCGGGCGATCGCCCCGGCGCAGCCGACGAAGATCACCGCGCTCGCCACCCCGGCGATCAGTCGCAGCACGGCGGGGAACACCACCGGTCCCGGTATCGCCAGCAGCGCTTGGCTCATCACGAGCGTCACGGCGGCGAGGCGAAAAGACACGCGACTGTTCAGGTCCGGCCGTCGAGCCAAGAGGACGGCACCCACGAGATAACCCGCGTAATTGGCGGCGGCGATCAACGCGCCGTCGTGTGCACTGATCCGGTGCGCATCGACCATAGCGGGCATCAGCGGGGTGTAGGCGAAGCGGCCCACTCCCACGGCCGCGGCCAGTCCAGCGCCCGCGGCGAGTGCCGGTGCGATGGCGCTGCGCCCGGTGGAGGTTACGGCAGTATCGGTCACCTGCTGACCGTACGGACCGCCGGGCAGGTGCGTGAAATGCTTTCTACGCACGATGTATACGCTCGATGCATGGATATCGAGTTGCGGCATCTCCGGGCGTACCTCGCATTGTGCGAGGAGGCCAACTACACCCGTGCCGCAGCACGCCCGCACCTCAGCCAGCCCGCGCTCACCCGGACCATCCAGCAGTTGGAACGCCTGGTCGAATGCCGCTTGATCGAGCGCTCGTCGCGCCGCTTCGAACTGACCGAAGAAGGTGAGCAACTGCTGGCGCACAGTAGGCGCATCATCGCCGACATCGACACCGTCGGTGACGAACTCCGCTCGCGCGCCACCCTCGACGTCGGTTTCTCCTGGTTGCTCCCCGATACCTGGTTCGCGCAGACTCGCACCCGCTACGAGGCGCTCGGCGGCCGCATCTCGCTGCACCGCGTCGAAGACCCGATGGCCGCGCTGGCAGACCGGACCATCGATATCGCGATCCACCGCAACGAGATTCGACTTCCACGCCATCTCGCGTCCCGGGTGATCGGGACCGAGGATCGGATGCTCGCGGTCTCGGTGGACTCTCCACTCGCCCATGCCGAGGACCTACGTTGGGCTGACCTCGCGGGCTACCCATTGGTCGTCAACGTGGTGTCCGGCACCATCCACGCCGGATCATGGGATCCGCCGCGCCCGGATCGCACCATCATCACCTGCACGAATTTCGACGAATGGATCGAACTTGTCGCGGCGGACCGTGGCATCGGCGGCGTCCCCACGCTGGCGCGGACCCGCGCACCGCATCCCGGCGTGGTCTACCGCGACATTCCGGACGCCCCGCCTTCGCACGTCTACCTCACCTGGCGTGCCAAGCCCGCCCCAGCGCGCTCGGTACAGCGCTTTCTCGGAATCGCTCGCGGCGCCGATATCAATGGATGACCCGTCGCCCACGCCGCGAGTCGCTGGTGTGGTCGGCGCACTGTGTCAGGATCGGCTGGGCTAGTCGGCGCGCGGGATGCGGCCGTCGACGTCGGTGAAGCCGTATTGCTCGGCCAGATCGGCGATCCGCCAGGCTCGGCCGGTCCTGGCGCGGCGGTCGGGGTCGGTGGCGAGGGCCACGACCGCCCGGCCGGGGAAGCGGGGGGATTCGGCGGCGTCCAGGTCGAAGGTGCCCTCGCCTGGGAGGGTGACCAGGCGCCTGCCCTGCTCGTTTGCCGGGACCAGCTGCAGGAGTTCGGTATTCACGATTCCGGGCCATAGGGAGACCACGGTGACGCCGGTGTCGGTGAGGTCGTGGGCCATATCGGCGGTGAGTCGGTCCAGCGCGGTCTTCGCCACGCCGTACACGGCGTTGTGCATGTAGCGCTGTGCACCCGGCGAGGAGATATTGGCGATCAGGCCCGCCGACTCGATCAGCAATGGCGCGGCGAATGCGCTTGCCGTGTAGTGGGATCGGACGCCGACATCGAACGTCTCGTCCCAAGCGGTCGGCGGCACCTCCCAGAACGGTTTGCCGAGCCAGCGGGCGGCGGCGGGGGAGTTGTAGACATTGTTCACCAGCACGTCCAGCCTGCCTCGCTCATCGAGCACGCGGGTGAACAGGCGCTGGACCGCATCGTCGTCGCGGTGGTCGCATACGAACGGTATCCCGTGGCCGCCGAGGGCATCGATCTCCGCGGCCGTCTCGTGCACCGTCCCCGGCAGCCGTCCGGCCGCGGCCGAGCGCCCGGTGACAAACACCGTCGCGCCTGCCGCGCCCAGTTCCAGCGCGACGCCTTTGCCGATTCCACGGCTGGCGCCGGTGACGACGGCTACGCGGCCGCCGAGTAGGTGAGGTATTCCGTTCACGATCTCGGGACATTACCTTGAAACGAGAACACGTTCTATGCTTTGGAGGCTGCAGTGGAGTTGACCCATCGGTTCGTGGCGACCAATGGCATTCGAATGCACGTCGCCGAACAGGGCGATGGGCATCCGGTGATCTTCTGCCACGGCTTCCCGCACACATGGTTCATCTGGAATCGCCAGCTAGCGGCTGTCGCTGCGGCAGGCTACCGGGCCATCGCACCCGATCTGCGCGGCTACGGCCGCACCGAAGCCCCCGCCGACGCGGCGGCGCATACCAATCGTGAGGTTATCGGCGATCTCCTCGGCCTGCTCGACGACATCGACGCCGAACAAGCTGTGTTCGTCGGCTTGGATTTCGGCGCCGCACTGGTCTGGGAGCTGGCATTGCGCGCGCCGGAAAGAGTGCGCGGCATCATCGTGCTGAACAACCCGTTCGCACCGCGTCCGCCGCGTCCGCCGTCGCAACTGTGGGCCAAAGCCGCGCAGCGACACTTCCTGCATCTGGACTACTTCCAGAAACCCGGCGTCGCCGACGCCGAACTCGGCGCCGACCCTCGGGGTTTCCTGGCCCGCGTCTACTACTCCCTCAGCGCCGACTACCACTACCTGGACACCTGGCGTTTCCCGGCGGAAGGCACCGGCTACCTCGATGTGCTGCCCGAGGCCCCGCCGCTGCCATGGCGCTGGCTCTCGGATGACGAACTAGATGTCCTGGCCCAGGATTTCGAGCGCACCGGCTTCACCGGCGGCCTGAACTGGTACCGCGCACTCGACCGCAACTGGGAACTCACCGCCGACTACGCGGACGCCACAGTGACCCCGCCGACCTACTTCCTCTACGGCGACCGCGACCCCGACATGGAGGGCTTCAGCGGCCGCGACCCCTTGGCCACGCTGCGGGAAAACGTCCCGAACCTGCGCGAGGTCACCAAGATCGCCGGCGCGGGTCACCTGGTTCAGTGGGAGCGGACGACGGAGGTCAACGACGTGATTACCGCTCATCTGCGCGAGCTCGCAGCGGTACCGGTCCCCGACTGACGATCCGGAAAGCGATCAGCGGTCGGAGTCCGAGCGCGCCGCGATGACCTGTCCCGGCGAATGAATCCGGCCCGACAGGTCATACGCCTTGGAGGCTGCCAGGCGTGGGCGACATCAGCGGTGCTCTGACGCCCGGTGGACGTGTGTGTAGCTCGAGGCCGAGCAACGCACTCGGCGTCGAGAGATTCTCGCCTACTTGTATTCGCAGGCCAGTTCCGGATACTCGGGCCACTGAGGGAGCGGCTGGCGGTCCAGGTAGGCGGTAAGGCGATCCAGCAGGTACTGCCAGCGCGGGCCGATCGTGCTCGCGTCGGCGGGGCACACATGCCTGCGGATGAGTTCGACATTCGTGACAACGCCGACCTGGGTCATGCGCAACTCCAGCACACAGCCGTCGATCTGCGCGACCAATTCGTGCGGCGCTCTGCACTCTTCCACCCGCACCGTGATCGGCCCGATCGCGGGCCCGTCGATCGGCTCGATCGTCAGCTCCCCGCCCGCCCCCGACACCGTCCCGAACCAGCGCCCCAACTGCCGTCGCTCCGTGCACGCCGACCACACCTCCAGCACCGGATTACGAAAAGACCGTAGGTAGTGCAGCAATACCAAGTCGCCGTCGGTCTCGCGATCGTGCTCGGGGCGAACCTCGCCGAGCATGGACATCGTGGTCATCGCCGTGCCCTTCCACTGCCGGTTACCGTTCTGCCCACTGTATTTCCAGTCCTCACCAACCGAATCCGAATCGCCCAATCGCAATCGTGTTGCGAGCTGATCGCGGCTTTTTCGGGGCTTCGCGGGTTGCGCCGGGTTGCGCGTCAGCCGCACTCCGCCGGGTCCGGACCGCCCGTGGTGCCCGCAAGGGGCAGGGTCCCGACAAGAGGGTGCGAACGGGCCGTCAGTCGTCGGTTTGAGTCCAGGCGGCGACGGGGAAGGTGAGGTAGACGCCGAAGTCTTCGAGGGCGGTTGCTTGCGAAACCAGATCGTGGAGCAGGTCGCAGCGGTCCTGGCGGTTGTCGGCTCGGCTCTGGAACCATTTGGAGCGGACCTCGATGACGGCGTCGAGGCCACTCTGGTCGAAGGGGCCGAGTTGGCGGAAGCGAATTTCGATATCGCCGGGCCGCAGGTCGCCGTCGTAGGGCTCTTCCGGGCATTCCACGGCCACCGACACGATGTGGGGCAGCTGCTTTCCGAGGTCGCGCAGAACGGACTCGGGGACGTGGGGGGCGTAGGTGACCTCGACAAGTGGCACGCGATTCAGCCTAGCGAGAGGGCGTTATGGCTCGGCAAGGAGTTTTCCGGCGGCGGCTTCGATGCGGTCCTCGTCCAGCAGCACCGTGTCGGCGGCCGGGCCGAGGGGGACGAAGCTGTCCTCGCTGGTGACACGGGCGATGCGACCGTCGAAACGGGCATCGACGAGCGCGGCGCAGAGCGCCTCGGAGACGCCTCCCGAGTGGCGGGTTTCATCGGCGATGAGGACACGGCCGGTGGCACGGGCATGGTGGAGGAGGTCTTCGAGCGGTAGCGGGGCCAGCCACCGCAGGTCGAGAACCCGGGCGGAGATACCGCTTTCGGCGAGTCGCCGAGCAACGCGCAGACTCATCGGTACGCCGTTGGCGAAGCTGACGATGGTGAGGTCGGTGCCATCGCCATAGACGCGAGCACGGCCGATCGCGACATGATCGGCCGAGGGCGGCGCGAGCCAGGCGCCGTCGCCGGGCTCGTGCAGGTCACGGGTGTGGTATAGCGCGATGGGTTCCAAGAAGACCGATACCCTCCCGTCGATCCGCCCAGTGGAGACACAGGTACGCAGCATTGCCGCGGCGTCGTCCGCGCGGGACGGGGACGCCAGGACGACGCCGGGAATGTCACGCAGCGCGGCGATGGAGTTGTCATTGTGGAAGTGCCCGCCGAAACCCTTCTGGTAGGCGTAGCCGGCTATCCGGATCACCATCGGGTTGCGGTATTGCCCTTGGGAGAAGAACTGCAACGTGGCAGCCTCGCCGCGCAGCTGATCGGCCGCGTTGTGCAGATATGCCAGATACTGGATCTCCGGTATCGGGAGAAAGCCTGCCAGCGCGGTGCCGAGCGCGGTGCCGAGCACACTCTGTTCGTCGAGCAACGTGTCGAAAACCCGCCGCGCACCGAAGGCCTTCTGCAATCCCTTGGTGACGCCGTACACGCCACCCTTCCTGCCGACATCCTCACCGAAGACCAGCACATCGTGATCACGCGCGAGTAGCGCACCGAGGGTGTGGTTGACGGCCTGCGCGAGCGTCATCGAATCGCTGACCACCGCAGCTCGATTCGACTCCTGGCCGGGCACCTCGGCAGGCTGGTTCGACGTGTTGATTGCTTCCTCGCGAAGCACATCGGCTCGTACCGCATCCGGGTGCGATGGTGCCAGCGGCGCCATGACCGCGGCCGCCGAGCTCAGTTTGGGTTCGTGCCACACCGATTCGGCCATCGCCGCTACGCGGGTGCGGACGTCGTCGTAGCGGTCGATGACTTCATCGGGTGTCGCCACGCCGACCGTGACGAGCAGTCGGGCGGTTTCGATGACAGGATCGCGCAGCAGGTCGGCGGCGATGTCGGTGGGACGGCGGTAGGCGGATTCGACATCGGATCCGGCGTGGCCGAGCAGCCGCACCGTGCGCAGGCGCAGTAAGGCGGGCTTGCGGGTTTCGCGTACCCAGTCGGCGGCGGACTGCGCGGTTGTCAGCGCGTCGAGCGCGTCCCAGCCGTCCGCGCAGAAGTACTCGAGGCCGGGACGCAGGCCGTAGGCGTGTTCGATCCAGTCCGGCGGGGTCGGCACGCTGATACCGATCCCGTTGTCCTCGCAGACGAACAGGACGGGCATCGGAATCCCTTGGTGGGCAGTGTGAATCGCGGAATTGATTGCGCCCGTCGCAGTGGAGTGGTTGGCCGACGCGTCACCGAAACTGCACAGCACGACAGCATCCGACGGCCATTCGCTGGCGACCCCGAGCCGGGCCGCACGATCGATCGCGAACCCGAGCCCGACCGCGCGCGGTAGCTGAGACGCGATCGTCGAGGTCTGCGGAATCACGCAGGCCGCCTTGCTGCCGAACACCTTGTGCCTGCCACCCGATATCGGATCGGCGGCCGCCGCGACGACGCCGAGCAGCACGTCACGGATCGGGTCGAGCCCCGCCACCTGCCGTGCGCGGTGCACGAAGAAGGCTCCGGAACGATAGTGCAGCAGCGCGGGATCGGTCGCGCGCAACGCCGCCGCGACCGCCGCATTGCCCTCGTGCCCGGACGATCCGATGCTGTAGTAGCCGCGTCGCACACTGCCGAGCCTGCGCGCCGCGAGATCGAGCTGCCTACTCGTCGCCTGCGATTCGAACAGCTCCAGGCACCGCGCACCGGAAATCCGGCCGCCGGGGTCGATGGGCTCCCCGGCCGGGCGGCTCGGACTCGATGTCAGCGCCGCGATCTCGGTGCGAAACCGCTTGTCGAGGTCGACTCCCTGCTCGGTCATCGAACGATCATCCCGGACTCAGAGCCGCTCGGTCGACTCATTCGCCGGTATTTTTCCGGGAATGGACCGAACACTATGGAGAAGTTCGGGGGCAACTCGTATGCGGCGGTTCGAGCCTGTGGGCTACTGCAACCCCGCTGCCGCATCCGTGTCGAGCAGCCAGGTGGTCGAATCGAGGCCCTTGGCGCCGGCGGAGGGAATGTCCACCGGATCGGCGCCCGCCAGCGCTGCCGCGACCGCTTCCGCCTTTGCCGCGCCGCCGACGACCAGCACCACATGTCGAGTGCGGCGGACCGCGGGCAGCGTGAGGGTGACCCGGACCGGCGGTGGTTTCGGCGAATTCGTCACGGCGACAACGAGTTCGTGCTGTTCACGGACCGCGTCGGTGTCAGGGAAGAGGGAGTTGACGT
Source organism: Nocardia sp. NPDC057440 (assembly GCF_042802915.1). Classification (NCBI taxonomy): domain Bacteria; kingdom Bacillati; phylum Actinomycetota; class Actinomycetes; order Mycobacteriales; family Nocardiaceae; genus Nocardia; species Nocardia sp. NPDC057440. The sequence goes on from NZ_JBHVDF010000013.1 coordinate 14,176, forward strand.
GGCCCTCGCCGCCCATGCCGAGCAGGTGCAGGTCGAACGCGCCGTGTTCGGTCAGATGGGCGTGCACCGCGGCGGAGTACTCGGCGGCGGCCTCGATCGGGTCGGGGTATTCGCCGTCGGAGGTGGCGACCGGATGGACGCGGGCCGGATCGACCGGCACGTGGTCGAGCAGGGCTTGGCGGGCCTGCAGGTCGTTGCGTTCCTGGTCGCCTGCCGGGACGAAGCGTTCGTCGCCCCAGAACACATCGAGCTTCGACCAGTCGATGGCACCGGGCGACTTACGCACCAGTTCCAGCAGCGCGATGCCGGTACCGCCGCCGGTCAGCACCACCGACGCCGATCCACGCGCGGCCTGAGCGGCCGTCACGATGTCGACGAACCTGGTCGCCGCCGCGGTCACCAGCGCGTCGGTGTCGGGATGGACTTCGACGGCGTCGGCAGGAGACTCGGCCGGGATACGCTCACTCATAGGTCACCTTCTCGATTCCGGCGAGCGCCTCGGCATAAATCTCGTCGGCATCGAGCCGACGCAGTTCCTCCGCGAGACAGTCGCGAGTTTCTCTGCGGGCCAGAGCGATTCGCTGCACCGGATCGCCGGTGCGGGTGAGCGTCGCGGTCCGGCCGGTCTGCGGCCGTGCGATGGCGATCGACATCGACGGCCGATACACCTCCACCCGCAGCTCACCCGTGCGGCGACGCACCGGGCAGCCCAAACGCGCGGCCAGCCAGCCGGCGAGCATGTCCAGTGCGGGCTCTTCGCGCAGACCGGACACCGTCACCGATTCGACCGGCTCGTAGGGCGGTTCGTCCATGGTGGCCGCCAGCAGCGCCCGCCAGTAGGTGATCCGGCTCCACGCCAGATCGGTATCGCCACGGGCGTAGGAACCGCGCCGCTTCTTGATCGTCTCCTGCGGGTCGGGCGCGAAGGTGGCATCGGTGATGCGACGGGTCGCCAAGCGCCCCACCGAATCCTTGGACGGGAACTCCGGCGCGCCGCGCGGCCACCAGGCGACCACGGGGGTGTCCGGGAGCAGGAACGGGATCACGACGCTGCTCTCGTGATTGATCAGCTCGCCCTGCAGTCGCAGCACGATCACCTCGGCAGCGCCCGCGTCACCGCCCACGCGGATCTGGGCGTCGAGGCGGGTCGCGGCTTCGCGATCGCCACGGGCCAGAACGACCACCCGGCAGGGGTGCTCGCGGCTGGCGTCATTGGCGGCGTCGATGGCGTCTTCGGCTTCCGAGCTGTCCAGCGTGCACACGACCAGGGTCAGCACTCGGCCCATGGTGATCACGCCGTTGCTTTCCCGCAGGCGCACCAGGCGTTTGGTGACTTCGGCGGTCGTGGTCTCCGGCATGTCGACGATCATGGCCGCCGCCATTCGCGCCCGGTGCGGGCGAGTATCTCGTCGGCCGACGATGGACCCCAGGTGCCCGCCTCGTACGGTTCCGGCTTGCCATCGGTGGCCCAGTGCTCGAGCACCGGATCCAGAATGCGCCAGGACAATTCGACCTCCGCGTTGACCGGGAACAACGACGGCACCCCGAGCAGCACGTCGAGGATCAGACGTTCGTAGGCCTCGGGTGAGGACTCGGTGAACGCCTCGCCGTAGCTGAAATCCATATTGACGTCGCGCACTTCCATCCCCGACCCGGGCACCTTCGAACCGAATCGGGTGGTGATGCCCTCATCCGGCTGCACCCGGATGACCAGGGCGTTCTGACCGAGCTCCGCGGTCATCGTCTGGTCGAACGGCAGGTGCGGCGCCCGCTTGAACACCACCGCGATCTCGGTGACCCTGCGGCCCAAGCGTTTTCCGGTGCGCAGATAGAACGGCACGCCCGCCCAGCGGCGGGTGTCGACCTCCAGGGTGATCGCGGCGTAGGTCTCGGTACGCGACTGCGGGTCGAAACCCTCCTCGTCGAGCAGACCGACGACCTGCTCGCCGCCCTGCCAGCCCTCGGCGTACTGCCCGCGCGCCGTGGTCTCGTCCAGCGGCTCGACCAGCTTCGTGGCCGAGAGCACCTTGATCTTCTCGGTCTGCAACTGGTCGGGCTGGAAGCTGATCGGCTCCTCCATCGCGGTGAGCGCGAGCAGTTGGAGCAGATGGTTCTGGATCACGTCGCGCGCGGCGCCGATGCCGTCGTAATAGCCTGCGCGGCCACCCAAGCCGATGTCCTCGGCCATGGTGATCTGGACATGGTCGACGTAGTTGGCGTTCCAGATCGGGTCGTAGAGCTGGTTGGCGAAGCGCAGTGCCAGGATGTTCTGGACCGTCTCCTTACCGAGGTAGTGGTCGATCCGGAACACGGTCTCTTCCGGGAAGACTCCGTTCACCAGGGCGTTGAGTTCCTGAGCACTTTCCAGGTCGTGCCCGAAGGGCTTCTCGATCACCACTCGACGCCATGGCTTGCGGCCGGTGGCGTCGGTGGTGGACGGCTTGGCAAGCCCGTGTTCGGACAGCTGATCCAGCACGACGGGGAACATGTTCGGCGGAATCGAGAGGTAGAAGGCGTGATTGCCGCCGGTGCCACGATCCTTGTCCAGCTTGGCGAGGGTGTCGGCGAGTGTGGCGAAGGCCGTGTCGTCGTCGAAGGTGCCCCGCACGAACCGGATTCCCTCGGCCAGGTGGTCCCAGACCTCCTGGCGGAAGGGCGTGCGCGCGTGCGCTTTCACCGATTCGAGGACGATCTGGGCGAAATCCTCGTCCGCGTAGTCCCGCCGCGCGAAGCCGACGAGCGCGAAACCCGGGGGCAGCAGCCCCCGGTTCGCGAGGTCGTAGATGGCCGGCATCAGTTTCTTGCGGGACAGGTCACCGGTGACACCGAAGATGACCATGCTGCACGGTCCCGCGATGCGGGGGACGCGTTTGTCCCGTTCATCGCGAAGCGGGTTCTGCCAGACCGCCGCCGCCGTTTTTCCTGCCGCTGTGCCGGCCATCCCGATCAGTTGCTTCCGGTGCCGGCCGAATCAGCCACAGCGGCCTTCAACTCCTCGGCAGTGGCGGAAAGCAGCTCCGCCCAAGACTTTTCGAACTTGTCGACGCCTTCACGCTCCAGCACCGCGAAGACGTCGTCGAGGTCGATGCCGGCCGCGACGAGCTTGTCGAAGACCTCCTTGGCTGCCGCGGCGGTCCCGCTGAGGGTGTCGCCGCGGATCTGGCCGTGGTCGGCGACCGCCTCGAGGGTCTTCTCCGGCAGTGTGTTCACCGTGTTCGGTCCCACCAGCTCGGTGACGTACATGGTGTCGGAGTACTCGGGGTTCTTCACACCGGTCGATGCCCACAGTGGCCGTTGCCGATTCGCGCCTGCCGACGCGGCCAAGTGCAGGTAGGTCGAGGTGTGCGCGCCGCCGTCGAACACGTCCTGATATTCGGCGTAGGCGAGGCGGGCATTGGCGATGCCTGCTTTCCCGCGCAGCGCCAGTGCCTCCGGAGTGCCGATCGCTTCGAGGCGCTTGTCGATCTCGGTGTCCACCCGGGACACGAAGAACGAAGCGACCGAATGGACCTTGGCCGGGTCGTGGCCCGCGACCTTGGCCTTGCCCAGGCCGTCGAGATAGGCGCCCATCACCGCCCGGTAGCGCTGAACGGAGAAGATCAGCGTCACGTTCACGCTGATGCCTTCCGCGATCACCGCGGAGATGGCGGGCAGGCCCTCTTCGGTCGCCGGGATCTTGATGAACAGATTCGGCCGGTCGACGATCTTCCACAGCTCGACGGCCTGAGCCGTCGTCTTCTCCGCGTCGAACGCCAACCGGGGGTCGACCTCGATGGAGACCCGTCCGTCGACACCGCCGGATGCCGCGAACACATCCGCGAACACGTCGCAGGCGGCGCGAACGTCATCGGTGGTGATGGTGCGGATCGCGGCGTCCGCGTCCGCGCCTTGGGCGGCAAGCTCTTTGAGCTGACCGTCGTAGGAGTGGCCCTGGCTGAGCGCACCCTGGAAGATCGTCGGGTTGGTGGTGACGCCGACGACATTGCGGGTGGCGATCAATTCGGCAAGGTTGCCGGACTGGATCCGGTCCCTGGACAGATCGTCGAGCCACACCGAGACACCGGCCGCAGAAAGAGCTGCGGTGTTTTCGTTCTGTGCCATGAGCGCTTATCCCTTCACGTTCTCGAGTGTGCGCTGCGCGGCGGCAACGACATTGTCGGTGGTGAAGCCGAACTCGCGGAACAGGGTCTTGTGATCGGCCGAGGCGCCGAAGTGCTCGATCGACACGATCTCACCCGCGTCACCGGTGAACCGGTACCACGGCATCGCGATACCGGCCTCGACGGCGACTCGAGCGGTGACCGCGGGCGGGAGCACCTCGTCCCGGTAGGCCTTGTCCTGCGCGTCGAACCACTCCACACACGGCATGGAGACCACGCGGGTTCCGACGCCCTGCGCCTCCAGCGTAGTGCGGGCCTCGACGGCGAGGTGCAGCTCCGAACCCGTGGCGATCAGGATCACCTGCGGTGTTCCGGTGGAAGCCTCGGCGAGGATGTAGCCGCCCTTGCGGACGCCCTCGTAGCTGGTGCCCTCCTGGATCGGCAGGTCCTGGCGGGTCAGCGCCAGTGCGGACGGGCCGTCCTGGTGCGGCAGCTCGGACACCGAGAAGTGCGAGGTGTGCTCGCTGCTGTCGCGCTCGAGGATGGTGCGCCAGGCGTAGGTGGTCTCGTTGGCGTCGCCGGGGCGGACCACGTTCAGGCCGGGGATGGCGCGCAGCGCGGCGAGGTGCTCGATCGGCTGGTGCGTCGGGCCGTCCTCGCCGAGACCGATGGAGTCGTGGGTCCACACGTAGGTGACCGGCACCCGCATCAGCGCGGCCAGCCGCACCGCGGGGCGCATGTAGTCGCTGAACACCAGGAAGGTGCCGCCGTACGGACGGGTCGGGCCGTGCAGCGCGATGCCGTTGAGGATCGAGCCCATCGCGTGCTCACGAACACCGAAGTGCAGCGTGCGGCCGTACGGGTTGGCCTTCCACATCCCGGTCGAGATCGACTCGGGGCCGAAACTCGGAGTGTCGGGCATGGTGGTGTTGTTGGACTCGGCGAGGTCGGCCGAGCCGCCCCACAGTTCGGGCAGCACCGGGGCCAGCGCGGCGAGCACCTTGCCGGACGCCTTGCGGGTGGCCATGCCCTTCGGATCCGCCTCATAGGTCGGCAGATTCGCGGCCCAGCCCGCAGGCAGCCTGCGCTCGGCGAGCCGGTCGAACAGCGCCTTGTTCTCGGGGTTGGCCTGCGCCCACGCGTCGAACCGCTGCTGCCAGGCCTGGTGGGCCTCCTTGCCGCGCGCGAGGACCGCACGGGTGTGTGCGATGACCTCGGGGGCGACCTCGAAGTTCTGCTCCGGGTCGAAGCCGAGAATCTTCTTGGTGGCGGCCACCTCGTCGGCGCCGAGTGCGGCACCGTGCGCGGCGCCGGTGTTCATCTTGGTGGGGGCCGGGTAGCCGATGATCGTGCGCAACACGATGATCGACGGTTTGCCGGTCTCCGCCTTGGCGGCCTCGAGCGCGGCCTCGAGCGCGACGACGTCCTCGCCGCCCTCGACGGTCTGGACGTGCCAGCCGTACGCCTCGTAGCGCAGGGCGACGTCTTCGGTGAACGCGATCGTGGTGTCGTCCTCGATGGAGATCTTGTTGTCGTCGTAGACCACCACGAGGTTGCCGAGCTGCTGGGTACCCGCGAGCGACGACGCTTCGGAGGTGACGCCTTCCTCGAAGTCACCGTCGGAGGCGATCGCGTAGATGAAGTGGTCGAACGGGCTCGCGCCCGGCGCGGCATCCGGATCGAACAGGCCGCGTTCGCGGCGCGCGGCCATCGCCATGCCGACAGCGGAGGCCAGACCCTGGCCCAGCGGGCCGGTGGTGATCTCGACACCGTCGGTGTGGCGGAATTCGGGGTGGCCCGGGGTGAGCGAGCCCCACTTGCGCAGGTGCTTCAGATCGTCCAGTTCCAGACCGAAGCCGGCCAGGTAGAGCTGGATGTACTGGGTGACGCTGGAGTGTCCGCAGGACAGCACGAAACGGTCCCGGCCGACCCAGCTCGGATCGCTCGGGTCCAGGCGCATCGTGCGCTGGTAGAGGGTGTAGGCCAACGGCGCCAGGCTCATCGCGGTGCCCGGGTGACCGTTTCCGGCGTTTTGCACCGCGTCCGCGGCGAGCACCCGTACTGTGTCGACGGCCTTGGTGTCCAGATCCGTCCAGTCGTCCGGGTAGTTCGGCTGAGTGAGGGCGCGGATGTCGTCTGTGACTGACACGACCGAGGTTCTCCTGACATTGGTTTCGTCGACTGTGGTGGTTACTGGCGGCGTTGACGCGCGGCAGCGGCGAATGCGCTCGCACCGGTGTACCCCAACCACCCTAGATGTGCCCGGTGACCGGCTGGGCGGGAACCCGGCTTACCGGGTCCCGAGTCGGGCGTTCCGGTCGCGGCGGGCGTCGTTTCGCACCGTCGAACGGGTTGTTTCGCGGCCGGGTACCGACCGGTCGCGCCTGTCTTTGCGCGCGGCCGCGCGAGGGGCGATGGCGAGAACGCCACCGGCGTGGGTCTACCATCCTCTGTAGTAGTAGCCGCGCCGTGCAGGTCGCGCGCTGCTCGGTTCCATTGCCGGATGCGATGCACAGCGTGCGAGGAGAGACAGTGCGGATTGGCCAACAGCCGGGTGGCAATGGTGCGCACGGCTCCTCCGCGACGGCGCTGGCCGACCGGTTCACGGGTGATGGTTTGCTGTCGCGAACGGTGCGGAAACCACTCGCCTACATTGCGCTCACCAAGCCGCGCGTCATCGAATTGCTGCTCGTCGCGACCATCCCGACGATGCTGCTCGCCGACCGGGGCGCCATCGATATCCGCCTGATCCTCGCGACATTGTTCGGCGGCTGGATGGGCGCGGCGAGCGCGAACACGTTGAACTGCGTGGCCGACGCCGACATCGACAAGGTAATGAAGCGGACCGCCAAGCGACCGCTCGCCAGGGAGGCGGTGCCCACCTCGCACGCCTTCGTGTTCGGTGTGGTGCTCGGCCTCGGATCGTTCGCCTGGTTGTGGTGGCAGGCGAATCTGCTCAGCGGTGTGCTGGTCGTCGCGACCATCCTGTTCTACGTTTTCGTCTACACCCTCGGCCTCAAGCGCCGCACCTCACAGAATGTGGTGTGGGGCGGCGCGGCGGGCTGCATGCCCGCCCTGGTCGGCTGGTCCGCGGTCACCGGCGGCATCGGCTGGCCCGCGATCGCCCTGTTCGGAGTCATCTTCTTCTGGACGCCGCCGCACACCTGGGCGCTGGCCATGCGCTACAAGGAGGACTACCGCGCGGCCGGTGTGCCGATGCTGCCGGTGGTCGCGACCGAGCAGGTGGTGACCAAGCAGATCGTCATCTACACCTGGCTCACCGTGCTCACGACCCTTGCCCTCGCACCCGCGACCGGAGTGATCTACACCGCCGTCGCGCTGGTGGCCGGGGCGTGGTTCCTGCTCATGGCCCACCAGCTGTACTCCGGTGTTCGCCGGGGCGAGTCGGTGAAGCCGCTGCGACTGTTCCTGCAGTCGAACAACTATTTGGCCGTGGTGTTCTGTGGTCTTGCGGTGGACTCGGTGCTCGGCTGGGACACCATCGGCAGCTTCTTCGGCTAGCGCCGGATCCGCCACGACACCTGGACACCGAGTCCACGGGTTCAGCTGCGTCGACCGAGATATCCATCGGGCCGGACCAGCACCGAGGTGCCCTCGCCGGCGTGGTACGCCTCGAACGCGTACCCTTCGACGTCCACGACGTAGCGCAGCGCCGTCTCACCGGACGCATGATCTGCATCCAGGGCAGCGCTTGCCGGTACGCCGTCTCCCGGACGTATCACCCGGTAGGTGTGCACACCAGGCTCGTCCGAATGCGCTGCGGTCTTTCCGAAACACAGCAGCGTCGAGTGCGGTCCGCGGAATAGGTCGAACAGTCGGATCGGCAGCCCGGTCGCGTCCTTCAGCGGCGCGTCGGGCGCGCGATCACCCGCGACGAGCGGACCGTGATCGGCCGGATCGCGGTAACTGATATCCAGCTGCCGCGTTTCCTCGCCACGGTGCATGGCGTCCTCGTCGCCGTCGACCAGCTTGTCGAGCAGTTCGCTGCTGATGCCGAGTACCCGTGCGGCCACCGTCCTGCGCTCGGATTCGTAGCTGTCCAGTAGTGATTCATCGCCGTGCACCGCCGCGGCGAGCTTCCATCCGAGGTTGCAGGCATCCTGGATGCCGGTGTTCAAGCCCTGTCCGCCGGTCGGCGGATGCACGTGCGCGGCGTCGCCGGCCAGCAATACCCGGCCCTCGCGGAAGCGCTGCGCCAGGCGGATATTCGGCCGCCACACGGTGGCCCAGGTGAGGTCGCTCAGGACGATGTCGGTGCGTCCGGAGTATCGGTCGACGAACCCTTGCAGGACTTCGAGGGTGGGTTCGACATCGGCGCCGAGCGGTGCGGCGCACTGGAAATGCCGTCCGCCGGGCAAGGGGGACATGGCGATTCCTTCCATCGGCCGCTCGGCGCCAGCGAACCAGTAGCCGTACTCGTGGTCGAGCGCATCGGCGCGGACGTCGCCGAGCAGCATTCGAATCGAGTCGTCGGTGGAGCCCTCGAAGGGGATGTTCAGCGTCTTGCGTACGGTGCTCCGGCCGCCATCGGCCCCGACAAGATAGGCGACGCGAACGGTTTCGTCGGCGCCGTCGTGCGCGAGCGTGACGGTGACTCTCGCGTCGTGCTGATCGAACGACACCAGCGTGGTGCTCAGCTCGACGTGAACGCCGAACTCCGCCAACCGATCCCGCAGGATGCCCTCGGTCCTGGATTGTCCGAGCACCCAGAGATTCGGGTGGGGGATCGCGGGTGTCGGGTCGGTCGGTTCACTCATCCGCCGCTCGCCGACGAACTCGCCGCCGAAGTAGGCGCGCATGACCGGCGTCGGGGTACCTGCGGCCAGCACCGCGTCCAGCACGCCGAGATCGTCGAACACCTCCAGGGTGCGCGGCTGGATGCCGTCCCCGCGGGAGCCGGCGAAGAACTCGCTCGCCTGCTCCACGATGCGCACCGGGACGTTGCGGCGAGCCAGTTCGAGGGCGAGCGTCAGGCCGGTGGGTCCGGCGCCTGCGATGAGTACCTGGGTCTGCACGATGTCTCCTGAACTGAATTGATATTCACTGAATATCAATTCAGTATTAGAGTTGGTACGTTTCGCTGTCAAGGAGGTGATGTCGGTGTCGACGAGTCGCCGAGAGAAGTCCGCGGAAACCGAGCAGGCGCTGAAGGCCGCTGCGCTGCGAGTTTTCGCCGAACGCGGCTATCTGAACGCGAAAATCTCCGACATCACCACCGCGGCGGGTCGCGCGGCCGGGTCGTTCTACAACCACTTCGCGAGCAAGGAAGAACTCCTCCAGTCGCTGCTGAAGGACATGGCCGACGCCGGGGACGTGCGGGCGGAAGGGCCGGACCACAATCCGGACTTCAGTGATCCGGACGGCGTGCGCTACCACGTCGCCGGGTACTGGAAATTCGCTCGCGAGCATGAGCCGGTGCTGCGCGCGATGAGCCAGGCGGCGATCGTCAGCGAGGACTTCGCGCGGATGATCGGCCGGTTCGGCGTCGAGCAGCGCGCGGATGTCGCCGACCACGTGGATGGGTTCGCCGACAAGGGTTTACAGCTGCCGAGCACGACCGATGCCAGTCTGGCGATGGGGTTCCTGGTGATGCAAGCGCTGCTGCAGGCGGTCGAGGACGGCACCGTCACGCTGACCGACGAGCAGGCCATCGAGGGGTTGACCAAGTTCATCTACCGCGGCCTCACCGGGCGCGACTACTGAGTGTGGTTGGCGTGCATAGCAGAATCGGCGGCTCTGGGGCCGGTGCGGCGAATGCTGTTCGTGGCCGGCGCTGTGTTCCACCTTGGCACCGCTATCGTCGCCGCTACGATCGGCGTTCTATTTCTGGATCGACTCGAAACCTGGGTTGCGCGCGGCATAATTGCAGGAACGAATCTCGTGCAGCGTCTGTTCTATGACTTCAGCTGATAGCAGAGGTGCCCCCGGGAGGTGACGGCCGGATGGCGCTCGCGTGCAGCCGAGAAGTCGCTTGCCGCAACAGCGGCGGGGATGGCAGGGTCAACGCTACCGATGTCTTCGAGGGGGGTGCATGAGGATTCGCGCGGGGATCGTCGTGGTGGCGGCGATCGTGGCCTTGACCGGATCGGCGGGCACGAATGCCGTTGCCGAATCCGGCGGAGCGGATCGAGCCGCTCTGCAACAGGCGATGAACGACTTCGTCGCGGCCGGAGCAACCGGGGTCCAACTCCGAGTGCGCGATCGGTCCGGTGAATGGACCGGCAGCGCTGGTGTCGCGGAAATCGGCCGCCCGGAAGGTGTTCCGGTGGATGGGCGATTCCGGGCGGGCAGCATTACCAAGACGTTCATCGCGACGGTGCTGTTGCAGCTCGTCGATGAGGGAAAGCTCGGCCTGGATGACCCGGTCGGCCGGTACCTGCCGCAATTCGGTGTGGATCACCGCATCACGGTGCGAATGATCTTGCAGCACACCAGCGGTCTGCGTAGTCACACCCGCGGCTCGGACCCGGCGGATGCCGCCGACCCGCTCCTGGTCGACGACGTATTCCGCACCTACCTCCCTGACGAGATCGTGCGATTCGTTGCCGCCGAACCGCTGAAGTTCGATCCGGGGACGGGTTGGTCGTATTCCAATACCAATTACGTGCTCGCGGGCCTGCTGATCGAGAAACTCACCGGGACGCCCTACGCCTGGCAGGTCAATCTCCGCATTGTGTTGCCCCTCGGACTGTGGCGCACCGAGCTGCCGGGGCAGGGAATGGAGATTCTCGGGCCGCACGCGCATGGCTACCTGCGTTATACCGAAGACGGTGAAAGCAAGCTCTTCGACATCACCCGGCTCAACCCCTCCTGGGCTGGTGCTGCCGGCGAAATCATCTCCACGACAGAGGATCTCACGACCTTTGTGACGGCCCTGGCGGGCGGACGGCTGTTGTCGCTTGCCCTGATGGAGGAGATGCGCGATATCCATCGGCTGGGTTCGGCCCTGGGGTATGGACTCGGACTGTTCGAGCGGGACTTCCCCGCGGACTGTGTCGGTCTAGGGCACAACGGCCGCATGCTCGGCTATTCGTCCGAGATGCTCAGTAGCCCGGACGGTCGCGCCAGTGTGGTGATATCCGTGACCGAAGGCGCGTTCGCGCCGGAGAGCGAAGCGTTCCAGATAGCCATGATTCGGCTCGCGAGCCTGGCGCTCTGTGGTCTCGCCAGCCCGCCGCTGCGGCCGGCGTAACCGTAGTGCGTGAAGACTCGTGACCGCCGGGTGGTGAGGCGACACGTAGTGCACGTGCGTGCTATGGCAGCAGCACGATAGAGCCGGTGGTCTTACGGCCTTCGAGATCGCGGTGCGCCTGCGCGGCCTCGGCAAGCGGGTAGGTCGCACCGATTCTGACGTGCAGCGAGCCGTCGGCGATGGCGGACAGGATATCGTCTGCGCGCCACAACAATTCGGCGCGATCACGGGTGTAGTGGACCAGCGTCGGGCGGGTGACGAACAATGAGCCCGCGGGATTGAGACGTTGCAGATCGAATGGCGGCACCGGCCCGCTGGCAGCGCCGAACAGCGCGAGCGTGCCGCGAATACGCAATGAGGCCAGACTGGCTTCGAAGGTCGCGGCGCCCACCCCGTCGTACGCGGCGGCGACACCGGCACCGCCGGTGAGCGCCCGCACCTGTTCGGCGAGATCGTCGCTGTAGCGCAGCACCTCCACCGCGCCGGCTTCCCTGGACAGTTTTTCCTTCGCATCCGACGACACCGTGGTGATGACTCGCACTCCGCGGTTGGCCGCGAGCTGGGTGAGGATCAGGCCGACACCACCCGCACCGGCGTGTACCAGCACCGTCTCACCGGGTTCGGGCTTGTAGATCGATTCGATCAGGTAGTGGGCGGTCATCCCTTGCAGCAGGGCCGACGCGGCGACCGGCGGGTTCACCCCGTCGGGTACCGCGACCGCGACCGCGGCGTTCACCGCGACCCGCTGGGCATAGCTACCCGGCGCCGCCGCCCAGGCGACCCGGTCGCCGACCGCGAATTCGGTCACATCAGCGCCGACCTCGGCCACGATCCCGGTGCCCTCGGCCCCCGGGATATAGGGCACTGCCTGCGGGTATCGTCCGGTCCGGATATAGGTGTCGATGAAGTTGATCCCGATGGCCGTGGTATCGACCAGCAGCTGATCCGGACCGATCTGCGGATCCGGAACCTCGACGAACTCCAGGACCTCGGGACCGCCGTGCTCGGAAACCTGAATCGCGCGCATGAGATCCGTTCTACACCCATAGCCTCTGGACCTGAACGTACCGGTCAGTAAACTAACGCCCATGAGTGCTCCTGCCGCCCCGGCCCCAGTGCAGCTGTCGGGTTCCCTAGTGGACTCCGTCAAGGGATTCGTCGCCGAGCACGGCGGCTCCGCAACCGCCGTCCTCCAGCCGATCGGCCGCCTCGGCGTCCGAGTGACCCTCGTCGGCTCCGACGGCATCCTCGGCGACCAGGTCGTCCCCGACCTCGACGCCGCCAAGAACCTGATCGCCACCATCGACGGCCTTACCGAAGCCGATGAATGGAACCGCGAACTCACCTCCATCGTGACGCCCCGCAAGGGTCACTGGGCGAAGATGGCAGGCTGGGTCGCTCGCCAGACCCGTTTCCCCAAGGCGCGCAACGAATCCTGAGCTTTACCGATCGGATACTCAGCCGTGGCGAATGGGTGCCACGTAACTTCGGTGATGACCAGGCTCGTGGGGTGTATTCGAGCCTGATCAAGCCCGCTTCGGCCGAGTCGCGAAGTTCGCGCCAGGAGCGGCGAGGAGATCTTGCACCTCGGCGACCATCGAGACAATGACGTCCGCCTTGCCCGGAAGCGGGACTGAAGTGCGCACCCGTTCGGCGAGGGTCCGTACTGGCGGCTTGCCGGTGGTCTCGATGCGGCGGTTGACGGCGGTGTGAACGTCGCCGTCGGTGGGCAGGTCAGGTCGGCGGTTCATCGCTGCTGCGGCGATGTCGTGTGGCCTGAGGAGGCGTCGCGCGGTGGACGCCGAATCCGTAGTAGCCACCTGAAACATCGAGACCGCGAACGGCCTCTGTGGCCGGTACAAGTAGGTGTCCCGGTCTCGGGGGCTTCGTTCCGCCTGTCTCTCCGGCGCAACCGCCGAGCTAGGCAAAGGTCGCATTGTGTGTGACGGTCATTGACCGTTCGGCCGGTCTTTGGCTGCGGCTTCGAGGATAGATGGGTATTATCGAGCGGTTGAATCGAAACACGCTGCGGTCGAACAGATTTGACTAACCGGCTGGTTTCGGACATGAGTTCGAAGCCATGCCGACCACAAGGGGCCGCATGAGCACAGGGGTTCAAGGGGTACCAGGTCGTACAACCGCACGGAAGCTGTTGGGGTTCATGGCAACTCCGCAGCGTTCCGGCGGCAACCCGCGTCTGCGTCCGACGCGGTCGCATCCGCGTGCGAAAGATCATGCGATAAGCGGATTTCGTCGTCAGTTTTCTAATCGTTGTGAGGAGCCATCTTTTGACTATGTCATCGTCCCTGGCGCGTTCAACGACACAGCAGGGCTGCCGGATTGTTCACCACTCAGCGTCGGCTGACCTCGTCGGCCCACGCGGGTGACGCTCTACTCGGGCGAGTTCGCGGCTGATCCGCACGGCGCGTATCAGGACATGCGCCGCCGCCACGGTTCGCTGGTGCCGGTCGAGCTAGCGCCTGGTGTGCCTGCGACGTTGGTGATCGGTTATCGCGAGGCGCTACACATACTCAGCGACCCCCTGCGTTTTCCGGCCGATCCGCGGGTCTGGCAGTCCGCGGTTCCGGCGGATTGCCCGGTGTTGCCGACGATGGAGTGGCAGCCCAACGCGTCGCGGTCCGCAGGGAAGGATCATGCCCGGTACCGGCGCGCCAGCACCGATAGTCTCGACAAAATCGATCTGTATGCGCTGCGCGGTGCGGTCGAACGCGCCGCTGCGGCGCTGATCGACAGCTTCTGCGAGTCCGGTTCGGCCGACCTGCTCGGCCAGTACGCGGTCCCGCTCACCGTGCAGGTGCTCAACGATTTGCTGGGGTTCTCGCCGGAGGCGGGGGAGGAAGCGTTCGCTGCGCTGGCGGCGCTGCGCACCGTGAGTGACGCCGCAGCGGCCGAGGCGGGCAATCGGCGGTTCACCTCGGCGATGCTGGAGGTGATTTCGGCCAAGCGGGAAGCCCCGGCCGCGGACCTGACGTCCTGGCTGCTGGAGCATCCCTCCGGCTTGGACGAAGCGGAGGTGGTGCAGCAGATGGCGATGTTGTATGCCACAGGTACCGAACCCGCATCCAACTTGATCGTGAACACGCTGCTGTTGATGGCGACCGATGACCGGTTCGGCAGTGAGCTGCTTGCGGGAGCCCTGTCCACTCGGGACGCGATCGATGAGGTGTTGTTCACCGATCCACCAATGGCGAACTCCTGCTTCAGCTATCCGCCGCAGCCCCAAATACTCGGCGATGTGCTGTTGCCGATTCACGAACCGGTCGTGATCAGCCTCGCGGCGTGTAACAACGATCCTGCGACGGTGAACGGTGATCGCATCGGGAACCGTTCGCATCTGGCGTGGGGCGCCGGTCCCCACGTATGCCCGGCCAAGCCACTGGCGATGGTCATCGTTCAGGAAGCGCTCGACCAGTTGCTCGATGCGTTGCCCGATATCCAGTTGGCGGTGCCCGCCGAGCAGTTGCAGTGGCGCCCAGGTGGTTTCCACCGTGCATTAGAGGCGCTGCCAGTGATCTTCCCGCCATCCCCACCTTTGAATCTCGTGTGAAGGAGCTGTCCGTGCGGACGCTGATGCTGATGCTTGGCAGGCGCCTCAGCGCCTGCAAAGTGGTTGAATGTTGGACAGATTCAACCTGAACCCATCATTCGGCTCGATGGGTGGCCGTACTCTGGATCTGCTCGGAGAGGTTGGTGATGAACAGACGATACCGACGATTGCTGCCCGCACCCCCTGGGCGAGGCCCACTTTCTTCGCTGTGGCATGCCTGGATGGCTAAATATTCTCCCCTGCACCAGGTTCTGCGCTGTCGGTGACCATACCCATTGGCGTCCAACGTTTTCGGGTGACGACCGTTCGCCGCGCGACTCAGATGCGGGCAATTCGGCGATCTTTCGTCATGTTCCTCGTGAACGCCGAAATGCGTTCTCCCAGTTGAGAACTCACGAACGATCTATACACTCGGAGACAGCAAATCTAGCTTGGTCCGCGCGCCGACTCCGCGGCGCGGTGTCGTGCGCGAAACTTCGTGACCAGCTGGTGGAACGAAACCTCACGTGAAGGTGTGTGGTGCATTGAGCTTTTGAGAGGTGATCGTCCGGCTCCCTTGTCTCGGTGCCCGGCTGTGTCCGCGTGAACGTGCGGTAACCGCTGGCTCCGGTGCATCGAAGTTCGGCAGCGATAGCCTCAGGTATGCCCAACGGTGCGAGTAGCCGCTGGGAACGGAAATGAGTAGGAGGCGGTTATGGTTACGCACGGGTATCGGGAACGCACATCGCTTGGCGAGCTTCTTCGGCACGGCGACTTGGAGTTCCACCAGCAGCTGCAGAAGGTTCTGAGCAACCCGGACTTCGCCGTCACGGACGAGCAGAGCCAGAATCAGCGGCGGGAGAACGCGTATCACCAGTTGCGGAATCTGGTCGAGGAGATCGGTACTCGCGATGTCGCGACTGATCTGCCCAAGCTGTTCGCGGTGTTCGACTGGTCCGCAGTGCTGGCGACGGATCTGATCCCGCTGATCTCCGGCCACTACAACCTGGCGTCGGGCAGCCTGGCCACCCTGACCGACTCCGACTCCGCCGAGCCGTACCTACAGGACCTGGATGACGCCACCAGCGTCGGCGTCATGCTACTGACCGAGTACGGGTGTGGCTCCAACATCGGATTCATGCAGACCACCGCGAGCTGGGATGGTGAGGGGTTCGTGCTCAACACCCCGCACCCGCTGGCGCGGAAATTCATGCCGTCCGTTGGTATCCCGGTTGCTCGAGTCTGCGTCATCGGTGCACGGTTCATCGACGCGGCGGGCGTCGATCAGGGCGTGCACCTGTTCACGGCGCGACTACGCGACGCCAACGGCGACCCGGCCCCCGGCGTGACGATCACCCAACTCGACCATCAGCCGCTGGTCATTATGGACAACTCCGTCATCAGCTTCGATAATCTCCGGGTCGAGCGCACTGCCTGGCTGAGCAACGACCTGGCCACCATCGATGATGAGGGTGTGCTGACCTGGAATGACGAGGACAGCCGGAAGCGGGGGTTCGCCTCGGCGATCAGCCAATTGACTGTCGGGCGCTTGGCGCTCTCGTCGTGCTTGAACGCCACGGCCCGCGCGTCGCTCTACATCGCCCTGCGCTACGCCGCCAAGCGGGTAGTGCCGTTGACGCCTGTCAACAGCACATTCATGGTCGATATCCCGCACGTGCGCGACACCCTGCTCACCGACCTGGCCGGCACTGTCGCCCGGACCATTTACGGCAACGCGGTCAAGACCTTCCTCGCGGGCGCAGATCTCACCGCTCGCGACACCGTCGTGTCGGTGATGTTGGCCAAGTATTTCATCCAGGAGCATGCGTTGGAGACAGTCACTGACTGTCGCAAGAAGATGGCTGCGCAAGGCATGTTCAGCGCCAACCGGGTCGCCGACTATCTCGGAGTCTGTCATGCCGCTATCACCGGCGAGGGTGACACCTTCGTCCTCGGGTCCGTCGCCGGTCGTGTACTGGCCAAGCAGCTCGTCGGCACGCCGCCACCCGAACCCACTCTGCACGATCCCGCCGACCCCGGCGACCGCGCGCGCTTGCTCCGCGCCCGCACACTGACGATCGCGCAAGAGGCTCGACCGCAGCTCGGTAATCCAGCGCTACACGCTCGGCTGGAGGTCATTCCGGACGCGCTCGAGCTCGCTGAGGCCTACTGCGCCGAGCAGGCCTTGCGGTTGCTCGACGAACACGCCGAACATCATCCCGAGATCGCCACCGTGCGTGACGTTTTCGCTCTGGACCAGATCAACAAAGAGTCTGCGTGGTATCTCACCCACGGTCTTCTCGACATCGCTGCCGTACAGGCCGTGAAGCAGCAGCTCCGCAGTGGGCTGCTCGCGCAGGCCATCGACAACCTCGCCGACCACCTGCCCGCACTGCTGGCCGCGTTCGGCTTCGATGACGAGATCCTCGGCGCACCGGTACTGTCCGAGGATCTGCCCGCCGCGTGGGACTCCCGCTGCCAGGACCCACGCCGTCACTGATCCTGCCAAACAGGTATAGATAGGGCGTCCCGGCGGGGGCGCCCTATCCAGGGCGTCGTAGCGGAACTCGTAAGCCAGTGCTGCCGTGGCCTGCGCTGGATCGGTGAAGTCCAGGGTAAGGGGGTGCGGACGGCGATGGCATCGGGTCGTTGATCCACCAGAAGATGGCGACATCGTTCGCGTGACTGCCTAGTCGGGTTGCAACTCTGCGATATTGGGCCTTGTCGGCCAGGCGAGGTGCGCTGGACGCTATGTAGCGCGCGGACAATACCGCCAGTCGCACTGCCGGCAAGCGGCCTCCGGGATACGTTTAGCACGACAGATCAGCCGTCGGTCCGCAATCGCACGACTATGGCTCGGCCGTGTACCGGGGCGTCGGCTGATCGGCCGACGTTCGTGCCTTCCCGTCCCCGACCCCCTGACACCACAGAGGTTTCGATCACCATCTTGTACTCGGGCCCCAACCAGCGACCGCGCCGAGGCTCCTCGTCTGGTCGAAGTAGCCACACCGCACCAGGTTGAAAACCATCCCTGCCGTAGCAGCGCCAACCAGCAGACGGTATACAAGACCTGGCGATGTGAGGCCGACACCGTGACGGAATCCTGTTGGCAGGGAACAACATAGCGACCTGACGGCCCTCGTCGTGGGTACTATGCTGCCGCAACCGATATCAAGGAGACTACGTGTATCCGCAGCACACGCATCAGGGTGCTACCGCCGACTCGAAGTCGTCGATCGAGTTCAAAGGTCCTCGAATCCCGATTTGGAGTGCAGATTTTGCGGCCGATCCCCACGGGGCATACCGCCAGATGCGTAGCGACTACGGACCGTTGGTGCCGGTCGAGATGTGGCCCGGAGTACCTGCAACCCTGGTGATCAAATATCGCACCGCCGTGCGCATTCTCAACGACCCCGACCATTTTCCAGCCGATCCGAGTGCCTGGCAGAGGACCGCACCTGCCGATATCCCGATCATGCCGATGATCGAGTACCGACCCAACGCAATACGTACCAGCGGTGCAGAGCATGCTCGCTACCGCGAGTCTCTGACCGACGCCTTGGCCGGGATGGACCTGAACTCCCTGCGATCCATGGTGGCGAGTTCCGCCATCCCGATCATCAACACGTTCTGCAGGGACGGAAACGCCGAACTGTTGAACCAGTACATCCTCCCGCTTGTCTTCACGGTCTTCTGCCAGACGCTCGGCTGTCCACCAGAAATCGGTCAAGAGGTCGCGAGAGCCAGTGCTGCGATGTTCGACGGTGTGGATACCGAAACGGTGAACGCGATTATGGGCCCCGCGTTGCTCGAACTTACCGCGCTGAAGCGCGCCCGGCCGGCTAACGACGTGGTCACCAGAATGGTCCAGCATCACACCGGGCTGTCCGATGAGGAGATGGTGCATCAGCTGGTCCTGCTGTTTGCGGCCGGTGTCGAACCACCACTGAACCTCATCGCCAACACCCTGCTGTTGCTGCTGACCGATCCCCGCTACGCCAGCGATGACAACGGCCGTCCCTTGACAATCAAGACCGCACTCGAAGAGCGGCTGGCAACCGACCCACCGATGGCGAACTATTGCATTACTTATCCTCGCCAGCCAATTCTGATCGAGAACGTGTGGCTGCCGGCGAATCAGCCGGTCATCATCAGTATGGCCGCTTGCAATACAGATCCAGAGATGAACACAGGCGAATTCCTGGACAACGGATGGAATCTGGCGTTCAGCACCGGCCCGCACGCATGTCCTGCTCACGCCCGACCGTACGGGCTTCTGCTCGCGCAGGACGTCATCGATCAACTCCTGGACGTCCTCCCGGAATTGAAACTAGCGGTTGCCGAAGAGGAGCTCGAGTGGCGCCCTGGCCCATTTCACCGAGCATTGACAGCGTTGCCGGTTGTGTTCCCGCCTTCTCCTCCGTTGGATCTCTGAAGGTGTAGCCCGTTGGGACATGGCGACCACTACGGCCGTTGACGTGTGTTGAACCGGTGCTCATCGCCGCCGGGCCAGCACAATCGTCGACCCCGACCGACACCTCACGCCGAGATGTTCGCAGACAACGAGCTCCACGTCGGCAAATCGTGTTCACAGCCTGTTTTCCATTGTGGGACAGGTGATTTGCGAACAATCGATCTGCGGCACCGTCGGCCAGGCGGCAGGCGGGCCTGGAGGCCTGGGCCGTCCGGTCGCGGCGTGAGGCCATCTCGGACGAGTTGCCTTGCGGCGGCTCGTGGCTCGACCGCGGCCGACCTGAACAGCGGCACCTACGAATCCGCGAGGAATCATGGTGGGCCGGGACTCTGCCGCCAGCGAACTGGCCACAGCGACCGCCGTGGTGCCTGGCGGCTGGAAGCGGTTGGTGTGGAGGGGGTTCCGGCGGGCAAGATCGTAGCAAGCATCAGCTCCACCCGAACGACCGGAACCGAAGTAGGAGTCCCCATGGCGGTTAGTCCGATTCCCCACGGGCAGCACAGCATGACCGTGTACTTGGCAGTCGCGGACGCGCGGTCGGCAATCGAGTTCTACAAGAAGGCTTTCGGTGCCGTCGAGCTTTACCTGGGCGAGTCACCGAGCGGTCGCATTGATCATGCGGAGCTGAGGATCGGCGATTCTTCGCTGGTTCTCACCGAGCCTTCTGCGGGTCATCCGCTGGCGAGCCCGGCACAGCCCCAGGCGTCAGTTGGTCTCCGGCTGTACGTCGAGGACGTCGACAAGCACTTTGCGCAGGCTCTGGAGCTGGGCGCCCGAGAATTCAGTGCCGTGAGCGATCTGTTCTACGGCGACCGCAGCGGGACGCTGGTGGACCCGTTCGGCCACGTCTGGATTGTCTGCACCCACAAAGAGGACCTGTCGATGGAAGAAGTCCAGGAGCGCGCCAAGAAGTTCTACGGCGGATAGGTCCATCGGCCGCATCGAGACTCCGTAGCCGTTCGGATCAGTGGGCCGGGCTTCGGCACCTTCGACGCCGACTGCGAGCGCAATACTCGGGACCCTGCCTGGGAGGTCGGCGATCGGTTCGCTGTGGTGGTCGATCCGGTCGACATGACTTTCGCGATTCGTTCATGACGACTCGGCCTCGCTAGTCGGTTCCCCGCAATACGTTGTCGCGATATTCGCCGGGGATGTTGCCGCGTGACCGATAGATCGCCACGATGTAGGTCCAGCCCGGATCCTCGGATTCCGGTGCAAGCACGCAGGCCCGGCCGACACCGACTGTGGTACTGGCCTTCCACACCAGCTGCGTGAAGTTCTCGGTCCCCGGCGCTGGGCCGTCGGCATCGTACGCGTAGCGCTCTTGCTCATTTTTCCAATGCGTGACGGCATCGCCGGCGGGAGTCGGCCTGGAGTCGTCGCTGCTGGCCAGGAATACGTTTTCGCCGTACCTGGTATCCAGTTCTTTGTGGGACAAGGAGCCGTTCTCCGCGTGGAACATGGCACGCGTTTTCGCGTAGTCTGCCAGCTCCTTGCTGATTTTCAGCGGAGGGACTCCGTGGTGAGATCGTTCTGTATTGAGTCCGTCCAGCATCTCTTGGACGAAGCCGGTGTCGGTGCACTCCTTGACCTCTCGCGCCTCGGCGGAAGCGGGAACTCCGCCGAGCGCGCCGAGCAGCAAGGCGCACAGTAGGGGGACCGCGAGACGGGCCGGTGATCGCCGAGACCTGTCCGCTGGGAACCCCCGGCCGGTGTTGTCGCACATCATGTGTAGCCCCTTCTGCATCGAAGCGGTACGTCCTGATCGACCGGAACAAGCGTACGAAGCCGCCGGCGCCTTCCGTCGCATCGGCGCGCACCTCGGAGTTTCCGCCGGGCTTCACCGACCCCTATGTTGTCCGGCCACCGCGTAGGAGATGTCGAGGACGGATCGCGCGAATTCGGTCGGGTGGGCCAAAGGGAGGTAGTGGCCTGCCCGCGGCGTGATGAGTAGTCGGCCGTCGGTGCTCACGGCCAGGAATCGCCGTTCGTGGGTGCGGAAGTGATCGCGACTGCCGTTGATCAGCCAGAGGGGGCCGGGGTACTCGGCGAGATTGGTGAGCGGGTCGAAATGCCGGCTTTCTCGGACCACGTCAGGGATGACTTCGGTGGCAATCCCACCGTGTTCGATCGCTTCGGCCACCCGCGGCGGGAGTACCGAGTGGAAAATGCGGCCGCTGGCCCGTTCGCCGCCGTCCGATTGCCGCGAGAGCACGCGATGCATCAGCGTGAACGGAACCGTCGAGCGGCGGCTCGGCACACAGCTCGCCCCGGCGACCACCAGCCCGGCCACTCGCTCTGGATAACGGGCAGCTGCGGCGATGCTCACGTATCCGCCGAGCGAATGCCCGACTACCACGGCGTGGCCGCCTACGTTGTCCACCGCTTCGGCGACTGCGTCGATGGCGGCGGCCAGCGTGAACTGTTCGCCGCGCCGCGCACCGTGCCCAGGCAGGTCGACTGCCGCCGACGGGTGTTCGCCGAGTTGCTCGCGTACTACTGACCATGACGTAGCGCTCAGCCGAATGCCGTGCACGAATACCAGGGGAAGGCTCATTCCACTCTCCAATTGACAACGCAACGTTGCGTTGTATTTGAAGGTATACCTCCGTGGTATGCAACGCAACGTTGCGTTGTACTCTGAGGGAGTGAGCGAAGAACGCGCCCGAGGAGGGCCACGGCAAGCGTCGGCGATTTTCGCCGCGACCCTCGAGCTACTGGCCGAGCGGGGCTATGACGGTCTGACCATCGAATCCATCGCGAGCCGCTCGGGCGTCAACAAGACCACCATCTACCGGTGGTGGCCTGCGAAGGACGCGGTGCTGGCCGCCGCGCTGGTCCACTCCGACCTACTCGCCTTCGCGATGCCGGACACCGGCAGTCTGCGCGGCGACCTCCTCGCGCTGGCCAGGGCGATCACCCAACTGCTGACCGCAGAACAGACCGCACCGATCGTCGCCACCGTTCTCGCCGCGGCGCCACGCAGGCCGGAGCTGGCTGCCGTGGCGCGCACGTTCTTTGCCGAGCGCCTCTCCCGCGAGCAGCCGATGTTCCAGCGCGCGATCGCCCGTGGTGAACTGCAGACGACGGCGGATCCGGCGATGATCATGGACCTGCTGGCCGGCGCGATCTGGTTCCGGATTCTGCTCCGTGATCAGCCCGTGTCGCCGGATTATCTCAGCGGCGCAGTCGATCTCGTACTGCAGGGGGCTGCCGCCGCACACTGATGGACGACCGGGTTCAGGGTGCAGGCTCGAACCACACCGGCCCATCCGACAGTGCCTGCTCGATGCGCAGCAGATCGTGCTCGGGCAGTTCCGGTAAGGAGGACACGTTGAACCAGGCGACCTCGAGCGACTCGTCGTCGTTGACCCGCGCCGTGCCGTCGACCGCGCGGCACCGGATCGTGATGTCCATGAACTGACAGATGTCGCCATTCGGGTAGGTGTGCGGCGGCATGGCGCGGACGATCACGATGCGCTCGGCGACGCAGCGAACGGCGGTCTCCTCGTACACTTCTCGAACCGCGCACGCCGCAGGCTGCTCGCCCGGGTCCGGCATCCCCGCGATGACCGCCCAGGTGCCGGTGTCGGCCCGCCGCCCCAACAGCACCCTGCCCCCGTCATCGAAGACAACAGCGCTGACACCGGGCAACCACAGCAGCTGCTTGCCCGCGTCGGCCCGGATGGTGTGAATGAAGTCAGGGGTCGCCATGGTCCGACAGTAAACAAGCCCGACGGTCCTGGCTATCGGCGATCAGGACCCGGCTGATTGCTTGCGTCGGAAGGTATCCCGTCGTCCGTCGGCGTCAACAGCTGTCGAGATCGGTGGCTGCGGTGACACCTGCCGGTCGTTCCCCGGCACCGTTCTCGGCCAGGCCGGGTAGGCCTGCGATCCGGTCCGGACGAGTTCTCCTGCGCTGGTGAGCTTTTCGCGCTCGAAGCGCTGGAATGTCGGTCATTGAACACTTTGTGTGAGAAGTATCGAGCTGCCGCGATCGTGACCGCCATCAGGTGAGGTCGGTATGGTTGCCACGGTGCACATGCACAGGTACATCGTCGGCCCACGGCTGGCGGGTCACCATGTCCGCGACATGCACCACGCCGCGCTCGAATTCGCCGGTCGCGGCGTCGACAAGACGGTATTCCTGGGTCTGCTTGTGGATCGGCTGGGCGTCGAGCAGAACGACGCGTACTTCGCCGGGGTCGAAGTGGCAACGCTGCTGCATCGCGGCGATGAGTTGCTCATTGTGCATGTGTCCGTCGCCGAAGTTCCAGCCGACCGCGGTGCTGCAGATGCGCTCACCGTCGGTGAGTGTGTACTCGTCCTCTCGGCCGGCGGGCATGGCTCGATGAACCAGGGTGAACAGCGCGCGACCATGCGTGTTCATGGCGCGGAAGGCATATCCCATGAACATCGGGATCTGGGCCCGGTCCTTCCCGTAGAACCGCTCCAACTGGGCCTGCGGCATGCTGGCGATCGCCACGATGCCGCGGCTGATCTTTTCCGCGGCCGAGGGCTTGATGCACCACATCGTGGTATCCCAGTTGCCTGCGTAGTACCGCATGCCGGGCAGGAACGAGATCTTGCGCGGGAACAGGTTTCCGGCGATCACAATGCCCGCGATCACGATGAACAGCAGCGCCACCGGCGCGGGGTCGTGCAGGCTGCCCAGACCGAGGTCGGCGTGCGCGACGAACAACACCAGCACACCGAAGATCATGAAGACGTTCCATTCCAACGGCACCCCCATGGGAACGGCCGTCAGAATCACCAGGTGGAATCCCACCATCACGAACGCGGCCAACGTAGTCAGCGGACCGCCGTGCGAGAAGAACAACACCAACGGAATACCCATCTCGACGGCCGTGCCGCCGTGGGCGAAGATGCGCGACAACCGACCCGGCCTCAAGTCATCGGGGAAGTTCTCGAAAAACATGCGCTTGAGCGACTTTCGCCGGAACACCGGGCTGTTGGACATCATCGTGGACACCACAAACGGAAAGTGCTTGTTCAGCTTCGAGGTCGCCGCGCCCATCCAGATCACCACGAAAACGACCTTCGCGGCGACGATCATGTCGGTGCCGGTGAACAGGAAAGTGACTGCCAGGGTGGCATAGACCTCGCCGCGCGCCGCAAGGAAGATCACTTTGTCGCGCAACCCGATTGCCGCAAGCAGGCCGAGGATTGCTGCGATCTGCCATACCGGGAGCAACCCCACCGTCGTGTCCAGCGACGGTACCGGACCGGTGCCGTCGGACAGCAATGCGACCGACGTCGTCATCAGCAGCGCCGCATACAATGCGATATCCACTGGGGTGCGGGTGGTGCCAGTGGTCAGCGGAACACGACCGGGCCACGGCGGCAGCCGAATTGTCCTCGGTCGCAACCAATACAGTATCGAGCCGAGTGGCGGAAAGAACCTGTTGTTCAGCGGACCGAACCCGCAACCGAGTCCGACCACCTCGAACAGCAGCGTATAAAGCACAGCCTTCTGGAAGACGATCGGCTCCGACCACCAGTCGCCGACGTCGGTGAATCCGTCGATGCCCTTGGTGGACAGCATGATCAGCCAGCCACCGAGAATATAGAGCCCGACCTTGCCGACGTAGAACAAATGCAGCGCGACCGGCGTCCCGAAACCCACCTCGGCCCAATGCCTGGCCATGGGACGGATTCGCGCACTCCGAGTGCCTTTGCTCCACTCCGCCATATCGACCACGGGTAGGTCGGGTTCGAGAAACCCCATCGAGCACTCTCCGATTCGACGATACCGAGGCCAGCCGAATCAGTACCTCGATGTCCTTCGATACGTTGGCAGGTACGGCATTTGCTGTCAATCGCCGATCCCGATGGTTATCAGGGCAACGGTGGTGTCGAAGTAACCTCCGGTGGTTGCATCCGAGTTCACCTGGGCCATGCGGACGATGATCTCGGCAGTGGTCTACGGCGTCCGAAACCCGAGAAGCTGACGGTCGTGCGGACGTAGTCGCTGTGCCGGACGGTCGCACACCGCGGCAATCATCGTGCGCGGTCGTAGACCATGGCGATCTCGCCCAGCTCGCCGATCTCCTGGTGCGTGAGCTTCCACTTCGAACTCGGCAGGCCCTCGTCGAACAACCGCTGCCCACCCCCGGCGATCTCGGGGCAGATCATGAGATACAGCCGGTCGAGCAGGTCCGCGGCGAGCAGCGCCTTGATGACGCTCGCGCTGCTGTTGACGAGGATGTCGCCCGTGCCGGTAGCCCGCAGCTCGGCGACCACGTCCGCGGCGGTGGCGTGCACTACGCGGGTGCGTTCCCACGGCGTTTCGGTCAAAGTGGTCGAGAGGACCACCTTTTCTGTGTCGACCAGCCACTTCGCGTACCCGCGATCGCGCGGATCGGCGTTCTCGTCCGCGGCGACCGTCGGCCAATACCCCAGGAACCCCTCTGCGTTGAGCCGGCCGAGCAGCGCCGTCGTCGCGCCCTCCCAGATGCGGGTGAGGTGGTCTCGCGCGACCTCGGTGGTTGCGTAGGGGAGGATCGCGCCCAGATCGCCAGGCCCGCCGGGGCCGTTGTAACGCCCGTCGAGGGTGAGGCTGATGTTCGCGGTCACCTTACGTTCGGTCGAGTTGGTCATTGTGGTTCCTTTCCTTCGGTCTGCGTTGCCTCGGTAGTGCGGGGAGATTTGCCGACGGTGTCGGCGAGGTTGTCGAGTACCTGGCCCCAACCGGTTTCGATCCCGGCGATGTAGGGGACGGCCTCGACGGTCGTCTCGGTGATGCGCATGCCGAGCCGTAGCCGCGTGCCGCCCGGGACCGCGGCGAGAGTCAGGTCGTAGTGGCCGGTGAACGAGACCGCCCCCGCCGCGTCCAACACCGAAAGGTCGAACACGAGGCGCTCGGCTGCCTCAGCGGCACCGACCCGTCCCTCGGAGCGGTACCGCCGCCCCTCGGCATCGCGGTACTCGAGGACGGCGCGGCCACCCTGCTTCGGTTCGAAGGCGCAGTCGGCGACCGTCATCGGCGACGGGGCCCACCAAGACGCGAGCAGGTCAGGGTCGACCCAATGCCGCCAGACGACATCCGGGGGCGCGGCCAGCACCCGCTCGAACGAGAAGGCACGTCCGTCCGCCCACCGTTCCCGGTCCGCGACAACGGATTCCGCTTCGATGGCGGCGCGATAACGCGCGATGACATTGCGCTCGTCCTTGTGCGCCTCGGTCGTCTCGACCAGTTCCCGCAGTCGGCGCTCGAGTGCCTTCAGTGGCGCCGCCTCTACCGCGTAGACGCGACGTTGCCCGAGGGGAAAGACCCTGACGAGACCGACGCGGGCGAGGGTCTGCAGGTGCTTGGTGGTCTGCGGCTGCCGTAAGCCGGTCAACTCGGCCAGTTCGCCGACAGATCGAGGCCGATCGGCGAGGAGCTCGACAATGCGCCACCGCGCGCCGTCTCCGAGTGCTGATGCGATCTGGTCCATGGCCAAAGTATTCACTAGAGTGAATATTCTTGTCAAGGAATGGACACCGCGCCTCCCGCGCAATTCGCTGCCCCCGCGCACGCCGCCGATCTGTCCGGCCTGCCACCCGCCTACATCGCCACCGTGGAGTTCTGTCCTGATCGCGACGAGGCGTCGGCTACGCGCGGCTGCTGGAGGCGGGGGCGTCGGTCGAGTCGCGCCGGTGGCCCGGCACATTCCACGGACCGCAGGCGATCTTGTCCGCCGAGGTGTCCAAGCGGCCGCACGCCGAACTCGCCGCGGCTCTGCGCCTTGCGCTGGCCCGATGCGGGTGTGCGGAGTCCGCGATTGATCGAAATATCAAGGCGCAGAAGAGGTTCCGAGATCAAATCGGATACCGGAGCGCAGCACTCCGGTGGCGGACATTCCGAACATGTGGTGGAAGGTTTCGCTGAAATGGGACGGGGTGGCGAAACCGGCGTCGGCGGCGGAGCAGGTGAGATCGCGGCCGGTCGCGACGTCCCGGAGCGCGTGCATGACGCGGGTCCACCGCTGATACCCGCGGAACGTGGTACCGGACTGCTGGGTGAACAAGCGGAGGAAGTGGGTGGTGGACAGGCCCAGATTCGCGGCGATCGTCTCGGCTCGGAAGCTGCGATTCGGGTCCTGGCGGATCGCGGCGGCGACCCGTTCGATCCGTGGGTCGGCGGCCGGTGCGTGACCAGCTGTGGCCTGAGCGAAGATTCGGTCCGGATCCACGTCATCCGCACGGCACAGCTCGATGAGCTCCCGTTCCCGTCGGTGGCCGAGTCCGTATGGCCCGACGGTCGCGGTCATCTCCTCCGCGATGCCGGTGGCCGGCGCACCCGCGGTGTCGACGAACAGCAGCAGGATCCACGCCTCGGGGGCGACGACGCGGTGTACCGCGCGGGCGGGTGCGAACGAGCTGCCGGTGCGGATGTCCCCATGTGCGGCGGTCTCCAGCACGAACGGCCCTTCCAAGCCGACGCTGAGCACCGCCACCGACGGCGAATGCGGGTCGACGCCGAGCTCCGGCCCGAGGTAACCGGTGTGACCCGTCCGCATCCACACCACCGGCGATTTCGCCGGACCGCATATTTCCGAAAGCGCACCCACGGTCACAGCTGCCAGGGTAGCGCTACGCCGCCCGAAGACAGCGGCCGACGAGCACCACGAAGAGCCAGAGGATACATCATGCGAGGCAAAGTTCCACTGCGAGTTCGGATTCTGACCGCACTCACGACCGCACCGGACTGGGATTCGATCACCCCCGATCAGGTCATCGAATTGCGCGAAGCGCAGTACCGCAAGCGCCGGTCCGCAGTCGGCGGGCTCGTCACCGGTAAGCCCGATCGTGGTGCGCGAATCACGACACACGCCCTCGATCTCCCTGGTCGTCGGCTGGATATCCGGGTATACCAGCCCGAGCGGGGAGGGTCGGCGCTGCCGCTGATCGTCGCGTTCCACGGCGGCGGATTCATCGGTGGCGCGCCGGACCAGGACGACTGGCTCCTCAGTCACCTGGCGGCCGGTATTCCAGCCGTGGTCGCCTCGGTCGACTATCGGCTGGCGCCCGAGCATCGCGCGCCCGCACAGGTCGAGGACGCTTACGATGCCGTACTCCGCCTCGTCGAGCTGGCCCCGATGTGGGAAGCCGATCCCGCTCGGATCGCACTGCTTGGTTCGAGCGCGGGAGCCACCCTCGCGGCTCTCACCGCGATCAGGGCGAATGAACTCGGACTGTCGGTGCGCAGCCAGGTGCTGATCAATCCGCAGCTCGACTGGACCGCGCGCGCCTTCGAGTATCCCTCGTTCACCGAGAACGCGGATGCCCCGACCGCGACTCCGGCCAATTGCCGCGCGGTGCAGCGCATCGCGCTTCCCGACGCGTTCGACTCCCGTTCGATTTCACCGCTGGATAGCGGCAACCTCGCGGGACTCGCCCCGGCTCTCATCCAAGCCGCGGGTCTGGACCCACTGGAAGATCAGGCTCCGGCCTACGCCGAACGCCTGCGACAGGCGGGAGTCGACGTGACGCTGACCCGCTACCCGGAAGCGGTGCACGCCTTCCTGAGCATGCCGTCGGTGGTCTCCGCGGCCCGGCCCGCACGCGCCGAAATCCTCGCCCACCTGCGCAGCCATCTACTGGAGCGCTCGGGCATACCGACGCAGTAGAACCGCGCCGAGATTCACGCAGAGGGAGAGCGATGACCACCACCGACCTTGCCGAGGCGAGAGCGCAGTCCACACCATTGTCAGGGGCCGATTCCGCGGCGGGACAGAGCGTTGCGGGGTTGCTGCGCCCGTACCTGGGGAGTTTCGCCACCGTGATGATCCTCCAGGTCATCGGCGCTGTCGCGGGTCTGGCCCCGCTGCTGGCCGTCGTCGAATTGGGCCGAACTCTGTTGTCGCCCAATCCGATCGATCACGGTCATGTCTGGATCGTCGTGATCGCGGGTGCGGTCGGCTTGTTCGTCCGACTGCTGTTCACGGCAGCATCGTCCGGAATCGGTCACCTTCTCGACGGCAGGGTGGAACTGTCGTTTCGCCGGAAACTGGCCGCGCGGCTGGGGCGCGTACCGATCGGCTGGCTGTCCGGTCGCCGCACCGGCGAATTGGCGAAGGTGGTCGGGGAGGACGTGAGTGCCGTGCACCCGCTCATCGCCCATGCGCCCGGCGAGCTTGTCTCCGCGTTCGGGGTGCCGTTGATATCGCTGATCTACCTGTTCACCATCGACTGGCGGCTCACGATGATCACGATTATTCCGGTGGCGCTGTCGATTGCGCTGATCCCGTTGATGATGACCCCGAAGCGCCAGAGCGAGCAGGTGGATCTCGATGCGGCCATGGGGCGGATTTCGAATGCGGCCATCGAGTTCGTGCAGGGCATCGCGGTGGTCAAGGCATTCGGCGGCGGCGAGCGCGCGCACCGGAAATTCCGCACGGCCACCAACGATTTCACCGACTCCTTCCTCCGGTGGGTGTTCGGTCTCGCCCCGATCGCCGCAGGGCTCGCGCTGGTGCTGTCGCCGCCATTCGTGTTGCTGGTGGTATTGATCGGCGGCACGGTTCTGATCACGAATGGTTCGCTGGCTCCGGCGGACCTGCTGCCGTTCCTGCTGCTTGGGCTGGGAGTGACTGCCCCGATTGCGGCTCTGGGCCACGGTTTCGACGATCTGCAGGCCGCCCGGCGCGCGGTCGGCCGTATTCGGGACGTGCTCGCCGTGCCGTCGCTGCCGGAGCCCGCGCGCCCGGTCGCACCACAGGGGCATCGGGTGGAACTGCGTGACGTCCGATTCGGCTACGAAGCCGATCGCGAGGTGCTGCGCGGGATCGACCTGGTGCTCGAGCCTGGCACGGTCACCGCGATCGTCGGTCCGTCGGGAAGTGGCAAATCCACGCTGGTTCAGCTGTTGCCGCGGTTCTTCGATCCGTCCAGCGGTTCGGTCGCCCTGGGTGGAGTCGATCTGCGCGAGCTCGGCAGCCGTGCGCTCTACCGGATGGTTTCCTTCGTCTTTCAGGATGTTCGTCTGTTGCGCGCCTCGGTCGCGGACAATATCGCGCTGGCGGTGCCCCGTGCCGACCTCGATGACGTAGTTCGCGCCGCCCGGATGGCGCACATCCATGATCGGATTCTCGAGTTGCCGCGTGGATACGATTCGGTGATCGGTGCCGACATCGAGCTGTCGGGTGGTGAGGCGCAACGGATTTCGCTCGCCCGCGCCCTGCTGGCCGACGCGCCCGTGCTGGTGCTCGACGAGGCGACCGCCTTCGCCGACCCGCAGACCGAACAGGCGGTGCGCCAGGCTCTTTCGACGCTGGCCGGCGATCGAACGGTACTGGTCATTGCCCATCGCCTGGAGACGGTCGCGGACGCCGACACCGTCGTGGTGCTGGAGAACGGGTCGATCGTCGAGCGTGGCAGGCCCGCCGAACTGGTGGCGCGGAATGGAAAGTTCGCCGAGTTCTGGCGATCGCACCGATCCGCGATCACCGATGAGATCGAAGCCCCTGTACTGCGAGGAGATGAGCTCCGATGATTCGAATGCTGCTGCACGTGCTGGGACACGAGTACGCCCAGCCTATCCGTCGCACCATGACGTTGATGACGGTCACCGCCGTGGTCGAAGGATTGTCCTACGCACTGCTGGTTCCGGTGCTACGGGCACTGTTCGGGAGTATGCCCGAGGACGCCTGGCCCTGGCTGATCGCATTCGGCGGCGCGGTCGCGGTCTACGCGGTGTTGCGTTACAGCAGTGATCTGGCCGGTTTCCGCGCCGCGGGGGCGATGTTGCGGGGTGTGTATCACCGTTTCGGTGATCATGTGGCCCGATTGCCGATCGGTTGGTTCACCGCCGGTCGCGTCGGCGAGGTGTCGGTGCTGGCGAGCCGGGGAATCCTGCAGGCGATGAGCGTGATCGCGCATCTGCTGGCACCGTTCATCTCCGCCGCGGTGACTCCGCTGACGATTGTCGTGGTGATGTTGGCCTTCGATTGGCGGATGGGGTCGGCCGCCTTGGTCGCCGCACCCGTGGTGGCGGCCATCCAGATCTGGACCGGCCGGGCGATGGCCGCCGCCGATACCGAGCGCATCGAACGCGGTGATGAGGCCGCCGGGCGAGTCATCGAATATATCCAGGCTCAGCCGGTGCTGCGGGCGGGCGGGCGGACTGCCGAACGCTTCGGGTCGCTCGACGACGCGCTGTCCGGACTCCACCGTGCGTCCCGCCGTTCGACCCTGTCCGCGCTGCCCGGCGTGGTGGGCCTGACGCTCACGGTGCAGGCAGTGTTCACCGCGCTGCTGGGCATGGGCGCCTACCTCGCGCTCTGCGGGAACATTGGTGCGGCAGAGGTTTTGGCGATTCTGGTGCTCACCGCGCGCTGCGCCGATCCGCTGTTGTCGCTGGTGGATATGAGTGGCAAACTGCGCGCCGCGCGTTCTGAGCTGGCCAGGCTCGACACAGTGCTGCGCACCGAGCCGCTCCCGGCTGCCCGCGAACTGATCCAGCCGGTGCACTATGACCTCGAGTTCGAGTCCGTCACTTTCCGGCACGACGCTCGCACGGTGATCGATGGCCTGTCGTTGTCCGTATCGGCGGGACAGCGGCTTGCCGTTGTCGGACCGTCGGGTGCGGGTAAGAGCACATTGCTGCAGCTGCTCGCGCGGTTCCACGACGTGGACGCGGGCGCGGTGCGCGTGGGGGGTGCGGACGTGCGCGACATCAGCACCGAGGTGCTGATGTCGCAGTTCGCCATCGTCTTTCAGAATGTCTATCTCTTCGACGGCACGATCGAGGAGAACGTGCGTCTCGGCCGCCCCGACGCCAGCGAAGCCGAGGTGCGGGCGGCGGCGACCGCGGCGCGGCTGGAGGAAGTGATCGAGCGACTGCCCGGCGGCTGGGCGACGAATGTCGGCGAGGGCGGCGCACTGCTGTCCGGCGGTGAGCGCCAACGTGTTTCGATCGCGCGAGCGCTGCTGAAGGATGCGCCCATCGTGCTGCTGGACGAGGTGACCTCCGCGCTGGACCCGGTCAACGAGGCGGCCGTCCACGCGGGTATCGAGCGTCTGATGGCAGGCCGGACAGTGGTCATGGTGGCGCACCGACTGCGCACCGTCCGACGCGCCGATCGCGTCGCCTTCCTGGACGGCGGCCGGATCGTGGAGGAAGGCAACCACGAGGAGCTACTACGCCGCGGCGGCCGTTACGCCGATTTCTGGAACATTTCCATGGCACCCGTAGCCAGGTAAGCGACCCGGCACAGGGCCTCTCGGTGGCGGCAATGTGGTGTGGAAACCTCAGTCGTACCGGGAGTCCCGCTCTACGGCAGGTATCACACGCCGACCTGCCGCTCGGTCGCTCCCCTCCGCAGCCTTCAGGGCAGCGTAGGACGGCTTTCGGCTCGCCGACAGCGTGGCACTCGGGGTCTACCCCGACATGACGTCGCAGGGCTCTAATTCATCGACTTCTGACAGAACACATTCCGCCACCTGTTTGCTGGTGGGATGCTGTAAGCGTGGCAAGGTAGTCGACCACTCGTACCGACGGCCGTGGGAAAGGGTCGGATCGACGTCGGGCCGCCGCAGTGAACACGACTTCGTATATCAGTGCAATCGACCTCGATGAACCTCCGGCATGCCCAGGTGGCACGCCGTGAAAGGTGAGAACCATGAAGCTCATAGTCATCGGCGGTACCGGACGGATCGGCTCCCAGGTGGTACAGAAGCTGACCGCGGCCGGACACGAGGCCGTCCCCGCGGCACCGTCCACCGGTGTCGACCTGATCTCGGGGAATGGCCTGGACAAGGCGTTGGAGGGCGCCGACGTCGTGATCAACCTGGCGAACTCGCCGACCTTCGACGAGGCGTCCCTCGACTTCTTCCGCACCTCCATGACGAACCTGCTCGCCGCAGGAGAGAGTGCCGGTGTCCGGCACCAGGTCGTCCTCTCGATCGTCGGGGTGGATCAGGTGCCCCAGCTGGACTACTACCGGGCCAAGGCTCTGCAGGAAGACCTGCTCCGGCAGGGGCCGACGCCGTACTCCATCGTGCGTGCCACCCAGTTCTTCGAGTTCATGGACGCGGTCTTGTCCTGGACCTCCGACAGCGCCACCGTGCGCCTGCCCGCCACCCGCCTCCAGCCGATGGCCGCCGCTGACGTCGTCGACGCGGTCGTCGAGGTCTCTACCGGCGCTCCGCTGCGAGGGATCTGGAACGTGGCAGGCCCGGACGTCTTCCCCCTCGACGAACTCGGCAGGATCACCCTGGCGGCGCAGCACGACAGCCGGACCGTCATCACCGACGACACGGCCGGCATGTTCGGGGCCGTCACCGGCGATGTGCTCACCGCCGGACCGGACGCGCACTTGGCGCCCACGCACTACCGGGACTGGATCCAGAAGGCCCACTGACCAGGGGTCCCGGCTCCCGCTTCGGGCAAGGCCGAGACGCGCGCCTTCCACTGCGAACATCGACATTCGAACAGGTACATCCGATGCCGGAGTTCGCCGATCAACCGGGTCGGAATTCGGGCAGCACTCGCCCTCGCCGGTCCGCACGCTCATGCCACGTCGGGTGCGTTGTCAGCGGCTGCCCATGCGGGCGAGCTGATCGAGCAGCAGTACCACTGCGGCTACCGCGAGTGCTACCGCGACTCCGGAGTGGCCGTCGGCGCGCCCGTAGTCGATGGCCAGCCCGGCGGCCAGCGCCAAGACGGCGAATGCGAGGACGCGCTTCACAGATCCAGTGTGACCGAAAGCTGTCGGTCCTCGATCGGCGGTGCGGTGGGCCGGGTGTTTCCGGTATTCATGGGATCATTCGGCTCCGCTCGTCATTGCGATCATGTCCAGCAAACGACCGAGGATGCCGAATGCAACCAGGCCCTCATCGCCGAGGCGGCCGCATACGTTGTTGCCACCCTCGATCGACCCCGGACGGGCGGGCTTCTGGCCGAACGCTTGCCTGCGGTCGAGCCGGTGGGCCAGGGTCGGCGGGGTTGCGCAACGCCGCGCTGGGACCGCACGCCTAGACTCTCGACCGAGAAGGAAGGACAGCTGATGAAGCGAAACCTGAACTGCCCCTGCGGGGAAGCCATCGTCGGAACCGACGAGGACGATCTCGTCGAGAAGACGAAGGCTCATCTGGCCGCGAACCACCCGGGCCACGAGTACTCGCGCGACGAGATCCTGTTCATCGCTTACTGATCGATGACGGTGCTGCGGCCCGCGTTTGGAAAGTAGTGGGCCGTATGGCGATGGCCAAGTGCTCGCCATCCGAGAACAGGGCAGCGTCGGCGGCGACCACGGCACAGCTGCGGTGACGCCCGCGGTGACGTTCTCCGATTCGGTGTGCCACAGACACGCAGCCGGACGCGCTCGTTCGCACTGCTCATGACCACCCACCCCCTACGCTGCTGTGGTGATCACACTAGGTTCGCGGGCGCGCAGGCTGCCCGCGCCTCCGCACGTTGTGTGGGACTCGCTCACGCAGCCGCGTCGGCCTGCTACTCGGTCGTGGCTGGATCTGCTGCCCGACGAAGTCGAGCCCAGCGTCCTCGAGGCGCAGCGACCCGGCAGCGTCGTGTGGTCATCGCTGTGGCCCAGCAGGCCCGCCGACCGGGTGCACTTCGAGCTCACAGCTGTCCGGAACGGTGAGACCTTGCTCCGGTTCACTGTGCTCACATCGGACGAAGCGCCGGACCAGAGCAAGGTCGGACACTTACGACGTCGGCTCAATCACCTGCTCTTCGCGAATCTTCGCTTGTCCTACGGACAGTGATTGCGCGTCGCCGGAGTCGGAGGCGCCGGTGGGTTCGCCCCGGCGGACGACCACGACGCCGGTGAGGATGAGCGCGCCGCCGAGGAGTTGGATCGGGCGGGGGGCCTCGCCGAGGAGGGCCCAGGCGAAGGTGAGGGCGGCCAGGACTTCGAAGAGGGCGACGAAGGACGCCAGGCGGGAGCCGAGAAGGCGGGTGGCGGCGATGCCGGAGACGTAGGCGAGGGCGGCGGTCACCACGCCGAGGGCCAGGACCGGTGGCCACCACGCGATGGTGAAGTCTTGGAAGACAACGGGATTCGTGGTTGCGTGCAGGGGGACGATGCCGATCGCGCCCGCTGCCAGCAGGCCGAGTCCGCCGATGAGGAGTCCGCCCGCGGCGAGGACGGTGCCAGGAAGCGTGCCGTCGCCGTGGGCGGAGAGAATGAAATAGGCGGCCGCCCCGATCATGGCGGCGAGGGCCCACGCGATGCCGACCCAGCTGGTGGTGAGGCCGGAGCGCAGATCGATGACCAGGACGAGACCGGCGGTACCGAGCACGGCGCCCGCGACCGTCGCCGCGCCGGGGCGTTGGCGATGGCGCAACCACAGCCAGCTCACCACCGCGATCGGGGCGGTGTATTCGATGAGCAGTGCCACTCCGACTTCCATATGGGCGACCGCGTTGAAATACGCCAGTTGGGTGCCTGCGACGGCGAGCAGTCCATAGGCGGTGATCAGGGCGGCGTTGCGGCGCAACAGCTGCCAGTCGCCGCGCAGCTGCACCGCGGCGATCGGCACGAGCACGGCAGCGGCTACGAGCACGCGGACGGCCACCACGGACGCCGAACTCCATCCCGCGTTCATCAAGCCGCGTGCCAGTGGTCCGGAAAGCCCGAACGACGATGCCGACAGCACCGCGCAGATCAGTCCGGAGCGCAGTCGCCGCTGTGCGGCACTGTCATGAGTCATCGTCGCCATGAGTAATGACGCTAGAATCGAGTTGGTAATATGTCAACATGACATTTGCTCATGACACCGAAGCGGCGCTGCTTGCGGCGGTGGAGTTGGTGAACTCGGCGGAGGAGCCGGACACATTGACTGAGATCGCCCAGCTCGATGAGTTTTTCGTCAAACATGTCTATACCGGTGTGCACACCGGCGACGACGCGGAGCTGGGGGCGGTGCGTGCATTGCGGGCGCCACTACGTCGGATGCTCACCAGCGACCGCGGCACGGCAGTCCAGCTGGTGAACGAGACTTTGGCGAAGCATCGGGCGGTTCCGCAACTCGTCCGGCACGGTGATATCGACTACCACATTCACGCGGTGCCCGCGGAGGCTCCGCTGCCCGTCCGGATCGCCGTCGAGACCGCGATGGCGATGATAGATCTGATCCGTTCCGACGAGCTGAGCCGACTGTCCCTCTGTGCCGACAGTATGTGCGCGGGCCTCGTTCTCGACCTGTCTCGCAACAGATCTCGCCGCTATTGCAGCACCGCGTGCGGAAACCGAAACGCCGTCGCGGCCTACCGCGCCAGGAAGAGATAGTCCTCAGCCGGTGGCTCCGGTCTATCCGTCTCTCCCGGACTTCATGCCCGGGAGGGCGGACGTCACGCGCGGGACCGCTTCGTGGTCGCCTACTTTGGCAGGTCGAGATCCACCTGGCCGTTTTCCTTGACGGATGCCCGATTGAGATTCATTGCAGGAAGCAGTGATTCGCGGGCGATGGACGTAAGAGCGCCGGCTTGCTGGATGATCTCCGCCAATGCCGAGGTCACCCCCTGCGGCCCGCACCTCGATCAATACCTCGCCGAGGTGGTCCGGCCTGATCACCGTTGTCACGCGTGCGATCTTGCCGATCACGTCCGTCGCCACCAACACCTCCGACCCCACCGCGGTTCGACTTCTTCACGGTAGACCTCGCGAACTCCGAAACCGCTTCCCGCACTCGGTCTTTACGGTTCGCTTACGGCCGAATGTACGCCGTCTGCGCTGACGAGTTCTGCGCGCGGAGTGCTACTCGGCAGGAGGCAGATGATCCGCGCAGGCAGCAGCGTAGGTGTTCAGTAGCGCGTGGGTTTCCGCAGCGGGCAGCGCGTCGAGGTTGAAGATCACTCGGTGCACACCGAGTTCGGCCAGTCGGTCCACGACGAGCGCGGCGTCATCCGCGGACACAGCGGTGGTCACGACCACGGAAACCACTCTGGGTGCACGGCCCAGGTGCGCGGCGAGGTTGTCGAGCTCGGCGATGCGGTGCGCCAGCTTATCGATGGCCCCGACCGAGGACACGAACGGCATCCAGCCGTCGGCGTAGTCGACCACGCGCTGGAGCACGGTGGGGCCCATGCCGCCGATGAGGACGGGCGGGTGCGGTCGCTGTAATGGTTTGGGCCACTGGAACACCGGATCGAAATCGACGAATTCGCCATGGAATTCCGCCTGCTCCCGCGTCCAGAGTTCCTTGATTGCCAGGACCCGCTCGCGCAGTAGCCGTGTCCGTGATCCCGGACGGGTGCCGTGGTTGCGGATCTCCTCGAGATTCCACCCCGCGCCGACGCCGAGCTCGAATCGGCCGCCGCTGATCCGGTCGAGGGTGGCGGCCTCTTTGGCCAAGATGATCGGATCACGTTGGGTGACAAGAGCAATCGCAGTCCCGATCCGCACTCGTTCGGTGACCGCCGCGATGGCCGACAGTGCGACGAAGGGGTCGAGTGAACGGAAGTAGGCGCGCGGCAGTTCGCCGGAGCCGTAGGGTGTGCGCCGCGCGACCGGAATGTGGGTGTGCTCGGCCAGGAAGAGTGCCGCGAAACCACGTTCTTCGACGCCGGTGGCGAATTCGGCCGGGCTGATGCCCTCGTCGGTCAGGAACGTGCTGAACCCGATTTCCATGCGTGCTCCCGGTGGCTGCGGATTGATCCCAGGTAGTAGACCGCAGGTCGCACTGCGCGCGGGAAGCGGGCGCCCATTCGCGGGGGCGGCGTCGATCGGCGCCGCCCCGGCGAACGTCGGTCAGACCGAGTCGGTGAGCGCAGCGAATTCCGCATCGGAGAGCGTGATCGTCGCTGCCGCGGTGTTCTCCTCGACGTGCCCGACACTGGAGGTGCCGGGGATCGGCAGCACGACAGGGGAGCGGCGCAGCAACCAGGCCAGTGCCAGCTGAGACGGGCTCGCGCCGTGCTCCGCGGCGAAGGTGTCGAGCGGACCGCCGGGGCGGGCGAGCTCGCCGGTTGCGATGGGGAACCAGGGAATGAAGGCGATGTTTTCGGCCGTCGCGTAGTCCAGCACATCTTCGGCCTTGCGATTGGCGAGGTTGTAGAGGTTCTGCACCGAGACGATGTCGGCGATCTCCCGAGCTTGCTTCAGCTGTTCGACGGTCACTTCCGAGACCCCGATGTGGCGGATCTTGCCTTCTCGCTGTAGTTCGACGAGCGCACCGAGCTGATCGGCGAGCGGGACGGCCGGATCGATACGGTGCAGCTGGTAGAGATCGATCTGTTCGAGCCCGAGGTGGCGCAGGCTCAAATGCAGTTGCTGGCGCAGATATTCGGGCCTGCCGACCGGCCGCCAGTCGCCGGGGCCCGACCGCGTCAGACCGCCCTTGGTGGCGATCACCAGATCGTCGGTGTAGGGATGCAGGGCGAGCCGGATGAGGCTCTCGCTGACGAACGGTCCATAGGAGTCCGCGGTGTCGATGAAGTTGACGCCGAGCTCGACCGCGCGGCGCAGGACGCGAACGGCTTCGGCCGGGTCATCGGGGTCGCCCCAGACGCCGGCACCGGTGATCTGCATGGCGCCGTACCCGAGGCGATTGATCGGCAGGTCGCCGCCGAGCGCGAAGGTGCCCGAGGCGTCGGCCGGGCGAGACGTTGTCTGTGCGGTCATACGGTAACTCCCTGATCACGTCGTTGATTCATCGAATGTCGCGCGCACGTCGTGGTGTGGGGCGGCGCGGATGGCGCGTTCCACCATTGCGGGCAACACCTCAACCGCCCCGGATATGCCCGGCGGCGCCTTCGGCGGGCACGCATCGTCCGCGCCTGCGCGGACGGCATCGCCGCGGACGGGGTGGATAGTGCATTGGCTCCAGCACGCTGGCGCACCGGCTCGCTAGCCACGCACCCGCGATCGGACCGGGCTGGTCGCGGCGAGCTCGACATCGGCTGGAACACCGAGCCCGGAAACCGCGGCGCCGACGGCCGGGCGCAGCAGTTCGGTGCGGTCGGCGGCGATCAGTCCGACGAGCACGGCCAAGCAGATCTGCGCCGCGTCGTCGGGACTCGGTGCGGCCGCCTCGGCGAACACCGCTCTGAGCAACGCGAGCAGCTCAGTGGTGAAGCCACGGCAGATGTCGCCGCTCAATCGTGTGTGCTCATCGAGCAATTCGGCGGCGTGCGGGGAGTCGGCGAACGGTCCGGTGGCGAGATCGAGCTTGGCCGTGAGGATTTCGTGCACCCGTTCGGCGACGGGCGCGTGCTCGGCCGCGGCCTGGCGTGCCCGCCGCAGCGCTCGGTCGTGCAAGCGCGCGCTCAGGCGGCGGACAGCGTCTTCTTTGTTGTGCACGTACTGATAGACCGCCGACCGCGACATACCCATCTCGCCGGCAATGTCGTCCATCGTGGTGCGTCGAACGCCGTAGCGCGCAAGGCAGCGCGCCGTGGCGTCGAGCACCTCGTCGGTCCGGTCGGCGGCCACCGTGCTTCAGC
The DNA here is from genome assembly GCF_042802915.1 of Nocardia sp. NPDC057440. Classification (NCBI taxonomy): domain Bacteria; kingdom Bacillati; phylum Actinomycetota; class Actinomycetes; order Mycobacteriales; family Nocardiaceae; genus Nocardia; species Nocardia sp. NPDC057440. Next base: position 53,926 of record NZ_JBHVDF010000013.1, read on the forward strand.
CCAATGCTTTGACCAGCTCGGCCGCCAGCGGCGCCGACGATGCCGGGTTCTGGCCGGTGTAGAGGGTGCGATCGACCTCGATGTGCGGAGCCCACGGCGCGCCCTCGCGGAAGTCGACACCCAGGTCGACGAGCCGATCCTGCAGCAGCCACTTGGCCTTGTCCGCGAAGCCGGCCTGGGTCTCTTCGGCATTGGTGAAACCGGTGACCCGGTAGCCCGCGAACGGTGAGCTGCCGTCGACGGCCGTGGCGAGCAGGGCGGCCGGAGCGTGGCAGACAACGCCGAGTGGCTTGCCCGAGGCCAGCGCCGCGTTGAGCAGCTCGCCCGATTCGGCGTTCACGGCCAGGTCTTCCATCGGGCCGTGTCCGCCGGGGTAATAGACGGCGTCGTAGTCGGCGAGTTTCACCTCCGCCAGCCGGATGGGCTGCCGCAGCTCGGTCGCCGCGTCCAGCACCGCCGCAATCGCGGCCGCACCCTCCTGGCCGCCGTTCACCTCGGGTGCCAGGCTGCCCTTGTCGACCGTCGGCACCACACCGCCCGGGGTGGCGACCACTATCTCGTGGCCGGCGGCCTTGAACGCTGTGTACGGCGCGACCACCTCTTCGGCCCAGTAGCCGGTCGGGTGTTTGGTTCCGTCGGCCAGCGTCCAATAGTCGACGCCGGTCATGACGAAAAGGATCTTCGACATCAGTTGCCTCCTGATCGGGGATTCTGTCGACGTGCTGACAGTTCGTATCCAGATCGTCAGTCCGTCGCTAGGACAACGGTAGGCAGCGATTCATCGGGGCACCAATAGGATCGACTATAAGAGACATCGAAATCCTGATGGCTCGGCGAGATGCGCTCGAACCGCCCACAGCTCATCGGGCAAGCAGCGATGAACAGGGATGCGGCGAGCGAGCTCGCGGCTCGGCGTCCTACGCGGACCGAGCGGCGGATTCCGGCAGTGTCGCCGAGACGTGTTCGCGGGTGCGCAATGATGCCCAGAGGGCGGCCGTGGCGGCGGTGCAGGCGGCGGCGCCACCGACATGGATCGCGACGAGAGCTGCGGGCACGTCGGTGAAGTACTGGACGACGCCGATCAGCGACTGCGCGCCGACCAGGCCGAGCAGCACGAACAGCCGGGAGCGGACGGCGGGCGTGATGCCGACCGCGAACAGCCCGAAGGCCAAGCCGATCAGCAGAGCCAGGTAACCGACAAGCAGTTGCGAATGCAGGTGCACCAGGGTGACGATCTCGACCTGCAGGCGTTCGACCTGGCGCTCGATGCTTTTGTCGCCCGCGTGCGGACCGGCACCGGTGACCAGGGTTCCCGCGACGAGCACGGCGGCGAGGGCGACGCCGCTGAGTGCGGTGAGCCAGCGCAGCGGGGCGGGGGCCTGGATCACTTCGATGCCGTCGTCGGGTTCGCTGACCTTCGCGAACATCACCACCGAAACCCAGACCATGAGCATCGACGCGAGCAGGTGCACAGAGACGGTCCACCACAGCAGGCCGGTGCGGACGGTCATGCCGCCGATGATCGCCTGCAGGACGGTGCCGCCCGGCATCAACCACGCGTAGACCAGCACCTCGCGGCGGCGGCGGGCGCGCGTGACGGCCAGCACGATGAGTCCGGCGCACAGGGTCACCGCGAACGACAGCAGGCGGTTGCTGAACTCGACGGTCTGATGCAGGACCGGGACCTCGGAGACGCCGATCGGGGTGAAGCTGCCGGGAAAGCATTGCGGCCAGGTCGGGCAGCCGAGACCGGAAGCGGTGACGCGCACGATCGCGCCCGTGACCGCAATGCCTGCTTGCGACAGGATGACGGCGACCGCGATCCAACGCTGCGCCTTCAGTGAGGGGAGCGGAAGCTTGTCGACGAGTCGCAAAAATGCGCGATACAGCACGCGAACGATGGTAGCGGCAGCGGGGCGGGGCGATTCACCCGGTCTACTACGTGGTGTCGTTGTGTGGCTCAGTCGAAGCGGAAGAAACGGGTTGCCAGGAGCGCGGACACCGCGCCCCACGCGGTGAGGACCGCGATGCCGAACCAGTCGACGCTGCTGCGCATCGCGTCTTCGAGAGTGACCGCCAGCGCACCCGAGGGGACAAGCCTGGCCAGCACGTTCACCACGGTCGGCAGATCGTCGGAAGCGAAGACGATGCTGGCGACACCGAGCATCACGAACCACAGGATATTGGCGAGAGCGAGCACGATTTCCGCCTTGAGGGTGCCGCCGAGCAGCAGCCCCATAGCCGCGAAGGTCGCGGTGCCCACGGCGATCACCAGCGCGCCGAGCGCCAGTCCGCCGAGATCGGGCCGCCAGCCCAGCGCGAAGCCGATGACGCCGAGCAGGATGGCCTGCAACACCACCACGATCAGCACCGCCGCGCACTTGCCGCCGACGATGCCCCAGCGGGGCAGCGCGGTCGCGCCGAGACGTTTGAGCGCGCCGTAGCGACGATCGAAGCCGACCGCGATGGCCTGCCCGGTGAACGCGGTGGACATCACGGCAACCATCATGACCGCGGGCACGAGCTTGTTCACCCGGTCGTTGCCGAGGTCGCCGAAGGGCAGCAGGGACAGCCCGACCAGCAGCGTGATCGGGATGAACATGGTCAGCAGCAATTGTTCGCCATTGCGCAGCAACAGGATCAGCTCGAGTCTGGTCTGCGCACGCATCATGGAGACCCAGCCGTTGGGGCGCGGGTCGGGGGTGAAGGTGCCGGGCGCGAATCGGTTTCCGGCGAGATCGGGCTGGTTCATCCGCGTAGGTCCCGTCCGGTGAGTTCCAGGAAGACGTCTTCGAGGCGGCGCTGGTCGATCCGGATATCGGTGGCGAGCACGTTGACCCTGGCGCACCACGCGGTCACTGTCGCGAGCACCTGCGGATCGATCTCGCCCTCGACCAGGTAGCAGCCCGGCGAGGTCTCACGCGGCGAGAAACCTTCCGGCAGTGCCGTTTTCAACAGTTCGAGATCGAGTTTCGGTGGGGCGGAGAAGCGTAGCTGTCCGGCGGCGCCGTGCGCGGTCACCTCGGCGGGCGTGCCGGAGGCGACGATACTGCCGTGATCGATGATCACCAGCTGGTCGGCGAGTTGTTCGGCCTCGTCCATCAGGTGGGTGGTGAGCAGGACGGTGACCCCGTCGCGGCGCAGCGCGTCGATCAGCTCCCATACGATCAGCCTGGCCTGGGCGTCCAGGCCCGCGGTCGGTTCGTCGAGGAACACGATCTCGGGCTTGCCGACCAGCGCACAGGCCAGCGCGAGCCGCTGTTGCTGCCCGCCGGACAGACGGCGATATGGGGTGCGCCGGTTGTCTTGCAGGCCAAGGGTTTTCAGCAGCCAATCGGGGTCGATCGGGTCGGCGGAGTAGGCCGCGACCAGGTCGAGCATTTCGCCCGCCCGCGCGCCAGGGTAGGCGCCGCCGCCCTGCAGCATCACGCCGATACGTGGCCGAAGACGATCGGAGTCGGCGATCGGATCCAGGCCGAGCACCCGCACCGACCCGGCATCGGGCGTCACGAAGCCTTCACACATTTCGACGGTCGTGGTCTTGCCCGCGCCGTTCGGGCCGAGCAGTGCGAGCACCTGCGCCCGCTCGACATCGAAGCTGATCCCGTCGACCGCGGTGGTCTCGCCGTAACGCTTGACGACGCCGTCGATGCGCACGGTGGGTCCGGAGGCTACGGTCACGATGAGACACCGTAGGACGTCGGCTGCTGTGACGGAGCCGACACCCCCGACTGACCGCGCCACGGCAGCGCATTGCGGGTGACCACGATGAACAGCAGGCACACGATCACGGTGACGATCGCCGAGCCGACGATCTGGAAGACCTCGAACTCCCCGCCGCGCGGCATCTGCAGCACGCTGACGATCGCCGAGAACAGGATGGCGGGCACGCGGAATATCGGCCGGGTCGCCCACGCCGCCAACGGCACGATCGCCCACAGCAGATACCAGGGCTGCACCACCGGGAACAACAGCACGATGGCGCCGAGCGAGACACCGAGCGCACCGACCGGATGTAATCGCCCAGTCCCGGTGGCGACCAGCATGCGCACCGTGACAAACGCCGCGACCACTGCCGCGATCGGCCGGGTGATGCTCAGCATCGCGGTGGTGTGGTCGCCGAGGCCGAGCAGCACGCCGCCGAATCCGGTGACGATACCGACCGCGGTGGGCAGCGACATCCAGCTGCGCACCGCGCTCGCGGTGTTGAGCGTATGGACCCAGCCGAACCCGAGGCCGCTCAGTGAACTGATCACAGCTGTCGTGCTGAGGGCGATCGCGCCGAGTAGCGCGGCGGAGATGACGAGCGAGCGCATACCGCCGCCCCATTTGCGGGCCAGCGCGACCCAGACGAATCCCATGGTGACAATCGAGGTGATCTTGATCGACGAGGACAAGGTGATGACCACCGCCCCGCCGATCAACAGCGCGTAGGCCCGTCCGTCGAACGGTTCGATATCAATCGCGCGCAGGCAGAGCTCCAAGCCGGCGAGCATCAGCCCGAGCATCAGCGCGTCGTTGTGCACGCCGCCGACGAGATGGAACAGCACCAACGGGTTGGCCGCGCCGAGCCACAGCGCGCTCACCGGCGCCACCCCGCAGCGCGCCGACAACCGCGGCAGCGCCCAGACGATCAGCGCGACTCCGGCCAGCGCGAGGATTCGGTGCATCCAGACGCCCATGATGATGTTGTCGCCGGTCAGCGCGGCGATGCCGCGCCCCATCCACAGGAACAGCGGGCCGTACGGTGCCGGCGTCTCGCGCCAGATGTTCGGGACATTTCTCGTCAGCACATTGTCGTTCCCGAGCGCCTGGGCCGGCCCCATTTCATAGGGGTCGATGCCGCGCGCGGCGATCTCGCTCTGTGCCAGATAGGAATACACGTCGTTGCTGAACATCGGCGGCGCGATACACAGCGGCAGGATCCACAGCAGCAGCGTGCGGTCGAGCTGCGAGCGGGTCAGCCGGTGCAGGGGCGAGCCACCCAGGCCGCCGACCGCGAAACGGCCGAGCAGCAGCCACGCGAGCACCACCATCGTGGTGCCGACCATGCACACCGCCAGCGACCCGGTGTGCGCGCGCCCGAAGATCGCGATGATGCGGATGCCCGAGGTGGGATTCTGCAGCACCGGCTGGGCCCCGACGCCGAGCGCGCTGATCACCATCAGCACCGTCCCGGTCGCGCCGAGCAGGCGGATCCGATCGAGCTGCGCCATCTCCCGGCGGTCGAGCTCCGGGACCTCTGATTCATCGCGATGCAGAACCGCGACGACAGAGTGATCGGCGGCAGGCGCGTCGAGTCCGAGTACCCGGCGTCCGAATGCCTTGGTGCTGCGCCGCGCGCTGTCGAGTACCGCCACGAGACGAAGCCTAGAGGAATGCGGGTGCCCTCACCGTGGCGGACGGCAGCCGCCGATCTCGGGCCGTTGACCGGCGCCGGTGGCGCGGAATTGGCGGCCTGGTTTCGGCTTGTCGCGCTGCGCGGGATCTCGGCAGGCGGCGGTCGATCGTCGGGGCGGACCGGTGTAGCGCGCGGTCGCACCAGCCACCGGTGGGGAGCCCGAGCAGGATGCTGTGGCCGGTGTCGCCGTGATCGTCACCGAGTGATCGAACGGACGTCGGCGAATATTCGGATACCGGTGATTCCCACTCGCCGAATCCTTGTCCTCACTGGTCATTGCTCGGATGTTCAGCAGCGTGACGCAGTGTGATCGGTCACAGGTGCGACCTCGCAATTCTGCTAGCGAACATCTGGCTGTCGAAGAATCGCGTGATTGTCGGGCTCGCGGGGGTTCATCGGCAGGTCACGAGCACCCTGGGTCAGGGCACCCTTATTAGATTCCGGGAAGGAATTCCGTCACACTGGTGTTGTGAAAACCGTGGGTTTGCCGCATGACGAGGACTCCGGGGCCGGTCGCCGCACCGGCGCCGCGTCGTCGGCCGCGCCCGCGACCCTCGTCCCGAGCGGTGAGGGGCATACGCGGGCAGCCATCGTCCAACTGCTGCTGGAAGACGGACCGATCACCGCGACCGCCATCGGAACCAAGCTGGGCTTGACCCCGGCCGGGGTCCGTCGCCATCTCGATGCGCTCATCGACTCCGGTCAGGCCAGGGCCAGCCGGTCGGCGCCCTGGCAGCAGAAGGGCCGCGGTCGGCCCGCCAAGCAATACCAGCTCACCTCCGTGGGCCGTGGCCGGTTAGGGCACGCCTACGACGACCTGGCCGGCGCGGCCATTCGGCAGCTCGGCGAGATCGGCGGCGACCAGGCCATCACCGAGTTCGCGCGCAAGCGGGCGCGCACCATCGTGGCAGGCATCGAGCCGGTCGGTGAGCACACGCCGGAGACGACCACCGCGAAGGCGGACGAGATCGCCGAGGCGTTCACCGACGCCGGTTTCGCCGCGACCACTCGCAAAGTGGGCTCTGGCGTGCAGATCTGTCAGCACCACTGCCCGGTCTCCCACGTGGCGGAGGAATTTCCGCAGCTGTGCGAGGCCGAACTGGAGGCTTTCCGGGACCTGCTCGGAACCCATGTGCAGCGGCTTGCGACGATCGCCAACGGCGATTGTGCGTGCACCACCCACGTGCCGCTGTTGGTTCCCCCTATTACCGATACGAAGTCAGCTTCTCCATCAACCGCTGCACAGCCCGCAGCGGGACGTACGAACGACTCCGGAAGGAGTGCCGAATGACGACAACCACCGACCAGGTGCAACCGCTCACTCAGGAAGAGACCATCGCTTCACTGGGCAAATACGGTTACGGCTGGGCCGATTCGGATGTGGCCGGTGCCAGCGCGCAACGAGGCCTCTCCGAGGCGGTTGTCCGCGACATTTCGGCGAAGAAGAGCGAGCCGGACTGGATGCTGGACTACCGCCTCAAGTCGCTGCGCATCTTCGATCGCAAGCCCATGCCGAACTGGGGCTCCAACCTCGATGGCATCGACTTCGACAACATCAAGTACTTCGTGCGTTCCAGTGAGAAGCAGGCCGAGACCTGGGAAGACCTGCCCGAGGACATCAAGAACACCTACGACAAGCTCGGCATCCCCGAGGCGGAGAAGCAGCGCCTGGTATCCGGTGTCGCGGCACAGTACGAGTCCGAGGTCGTCTACCACTCCATCCGCGAGGACCTGGAGAAGCAGGGCGTCATCTTCCTCGACACCGACACCGCACTGAAGGAGCAGCCGGAGCTGTTCCAGAAGTACTTCGGCACCGTGATCCCGGCCGGCGACAACAAGTTCTCCGCGCTGAACTCCGCCGTGTGGTCGGGTGGCTCGTTCATCTACGTACCGCCGGGCGTGCACGTCGACATCCCGCTGCAGGCCTACTTCCGGATCAACACCGAGAACATGGGTCAGTTCGAGCGCACCCTGATCGTCGTCGACGAAGACGCCTACGTGCACTACGTCGAGGGCTGCACCGCGCCGATCTACAAGTCGGACTCGCTGCACTCCGCGGTCGTCGAGATCATCGTGAAGAAGGGCGGCCGCTGCCGCTACACCACGATCCAGAACTGGTCGAACAACGTCTACAACCTGGTCACCAAGCGGGCCAAGGCCGAGGCGGGCGCGACCATGGAGTGGGTCGACGGCAATATCGGCTCCAAGGTCACGATGAAGTACCCGGCGGTCTGGATGACCGGTGAGTACGCCCGCGGCGAGGTGCTCTCGGTGGCGTTCGCCGGTCCGGGTCAGCACCAGGACACTGGCGCGAAGATGCTGCACCTGGCGCCGCACACCTCCTCGACCATCATCAGCAAGTCGGTGGCGCGCGGCGGTGGCCGGGCCTCCTACCGCGGCCTCGTTCAGGTCAACAAGGGCGCGCACGGCTCCAAGTCGACCGTGAAATGTGATGCGCTGCTTGTCGATACGATCAGCCGCTCGGATACCTACCCCTACGTCGACATCCGTGAGGACGACGTGACGATGGGCCACGAGGCCACCGTGTCGAAGGTGTCCGAGGACCAGCTGTTCTACCTGATGAGCCGCGGCATGACCGAGGACGAGGCAATGGCGATGGTGGTGCGCGGGTTCGTCGAGCCCATCGCCAAGGAACTGCCGATGGAATACGCACTGGAATTGAACCGGCTCATCGAGCTGCAGATGGAAGGGGCCGTCGGCTGATGGCGACTGGCGTTGTTGGAGCGGTCGAGGGCGAGAACCCTACGGCCAAGCCGATTCAGAACCCGGGCGCCGGCTCCGCGACCAACAAGGGTGAGGTGTTCACCTCCTACGACGTGAACGCCTTCGAGGTGCCCTCCTCCAAGGACGAGGCGTGGCGGTTCACGCCGTTGCGTCGACTGCGCGGCCTGCACGACGGCACCGCGGTGCGCGACGGACAGGCCACGGTCGAGGTCAGCTCGGTCGCCGATGTGAAGGTGGAGACCGTGGCGCGTACCGACTCTCGCCTCGGCGAGGCCGGCGTGCCGTCGGATCGCGTTGCCGCCCAGGCGTACTCGGGCTTCGAGTCGGCGACCATCGTGTCGGTCGATGCGGAGACCGAGGTCGCCGAACCGGTGATCGTCACGGTCACCGGTCCCGGCGAGGATAAGACCGCCTACGGTCACCTGCAGATCCGGCTGGCCAACTTCGCCACGGCCACTGTGGTCATCGACCAGCGCGGCAGCGGAACCTACGCCGAGAACGTGGAGTTCGTGCTCGGTGACAGCGCGAAGCTGACCGTCGTCGCGGTCCAGGACTGGGCCGACGACGCCGTGAATGCGACCGCGCACCACGCGCTGCTCGGCCGCGACGCCACGCTGCGCCACATCGCGGTCACGCTCGGCGGTGACCTGGTTCGCCTCAGTGGAACCGTCCGCTACGCAGGCCCCGGCGGCGACGCCGAACTACTCGGCCTCTACTTCGCCGACGCGGGCCAGCACTTCGAGCAGCGCTTGCTCGTCGACCACTCGCAGCCGAAGTGCAAGTCGAACGTGCTGTACAAGGGTGCGCTGCAGGGCGATCCGCATTCGCCCAAGGGTGACGCCCGCACCGTGTGGATCGGCGATGTGCTGATTCGTGCGGCCGCCGAGGGCACCGACACCTTCGAGGTGAACCGCAACCTGGTGCTCACCGACGGCGCGCGCGCAGACTCGGTGCCGAACCTGGAGATCGAGACCGGCGAGATCGTCGGCGCGGGTCACGCGAGCGCTACCGGCCGTTTCGACGACGAGCAGCTGTTCTACCTGCGCTCCCGCGGTATTCCGGAGGATGTGGCGCGACGCCTGGTGGTGCGCGGCTTCTTCCAAGAAATCATCCAGAAGATCGCGGTCCCCGAGATCCGGGAGCGGCTGGAGTCGGCCATCGAGGCCGAGCTCGCCGCTGTCGGCGTCTGATCCCGAACCACTTACCCCCACAAAGGAACTCGAATTCGATGACCACCCTGGAAATCAAGGACCTGCACGTCGAGGTTGCCAACCCGGACGAGTCCGGTGAGCCCATCAAGATCCTGAAGGGCGTGGATCTCACCATCAAGTCCGGTGAGACGCACGCCATCATGGGCCCCAACGGCTCCGGCAAGTCGACCTTGTCGTACGCGATCGCCGGCCACCCCAAGTACACGGTGACCTCCGGTTCGATCACGCTCGACGGCGAGGACGTCCTCACGATGTCCGTCGACGAGCGTGCGCGTGCGGGCCTGTTCCTGGCCATGCAGTACCCGGTCGAGGTGCCCGGCGTCTCCACGTCGAACTTCCTGCGTACCGCTGTCACCGCCGTCCGCGGTGAGGCCCCCAAGTTGCGGCATTGGGTGAAGGAAGTCAAGGAGTCGATGAGCGAGCTCGAGATCGATCCCGCCTTCGCGGAACGCAATGTGAACGAGGGCTTCTCCGGTGGTGAGAAGAAGCGTCACGAGATCCTGCAGCTCGGCCTGCTCAAGCCGAAGATCGCCATCCTGGACGAGACCGATTCCGGCCTCGACGTCGACGCGCTGCGCATCGTCTCCGAGGGTGTCAACCGCTACAAGGAGCGTGAGAACGGCGGCGTGCTGCTGATCACGCACTACACCCGGATCCTGCGTTACATCAAGCCGGAGTTCGTGCACGTCTTCGTCGGTGGCCGCATCGTCGCCGAGGGCGGTTCGGAACTGGCCGACGAACTCGACGCGAACGGCTACGTCCGCTTCACCCAGTCTGCTACCGCAGGAGCCTGATATGACCGCCACGGTCCCCGCACTCGACGTGGCCCGCATCCGGGCCGATTTCCCGATCCTGAGCCGTACGGTTCGGGACGGGAAACCGTTGGTGTACTTGGACTCCGGCGCGACCTCGCAGCGGCCCGTCGCGGTCCTGGACGCGGAACGCGAATTCCTGGTCCAGCACAATTCGGCGGTGCACCGCGGCGCGCACCAGCTGGCCGAGGAGGCGACCGACGCCTACGAGGATGCCAGGGCCGATATCGCCAGGTTCGTCGGCGTGCACGCCGGTGAGATCGTCTTCACCAAGAACGCGACCGAATCACTGAACCTGGTGACGTACTCCTTCGCCGACAGCCGGTTCCCGTACCACGTCGGCCCCGGTGACGAGATCGTCATCACCGAGCTCGAGCACCACGCGAATCTTGTTCCATGGCAGGAGCTCGCGCGCCGTACGGGTGCGACGCTGAAGTGGTACGGCATCACCGATGACGGCCGGATCGATCTCGATTCGCTCGAATTGTCGCCCGCCACCAAGGTTGTCGCGTTCACGCATCAGTCGAATGTCACCGGCTCGATCGCGCCGGTGGCCGAATTGGTGCGCAGGGCAAAAGAAGTCGGCGCTCTCACCGTGCTGGACGCCTGCCAGTCGGTGCCGCACATGCCGGTGGACTTCCGTGAGCTCGGCGTCGATTTCGCCGCGTTCTCGGGCCACAAGATGCTCGGACCTTCCGGTGTCGGTGTGCTCTTCGGCCGCCGCGCGCTGCTGGAGGAGACTCCGCCGTTCATCACCGGTGGCTCGATGATCGAGACCGTCACCATGGAGGCGAGTACCTTCGCCCCGCCGCCGCAACGCTTCGAGGCGGGCGTGCCGATGACCTCGCAGGTGGTCGGACTCGGTGCCGCGGTGCGGTATCTCGAGGCGATCGGCATGGAAGCCGTTGCCGCGCATGAGCACACGCTCGTCGACGCGGCGCTGGCCGGACTCGGCGCCATTGATGGCGTGCGGATCGTCGGCCCGACCGAGAACGTCGACCGCGGTGGCGCGGTGTCGTTCGTGGTCGATGGCATCCACGCGCACGATGTCGGCCAGATCCTGGACGACGAAGGCGTCGCCATCCGGGTGGGTCACCACTGCGCGTGGCCGCTGATGCGCCGCCTCGGCGTGCCTGCGACCGCGCGTGCCTCCTTCGCGGTTTACAACACCCTCGAAGAGGTAGACAAGCTGGTAGCCGCGGTGCGGAAGGCTCAGAGCTTCTTCGGGGTTGGATAAGACATGCGCATGGAGCAGATGTACCAGGAAGTGATCCTGGACCACTACAAACACCCGCATCACCGCGGGCTGCGGGAACCGTTCGGCGCCGAGGTGCACCACGTGAACCCGACCTGCGGTGACGAGGTGACCCTGCGCGTCCAGCTCGACGACAACGGTGACGTCGCCGACGTCTCCTACGACGGTCAGGGCTGTTCGATCTCGCAGGCGTCGACCTCGGTGCTCACCGATCAGGTTATCGGCCTGCCGCTGCAGCAGGCGCTGAAGGTGGTCGACTCGTTCAACGAGATGGTCGCGAGCCGCGGCACGGTCGAGGGCGATGAGGACATGATCGGCGACGGTATCGCCTTCGCGGGCGTCGCCAAGTATCCGGCTCGGGTGAAGTGCGCTTTGCTCGGCTGGATGGCGTTCAAGGACGCGGTGGTCCGGATAACCTCCGCCGAGGAAGCCAAGCGTCAGATGGGCAATGGATTGCCAACGAATGGGGAAACGGCATGAGCGAGACACCGGTAACCGAATCTGCCGAACAGGCTGAACAGGTCGAGCTGTCCGCGGAGGACATCAAGCGCCTCGAGGATCTCGAGGAGGCGATGCGCGACGTCGTCGACCCCGAACTCGGCATCAACGTGGTCGACCTCGGCCTGGTCTACGGCCTGGCCGTCCAGGACGAAGTCGCCATCCTCGACATGACCCTCACCTCCGCGGCCTGCCCGCTGACCGACGTCATCGAGGACCAGTCCCGCAACGCGCTCGTCCGCAGCGGCCTCGTCGAGGACCTCAAGATCAACTGGGTGTGGATGCCCCCGTGGGGCCCTGACAAGATCACCGAAGACGGCCGCGAACAGCTCCGCGCCCTCGGCTTCACCGTCTGACGGATACCCGCCCTTACGCCCCGGCCGTTGGTCGGGGCGTTGTGCATTCGGGGGCCGATCCTCCGGCGAGGGCGCACCATGGAGAGTGCTTCTCGCGTTTGAGCAATCATGTGCGATGAAGCCGCATCGTGAGCCTGCGATGATGGGGCGGGAGTCGGAAGAAGCGCGATGTTCTGGTTGGAGATCCACGAGTTCTCGAGGGACCGTCAGCCGCGCTGGGGGTGGGTCGTGATCATTCTTGCCGCCGTGCTGTTTTTCGCGGTGCTGGTGATGGTGTTGGTCAGCACCGATGATTTCGAGGACGGACCGACGACGACCGTGCCGTCCACGTCGGGGCCATGCCAGCCGTTCTGTATCCGGAGCACTACCGCGCCGGGTGGCGGGTAGCGTCCGTTCGCGGGCTAATTCGAGTGTTCTCCAGGCGCGGCGCACGTACGATCGAGTGCGTCCGACCTCCTCGCACCGAGCTGGGGCCGCGGGTCGACGGTGCGGCTGGAAGGGGAGCGCGATGGGAGCGCCAGCACTATCCGATGTGGTGCCTGCGCCGCAGTGGCGGCCTCACCTGGTGGCCTTGGATATCGATGGCACGCTGTGTCCGGGACATGGCGTGAGTCCGATGCTGGCGCACACCACGATGAGTCCCGCGGTGCGGGAGGCCATCGGCGCGGTGTTGCGCTCCGACGCCCACGTGGTGTTGTCGACGGGGCGTTCGACAATCGCCACGCTGCCCTTCTTGGCCGAGCTCGGGCTGTCGGCCGGCACGGCGATCTGCTCGAACGGCGCGGTGTCGATCGATGCGGCAACCGGGGCGGTGCTCGACCAAGCCGTGTTCGACCTGGTCGAGCCGGTCACTGTGCTACGAGAAGTATTGCCCGGCGCGGTGTTCACGGTGGAGGAGGTCGGGGTCGGGGAGCGGACCACCCTGCATATTCCCGGACGACCGTATTTCGGTGGGGCACTGCGGGTGGTGGACATCGACGAATTGGTGGCCACCCCGAGCACCAGGCTGACGGTGCACTGGCCCGAACGCACGCGCGTCGATCTGGCTGCCGCGTTGGCGGGTGTGCAGGTGCCGGGCGCGCACTGCGTGTACGAGGTGGACGGGGCGTGGATGGATATCAGCCCGATCGGTGTCACCAAAGGTTCTGCGCTGGAAGCGCTTCGGGTCCGTCTGGGTGTGTCGGCCGATAGCACGCTGGCCGTCGGCGACGGCACCAACGATCTCGAGATGCTGGCGTGGGCCGCACACGGCGTCGCTATGGGCCAGGCGCCGGAAGTGGTCCGCGCGGCTGCGGACGAAGTCTGCCTACCGGTCACCGAGGACGGTGTGGCGATGTTACTTGCGCGCTGGTTCTGAGCCGGAACCTGCGGCTGTCACATCTTCGGGCCTCCCACGGTCATTGCGGTGACGGGATCTACCCGTCGTCGTCGCGCCCGCGTGGCGACACACTGCCCGGAGGAACAACATGCCGCAACGTTCACGATCGGCCCGGCTCGGCACGGTCGTCTACTGGTTTCTCGCGTTCGAGTTCGTCGTCGGTTTCGCCACGAAGTACTGGCCGGGGCCGACCTTTTTCGGTCCGGCGTACTCGGAGAAGTTCGCCGAGTGGGGTTTCGACCCGAACATGCGATTCGTCGTCGGCGGGCTGGAATTGATCGCCGCCGTGCTGCTGGTGGTGCCGCGCAGGGAGGCTCGATTCCTCGGCGCCGCGATGCTGGTTCTGGTGCTGACCGGCGCCGTGACCACGCACCTCATCGACGATGGCGCGATCTACGAGGAGGTCTCCGCGCCGCTGCACTTGGTGATCATGGTGGTCGTCGCCCTGCTGAACTGGCCGGCCGACTGGAGAGACGTTGTCCCGCTGCGGAATCGAATGGCGTCGCGATGAAGTGGAAGCTTGGACAATTCGCGAGCGGTGGACGACGATCTTGCTGGACATCGTTTCGAGAAAACGGGAGAAATCATCATGGCAGTGTCGGGCAAGGCGGCTCTCGGCCTGGTCGTGTCATCCGCGACCGCGTTCGTGGCGCTCGGAGCCGGAACCGCCGGCGCGGCGGGCGACCTCTACGGGTCGCTGGCGATCTCGATCACATCGCGCGGCGCGGTCGTCGGATCCGGTGTCGACTATGGGAGTTACGAGGAGGCGGATCGGCGTGCGCTATCGGAATGCGGCGCCTCCATGTGCAAAGTCATCGTGCACTTCGTCAATGCCTGTGGCGCCGTCGCGGTCCGCGACGGCCACTACACCTGGGCGTTCGGGAATTCGCGGCTGGAGGCGGAGCGGGCCGCGGTCGGGCAGCTCGGCCCCGACCCGTCACCGCTGCTGGTCGCCCTCGGCAGCGCGGCGCCGAGCCGCGCAGCGATCGTCACCTCGGAGTGCACCGCGAACGCACGCTGATGAGCCCATTGGTACGCGCGGTCGACCATCGCGCGCATCAATGTTTCAGCGGCGCAATACTTTCCTGGCCAGGAAATTGCCGAAGAACTGGATGCCCTGGACGCCGGCGATAATGATCAGCGTCGCAACCAGCGTGACCTGCCAGTCGAACCGCTGATACCCGTAGACCAGCGCGAAGTCGCCGAGCCCGCCGCCACCGACGGTGCCGGCCATGGCCGACATATCGACGATCGCGACGATCACGAAGGTGTAGCCGAGCACGAGCGGGCCGAGTGCTTCCGGGATGAGCAGCGTCAGGATTATCCGCAGCGGTCCGGCGCCGACGGCCCGTGCCGCCTCGATGACCCCGGGATCGACGGTGACCAGGTTCTGCTCCACGATGCGCGCTATGCCGAACGACGCGGCCACGATCATGACGAAGGCGGCAGCCTCGGTGCCGATGGTGGTGCCGACCACTTCGAGGGTTACCGGCCCGAGGGCCGCGAGCAGGATGATGAACGGAATCGGCCGTACCACATTCACGAGCACGTTGAGCAGGAAGTAGATCGGGGCGTTCGCGAGCAGGCCGCCCTTACGGGTGGTGTACAGCGCGGTCCCGAGGAACAGCCCGATCAATCCGCCGATCACGAAGGTGAGCAGCACCAGATAGACGGTCGTGCCGATCGCTTCCTGCAGCACCGGCCGCAGTTTGTCCCAATCGGTATGCATGCTTGCTCCTTTCAGGCCGATCGGCGATCGAGTTCGTCGACCACCTTGTCGACCGCGTCATCGGGCCCGTGCAGAGCCAGCGTGACGCTGCCGAACGTCCTGTCCTGCAACGTGCTCACCCCGCCGTAGACCACCTCGAACC
Source organism: Nocardia sp. NPDC057440 (assembly GCF_042802915.1). NCBI lineage: Bacteria > Bacillati > Actinomycetota > Actinomycetes > Mycobacteriales > Nocardiaceae > Nocardia > Nocardia sp. NPDC057440. The sequence goes on from NZ_JBHVDF010000013.1 coordinate 69,453, forward strand.
GGACCTGTGCGTTGGTCGCCGCGGCCAGTGCCGCGCCGATGCCTCGCTTGTCGTCGACATCGACGGTGACCAGCCTGCCGCCGTGCAGCTCGCTGAGCCTGCGGAACTCCTCATCGCTCGGCCGGTTGTGCAGCACGGTGTCGACGAACGACCGGGTCGGCGCCGCCTGCGGGTCGGCGAAGACATCGAAAGTGCGGGCCAGCTCCACGATTCGACCCTCGGCAAGCACCGCGACACGGTCGGCCACCGCGCGGATGACATCCATCTCGTGGGTGATGACCACAATGGTGACGCCGAGCTCGCGATTGATCTTCTTCAGCAGCCGCAGCACCTCCTGGGTGGTCTCCGGGTCGAGCGCCGAGGTCGATTCGTCCGCGAGCAGCAATGACGGCGAGGTAGCGAGGGCGCGCGCGATGCCGACGCGCTGCTTCTGGCCACCGGAGAGCTGGTCGGGATAACTGCGCGCCTTCTCCGACAGGCCGACGAACTCGAGCAGTTCGGCGACGCGCGCCTTGCGCTCGGCCCGCGGCCAGCGCGCCACCTTCAGCGGGTACTCGATATTCCCTGCGGCCGTGCGCGATCGGAACAGGTTGAACTGCTGGAACACCATGCCGATATCCCGGCGGATCCGCCGCACCTCGGCCTCCCGCACCCCCGTGATGGGAGTGCCGGAGACCTCGACGGTGCCACTCGTCGGCTTCTCCAGTGCGTTGATCAGCCGTACCAGCGTGCTCTTGCCCGCCCCGGAATAGCCGATCACGCCGAAGATCTCACCCTTTTCGATCCGTAGGTCGATGCTGTCGAGCGCGACATGGCGATCTGCGCCTGTACCGAAAGCCTTGGTGACCGAACGGAATTCGACCGCGGGGACCTGGTGCTCGCTCACTTGCCGTCGCGGATGGTCTGCTGCACCCGCTGCAGGATCTGCTCCAGCTCGGGACCGTTTCGCCGCACCTCGACCGCGGTGCCCTTGGTCACCTCGGCATGGGCCTGCTGCACCTCGGGGGAGTGCCAGAGTTCGACGAGCTTCTGGTACCTCGGGTTGTTCTTGTCTTCGGCCCTTGTCACCAGCGCGTTGATGTACGGCTCCGCGGAAGGATTCTTCGGATCGTCCTTGTACAGCGCCGAATTGGGGTCGATGCCGGAGCGGTCGAGGAAGGTGTTGTTGATGATCGATCCGTCGACCGAGGCCAGCGACAGCGCCGTCTGCGCGGCGTCTACCGGGGTCACCTTGACCTTGGACGCGCCCTTGTCGATGTCGGCGGGCGAGGGCGCCTTAGTATCCGACGACAGCTTCAGCAGACCCGCGGCCTGCAGCACGAACAGGGCCCGCGCCTGATTGGTCGGGTCGTTCGGGATCGCGATCTCGGCGCCCTGCGGCAGGTCGGCAAGGGTCTTGTGCTTCTTGGAGTACAGGCCCAGCGGCACGATGTAGGTGGAGCCGATCGGGGTCAGATCGGCATTGTTCGCGACGTTGTAGGCGCCGAGGAACTGCAGGTGCTGGAACAGATTCACATCGATCTGCTGCTGCGACAGCGCGAGGTTCGGCTGCTTGTAGTCCGAGAAGTTGGTGATCTTCAGGGTAATGCCCTGCTCCTTCGCCTTCTGTTCGAAGACGTCCCAGGCCTTGTCCTTGTCGGTGGTGCCGATGCGCACTACCGTGTCGGAGGAGGCCTTGTCGTCGGAGCCGCACGCCGTAAGGGTGAGGGCCGCGGTGGCGACCAGGACCGGGATCGCCAGTACCCGATGGAATTTCACTCGTGCTCCCGAATTCTTGTCGCAACATCCGCCCGACGGACCTGTGCCCGGTCGAGCGTTTTCTGAACCCGGTAATCCAAGCGGTGCGTCGCAGGGGACGACAACGGTTTGAATTGTGCTGAGCAAAACTCTCGCGAACTCTTGGACGGGCGTCTAGTTTGCGAGAAATGCGAATTCTGCGCCGTGTTGCGGTGATCCCGATCCTGTTCGCGCTGGCTGCCGGTGTGGTGGCATGTGGCGAGGAGCGCAGTCCCGACGTGGTGCGTGTCGGTGTGAACGACATCGCACTACCGCACTGGGAGGTCTACAAGAAGAAGGCGGCCGAGCAGGGCATCACGGTCGAGTACGTCAACTTCACCGACTACAACCAGCCGAATCCGGCGCTGGCGCAGAAGCGGATCGATCTCAACAAGTTCCAGCACGTGCGATACCTGGCCAACTACAACGTCCGCAACAACGACACCCTGGTGCCTATCGGCGCCACCGAGATCTTCCCGCTCACCCTGTACTCACGGAAGCACAAGTCAGTGAACGACATTCCGAAGGGCGGCCAGATAACTCTCAGCAACAATCCGGCCAACCAGGTGCGGCCGCTGCTCAGTTTGGCCGCGGCGGGCCTGATCGTGCTGAAGGGCGGCGCGAGCTGGGACTCCAAGATCGAGGACGTCGACACCGCCGCCTCCAAGGTGCGCCTGACCACGATCGAGCCGACGCTGACCGCGCCCTCGCTCGACAGTGCGGACGCGGCATTCGTCGACGACACCTTCGCGCGGCCCGCCGGTCTGACCGCCAAGGAAGTGATCTTCACCGACGACCCCGAGCGGCCGGAGCTGAAGCAGTACATCAATATCTTCGCCGCCCGCGCCGCGGACAAGGACAACCCGAAACTGGTAGCCCTGGCGAAGTTGTACCACGACCCCGAGGTCGAGGCGGCGGTGCGCGCCGAGACCGGCTACCAGGGGGTGTTCAAGACCAACGATCCCGCGGACCTGCAGGCCACGTTGACAGAACTCGAGGCGAAATTCCGCAAGTAGGTCTCACCTGTCCATCGCGGACAGCACTCGGGCAGCCTCGCGCTGTGCGTTCGTATTCGGTTGCAGCGCACGCGAACCGGCCAGCTTCGCCTGCACGTGCTCGGAGACCGTGATCGGCGCGTACTTGCTGCCCGCACCGATGCACGAAGGCAGTGTCTCGATCACCGCGTCGAAATTGCCGTCGTGGAAGAACGCGGCGCTGCGGCGGCGTTCGATGGTGCCGTCGACGATCGGCGGCATCACCCGATGCAGTGTGGACAGCCACCGTTCATTGGTCCAGCGTGCCATCAGGTCGCCGAGGTTGACCAGCAGTGCGTCGTCGGCGGGCTGCACGTCGTGCCAGCGTCCGTCCGCACCGAGTACCTGAAGGCCCGGGACCTGGTCGGCCCACAGCGCGGTGACGATGCCGTAATCGGTGTGCTCGCCCATGCCTGTGAGGTCACCGTCGAGGTCGGCGGTGCCCGGAGGCAGGGCGTAGTTGTTCATCCGCAGCACATCCAGCGAGTGATCGGTGAACCGGTCGAAATACCCGGCGGGCAGGTCGAGGGCGTCGGCGAAGATGGTGGTGAGGGTACGCACGACGCGCGCGGCCGCGGCGAAGTACGCCTGCACTCGCTGCTGGAATGTGGACAGCTCTGCGGGCCAGACGTTGTCGGCATAGCCTGCCGCCGCGGGCAGGTCCAGGTCCGGGTAGTCGGCGGTGGTGGTGCCGACGTTGAACGCTTCGAAGAAATCGTTCATCCGCGTCGCCGAGGCCACCCCGAGGCTCAAGCTCAGGTTCTCGCTTTTCGGCGGCGTGTAACCGCGATTGAACTCGACGGCGGTCCGGTACCGCTGTTTGATCGCCGGATCGAGGGCGAAGAAGTCGTCGAGTGCGCCGGCGAAATCGTCGAGGACCGGCCGCGCGATGCCGTGCCCGCGAATCTGCATGAACCCGACCGTGCTCGCGGCCGCATCCACCTGACGGGCGACCGCGGCCCGCTCGGCGTCGCTTGCCCGGTCGACGTAGGACGAGATGTCGATGACGGGAACACCGAACTCCATCATGTGCGTGTCCTTTCCTGGCCGGGCGGCATACATCCAGCTTGTGGCCGGATGCATGCCGCGTTCGGTCATTCGGGTCACGATCGCGTAAAGCTGCGCGGCGGCAGGTGCCTCCTGGATGCGCCCGGCCCCGCCCTCGGAGACGAAAAAGCCATCCGTCCGTTGCGGGCGATAAACGTCTGGCCTGCTCATCCAAGGTTGCCTTGACCTCGGCGGCAACGTTTAGCGTTGCGGACGCCGGCCGCACGGAAGGGCCGCGCTTGGTCCGCATCGATCATCCGAGGAATGCCCATGAAGTTCGCGATCAGCTACAGCACGCCGTTCAACGGCACCGACCCCGACAGGCTCACCGCGTTTGCTGTGCATGCCGAGACCTGTGGTTTCGAGGGCCTGTATCTGCCGGATCACATCGCGTTGTATCCCGGTGCGATATACGGGGGGAACGAGCTGCCGTCGACGCTGCCGTATTTCGACCCGCTCGACAGCCTGAGCTTCGTCGCCGCGTCCACCCGGAGGATTCTGCTGGGTACGGGTGTACTGCTGCTGCCGTACCGGCATCCGGTGGTGCTGGCCAAGCGGCTCGCGACGATCGATGTGCTGTCCGGCGGGCGTATGCGGTTGCTCACCGTCGGGCTCGGTTTCCTGCCGGGCGAGGCGCAAGCGACGGGCGTGGACTTCGCCACCCGTGGCAGACGCGCCGATGAAGCGATCGACGTCATGCGCCTGCTGTGGTCGGGCGGGCCGGAGGGGGTCGGTTATCACGGCGAGTTCTTCGACTTCGACGATCTGTGCAGCTTCCCGAAACCACAAGGGGCGAGCGGGCTTCCGATCCATATCGGTGGCAGCAGCCGAGCGGCGGCGCGGCGGACCGGTCAGCGCGGTGACGGCTATTTCGCCGGTGGGATGCTGCCCGAGCCCGAACGCGACATCCAGTGGGAACTGGCCAAGGCATCGGCTGTGGAGGCAGGCCGCGATCCCGCGGCGCTCGAGTACACCCGCTGGGGAACCGTCGATATGACCGCCGAACAGGTCGAGGCTTCGGCCGTGCGCGGCGTGACCCGAATCGTCGTCGGACTCCAGCCGGGTGATCCCGGTCAACAGCTGGACAAGATGTCGGAATTCGCCGAACGTCTCGGACTGGTAGGGGAATTGCAGAACCAGCACAACTGACTTCCGCCCGAGCTCGCCAACGATCCCTTGCGCGAATTCACCTTCGATCGCGCGGAACCCGGCTGTTGCCGAAGGGGTAGTCCTCAGGAGGCGGTGAACTTCGGCGCGCGGCGTTCGCCGACCGCGCGGACGCCTTCCGCGAAGTCGGCGCTCTGCATCAGTTCCGCCTGCTGTGCGGCCTCGTGATCGGTTGCGGCACGGATCTTTTGCGCCAGATCACCGCGCAATGTGGCGCGGATCGAGCGCACTGCGAGCGGCGCGTTGGCCGCGAGCTGCGCGGCCAGTGCGACGGCCTCGTCGCGCAGTGTGCTCGCGGTGGTCAGCCGATCGCACAGGCCGATGGTTTCGGCTTCGGCCCCGTCGACGGCCCGACCGGTGGTCAGCATGTCGAGCGACTTCTGTGCGCCGATGACCGCGGGCAGTGTGACGGTAAGTCCGAACCCGTGGTGGATGCCGAGTCTGGCGAAGTTGGCGATGAATCGCGTCTCACGGGTGGCGACCCGGAAGTCGGCGGACAGCGCCAGTCCGAGCCCGCCTCCGATCGCCGCGCCGTGCACGGTCGCCACGGTCGGGGTGCCGACTTCGAACAGCCGCGCGGCCTCCGCATACAGCTCGCGCGGATCGCCGATCCCCGGCCCGGCGAAGTCGGCTCCCGCGCAGAAATGCTTTCCGGTGGAGCACAAGACAATTGCTCGGCAGTCGGGGTCTTCGTCCAGCGTCGTGTACGCATCGGCCAGTGACCGGATCAGCGTGGTGTCGAAGTAGTTGTACGGTGGCCGCGAGAATTCCACCACTGCCACATGATCGTCGCGCAGTTCGATCGCAAGGTCGTCGCTCACTCGGGACTCCAGAACGTTACGGACAGTGACTGAGCGAACCTTAACGGAGTCCGGGAACTGTGGTGCGGGGCAGGGGATCTCCTCGGACCGGCCGGGAAACGCGACGGGCGCCGAACCGGCACTTCCTTTCCAGTGATGTCCTCTCGCGTGCGGTGCCGCCCACGCTGGGCGGTGTGCGGATCGTCAGGTGCTCGCGACAGCGATGAACAGGCTCGGTGTGACCGTGATCAGTATCCGGTCGCGGGCGGAATCTCGTTCGGTCATCCCGGAAGCCGTCCCGCCGTCGAGGTACTTCTCACGGATGCGCGCGGTCCAGATGCCGTCCCGGTCGGCGGCGAGTACGGCGTCACCGATGACGCGGACTTGCCGATTGGGTCGTTGGCCATCGGCCCGCAGCCCGGCTTCCCGATCAATGACGAGGCCGACGCGCGGGTTCGAACGAATCCTGCGCAGATGTGGCCGCCCCGCATAGCTGGTGAGACGGAAGGCGCCGTCGTCCCAAAGGAACCAGATCGGCGTGACGTGCGGATATCCCGACGGATCGACCGTGGCCAGATGCGCGACGATGTCGTTGGCCAGCAGCCCGGCGATCTCGGCCTGGCGAAGCGCTCGCATGCCCGACTCCCTCCACTTCGAACGTGTGTTCGATTATACCGGAGTGTGTCGATCCTGACCGCAATGGAACGCGAGCACGCGCAGGCTCACGCTACGAGGATGAGTGTGGTGGTGGCCATCGCCAGAATCGCCAGCACCTGCAGCGCCGCCGCGCCGAGCAGCAGATGAGCCTTGAGGGTCGTGCCTGCCCGAAGCGACGCGATCGTCTGTGGGTTGCAGTACGCCGATACGTACCGGGCGTCCACTTCGCTGTCCGTCCAGTGATCGGTCAGCATCGCTCGCATCGAATCGGTGGACGTCACCCGGTACCGCCAGCTGATACCGGCGAGAACCGCGAGGACGGCCGACCCGAACAGGGCGAGCATCGCGACGTACAAGGCGATGAGTGCTCCGCCGGTCAGCGTGAAGTCCTTGCCCTTCACCACCGCGACCACTGCCAGCACCAGCGTGACGAGCCCGGTCGCGCTCGTGACGGCTGCCGCCGCGCGGGTGTTCAGGGCGTCGCGGCGGGAATATTCGCGATTGAGCTGGCCCTGGATGAAGCTCGCCCACCCGCTGCCCTGCTCGGACACGGCCGGTGCCCCGCTACCTCGTCCTGAACAGTCTCTTGATGATTCGCTGCACAACACCGGGCTGCTCGGACGGAGGCTGCGAGCTATCCCCTGTCGGCGAGCCGGCCCCGTAGGGCTGCGCCCCGGGCCCGTACGCGTTGTCGAACGTCACCCACCCGGTCGCGGGCGGACCGCCCTCCTGCTGAAGCTCGTCCGATTGCTCGTCGCTCGGGTCGGATGGACCGCTCATCAGCTGATTTTGGCAACACTGGCGACACCGCGCACCGACATTGCCGGAAACAATCTCGCAACGCATGTCCAGCTCGCCGCGTCTGGGTGTGGCGAGCAGACCTCATCTCCAGTCGGCTACCGCGGGCTCAGGGTGACCGGTAGCGCCGAGGGGGACAGGACGAAGTCTCGGTTGGAGGCCCGCACGACGTAGTTCGGATCGGGCGTCGGCCGCCAGCGTGCGAGCAGCGCTGCTGAGGCCAGGGTGATCTCGAGCAGGGCGAAGTGGTCGCCGAGGCAGCGACGCCGGCCGACGCCGAAGGACAGGTTGGCCTTCTTGTCGATGCCGTCGGCGCGCTCCGGTGACCAGCGCGCCGGGTCGAAAGCCTCCGGGTTGGCGTAATAGCGCTTGTCGTGCTGAACCATGTAGGGGCTGAACATGATTGCCGCGCCGTCCGGGATGGTGAGCCCGCCGATGGTGACGTCGCCGTCGGCGGTGCCCGCGCTGATCCACGGGCCCCAGAAGCGAAGTGTCTCCGCCACAACCTGTTTGAGGTAGGGGAGCGCGGCGAGATGCTCCGGTCGAACGGGACCGGTTCCGACGACGGCATCGATTTCGGAATAGAGCTGTTCGGCGATGTGCGGGCGGCGCATGACCTCGTGCCACAGCCATCCGGTCAGTGAGGCCATCGATCCGACGCCGCCTGCCAGCATCAGGATCGCTTCATCGATGATGTGCTCGTCGGACAGCGTTGCTCCGGTCTCGCTGTCGGTGTGCCGGATGAGCGCGGACACCACGTCGTTGAAATCCTCGTCGCGGCGGCGATATTCCGACACCACCTCCCCGATGGCGCCACGCAGGTGGCGCGCCTTCGTGCGCCACCGCCAGTTCGCGATTACCCGCAGACGGCGTACCTGCGGCGGTAGTGCGGTTCGCAGGATGACCTGGCCGAGCAGCCACGGCACATTGTCGCGGATCTCGCGTCGCGCGTCGTCACTGAACTCGGCGGTGAACAGCGTCGAGGAGACCGTGTCGAGGATCAGGCCGTGGGCCTCGTCCATCAGATTCACCCGTGCACCCGATGGCAGTCCCGCCGACCAGCTTTCGGCGATGTCGGCCGCCGACCTCGTGTACTCGGCGAGGCGGCTCTGGCGCAACGCGGGCGCGATCATCCTGCGCCGCAGCTTGTGTTCGTCGCCGCGCAGGACGTTGACCGATCCGCCTGCGATGTCCTCGATCGCCTCACGCAGGTCTTCACGATTGAGTTCCGCGTCGCCGATGCCTGCCTCGCGAACCAGATCCGGGGTGGTGAGGAGGTACCCGGTCTGCTTGCCGAAGAATATCCGCACAATCGGCCCGAGGTCCGACAGCGACGTCACAAACGCGGGGGCGTCGCGCAGCGCCCGCAAGCTGTGCCCGACCAGCGGTAGTTGCCCCGGCGCGGTGGGCACCTCCGAAAGCGAGTGCGGCATTACCAGTTCGAGGCTGAGCGCGGACGTCTCGCCTGCCTGTCGATAGATGTCCAGCACGGCGCCCGTGTGCTGTGATTGCCGTACCGAGTCGCTGTATTTGCCGAGCACGGTGCGCATTTCGGCAAGCGCGTCGCGGTCGGCGGCCAGCTCGGCAATGGTCGCGGCGATCCCCACGGCCGAGGCATCCGCCGTGCGGACACCGCCACCGCTGGGCACCGACTCGTCGAGATCGGGATCGCAGTAGATGATCGGAAGCCCCACCGCCACCGCCTCGAGCAGGACCATGCCCTGGGTGTCGAAGCCGTAAGAGGGGAAAAGCAGCGCATCGCCACCGGACATGGCGTCGAGAGATTCGGCCTGAGTGACTCTGCCGTGCAATCGGATTCGATCGTCCAGACGGTGCTCGGCGATCGCCGAGGCCGCGGCATCGCGCAAATCCCCTTCGCCATAGATATCGAGGGTGCAGTTGCCGGTGCGCCGTACGGCGTCGATCGCGTCGAGCAGGCGCTTCTCGGTGGAAAGCCGGCCACTCCACACCAGCCGCAGCGGCTCGTCGGCCGTCTGTCCGGAAACCACGCTGCCGTGGTTTTCCAGCAGGGCATCGTCGACGCCGTTGGACACCACCTGAATCGGGCGGGACAGCCCGTGCGCGACCATCAGGTCGGCGAAATGCCGCGTCGGCGCGATCACCCGGTCGGCAGCCTGGGCCTGACCGACGATCGTCCACCAGGCATGGCGCGCGGCCCGACTCTCGGCCCGGTGCGGCATGTGATGGCGGTGCGGCACGAACCGGCCGTGCAGCGCGCGCAGCGCCAACGCTGCCGCGTAGGGCGCGGGCGAGGTGTGTTCGATGAAGGCGTCGTCCCGGCTCTGGGCGGTGTGCACCAGCGGAAGCCGATGCCGCCGTGCCGCTTTCATTCCGGAAATGGCGACACCGTAGGTGGTGTGCGTGTGCACGACGTCGATCGGACCGTATGCGGCGAAAGCGGCGTCGATCAACTCGGCATTGCGCTTGGTCGGCAGCACCACCGGGAAGCCGTTCACCTCGAGCCCGGCGACCGCATCGAGCTCGACCACGTTCGGCTGGGAATCGGTGGTGCTGCCCGGCAGTGGCGCGACGAAGAGGGTGACGTGGTGGCCCGCACGCTCCAGCCCGCGACTCAGCGAGCCGACCGCACTCTGGACACCACCGAGCGTCGCCGGGTGGTAATCCATGAACATAGCGATGTGCACAATGGGCACTGTACCGACACGCGACGGTCGCCGAGAGCCCACAATTCTGTCGACTACCCGGCGAACGTCGATGGGAGCACAGTGCCGACGGGACCACAACAGCACCGAAAGAAGCGCCGTGAGAATAGCGATTCCACTCACCGGAACCCGAGGTGACGTACAGCCGGTCGTGGCACTGGGACTCGAGTTGCAGCGGCGCGGACACGACGTGCTGCTCGGTGCGCCGCCCAACCTGGTCGATTTCGTTACCGGCACGGGACTCGCCGCGCGCTCGTGCGGGCCGGATGTGCAGCAGCTCTACAGCTCCGACGCCGGGCAGCAGGCGCTGGCAGCGGGCAACACCCTGCGCCTGATGCAATTGGTCGCCCGACAGATGGCGGGCTACGCCGAGCAGATGAACCGTGAGGTCATCGACGTGTGCGCGGGCGCCGACCTGATAGTCGCCAGCACCGTCACCGAGGACCGGGCGAGTTCGGTCGCCGAAGCGATGGGCGTGCCGCTGGTCAGCCTGCACTACTTTCCCTGCCGCGCCAACGGCGCCTATCCGTTTCCCGGCGCGCTGCCGCCGCAGTGGCGTCCGCCCGCGCCGGTCAACCGGGCGACTTGGGCCCTGGCGGAGAATCTGCGGCGGCTGGTGTTCATGCGCTACCTCAACGATCTGCGGGCGACGCTCGGCCTGCCGAAGTCGATGGCGAGCACCGCCGCGGTCCTGGCCCGCCGGCACGTTCCGGAAGTGCAGATCTACGATCGAGCGCTGGTTCCCGGGCTGCCCGAGCAATGGGACGCGCGCAGGCCGTTCACCGGTTTCCTGACCCTCGACCATGCCGCCCGTGCGGCGGTCGGCGACCTCGACGGCGACCACGCCGGCATTCTGTCGTGGATCGAGGAAGGGGACCCGCCGGTGTTCTTCGGCTTCGGCAGCATGCCGATCCGTGACACCGCGGCCGTGCTGGCCATGGCCACCGAGGTATCGGCTCGGCTGGGTGTGCGCGCGCTGGTGAGCGCGGGCTGGAGTGACCTGGATGTCGCTACCGCGCAAGCCGGTCCGAATGTGAAGGTCGTCGGGCCGTTCGCCTACGACGTCGTCTTTCCGCATTGCGCCGCCGCCGTGCATCACGGCGGTATCGGGACGTTGTTCGAGAGCTTACGCGCCGGACTGCCGACGCTGGTGTGCTCGGTATCGTTCGAGCAGCCCATGTGGGGCGGGCAGGTCGAGCGTCTCGGCGTCGGTGCGCACATGAAGTTCACGAAGCTCACCACGGCTCGCCTGGAGCAGGGTGTCACGTCCATCCTCGACAAAGAATGCAGAACTCGCGCAAGGGAATTCGCTGAGACGCTGAGCGCTGACGACGCAGGCGTCCGCACCGCGGACATCGTCGAGGCCACCGCCCGGTGATATCGCACGTTGTCACCGACACAACCGTCATGTTCCGGCGCTGCGCGCGGCATACCCTGCGCAGCCGCGACACCTTGATCATCTCGCTGCTCATGCCGGTCCTGGTCATGATGTTGTTCACTTACGTTTTCGGTGGGGCGATCGACGTCGGCGGGCCGTACCTGGACTATGTGGTGCCAGGAATCATGTTGTTGTGCACGGGTTTCGGCTCATCGATCACCGCCACCAGCGTGTCGACCGATATGACCAGGGGCAGCATCGATCGGTTCCGTACTCTGCCGATGTTCAAGCAGGCCGTGCTGGCCGGACACGTCGCCGAGGGCGTCGTCCGCAATCTGGCCGCCATCGCGATCGCGGTCGCCGTTGCGCTCGTCCTCGGGTACCGGCCCCACACCGGCGTCGCCGGCTGGTTCTCGGCGTTCGCGCTTATCACGCTGTTCGTCCTGGCGATCTCGTGGATCGCGGTCGCACTGGGACTCGTCGCGAAGAACCCCGAGGCCGCCGGTGGGCTCACGTACGCGATCATGTTCATCCCGTACATCAGCAGCGCTTTCGTGCAGACCTCCACCATGCCCGGGTGGCTGCGCGGGTTCGCCGAGTATCAACCGGCCACCCCCATCGTGGACACGGTGCGCGGGCTGCTCGATTCCACCGAAACCCGGCACGACGCCACGATCGCGGTGTTCTGGTGTGTCGGTCTCGCCATGATCGGGTTCGTCTGCGCGAGCGCCGTATTCGGCCGGTTGGCACACCGCTGAACAGTTCGTCGCCGGAACTCGGACGATTTCGGTGTCGAAACACCTGCGGGCGATCTGCTGACCGGCAATGATTCGTGGGGTGGACGAGGCAAAGTACCGGGAGACCCGGATGGCATTGCATGCCGCGGGGGAGTTGTTGATCGCGGGCCCGCAATATCGGATGTTCGGAACCATTCGTTTGCGGTCGGTGCTCGGCGGTTTCGGCGGTGTGCGATGGCCGGTCTCGGTGGTGGGCACCGAGCTGGTCACCACCGAGGGGCGCATCCCGCTGGACGGCACATATCGCGAGGTCGCCGCGCAAGCGGGCTTTCCACCGGAGGCGCCCGAGGGCGTCTACAAAGACACCACCGGCGTCGACCCCGATGACCCGATCTTGGTCGACGCCGCGGCGGCCGCGGTGATCGCCGACTGGTTCGCCCTCGGCAATTCCGCGCTGCGCTGCTTGGCGCCCGATGCCACCGCAGTGCTGTGGCCGGAGCATTTCGACCTTTCCAACACCCTGAACGAGGTCAACTACGGCGTGTCGCCCGGCGACGACACCCATCCCGGTCCCTACGCCTACGTCGGACCGTGGACGCCGCGCCGCGGCGCATTCTGGAACGCGCCGTTCGGTGCGTTGCTCCCGCGTGCGGAAGTGAACGCCGAGGCGGACTTGCTCAGGTTCTTCGAGGAAGGCAGGGCTCGCGCGGCGGAGACGATCTGATCAGCGGCTCGAGCCCGACGGATCCGACAGCCCGGCAGCACGATCGGAGGTAGCGCGGGCGAGCGCGTGCAGATAGTCCGCGGTCGTGGCATCGGCGGGAAAGAAGGACTCGACCGTGATCTCGTCGAGCGTGACGTCGAAGGCCGCGCCGAACGTCGTGATGGTGCTGAACAACGAGAGATCCATGCCCCGATGGCGCAGTTGGATGGTCAGCGCGACGTCGGCCGGGTCGATGTGCACCGGATCGGTGTCGGTGGCGTAGTGGCTCAATTCCTCGTGCAACGCCGCGAGTTCGGGATCGCCGGTATATGCGGCCTGGCGCGCGAGACGCGGCAGCAGGAAGCCGCGAACCTGGGCGAGATTGCGCACCCGTGGTGCGAATCCGTCGGGATGCAGACCGAGTCGCATCACGTTGATCGGCAGCTCCAGTAACGCCCCCCGTACATCATGAAAGAAGATCTCGGCGGCCGCATTGGCGAACAGAAGATTCCAGCGGCGATCGAGAGCCAGCGCCGGGAAGGGCTCCTGCGCGTCCATGACCCGCCGCACCGCGGCCTCGGCCTCGGCGAGGTCCGGATCATCCAGCGGTCGCTGTCGATAGGAGGGGGCGTGCCCGGCCGCCATCAGCAGCCGATTGCGTTCGCGCAGTGGGATATTCAAATGCTCGGTGAATCGCTCGATCATTGCGGGGCTGGGGATCGTCCGGCCGGTTTCGACGAAACTGATGTGCCGGGCGGAGATCCCGGACCGGATCGACAGCTCGAGCTGACTCAGCTTGCGCCGGGTGCGCCACTCCCGTAGCAGCGCACCGGCCGGGCGATCCTGATCCATGCGGCCAGTATCGCCGTGCCACTGGACCGGCCGCCATGACATCCCTGGTAATCGACACGCGCACCATACCGCTGCGACGGTTACCGCCATGAGACCGAACACCCTGCCCGCCGACAACAAACAACTTGTGCTGCACGGCCTTGCCGAGTTCGCGAAGGGCAACATCGAGGTACTGCGCGACCTGCTGCACGAGAATTTCATCGAGCACAGTCCCGGCAATCCCTCCGGCCGCGACGCCTTCATCGAATTCACCGCGAACTCTCCGGTCGCCGCCAGCCGGTTGGAGATCAAACGCGTGATCACCGATGCTGACTTCGCGGTCGTGCACTACCACATGATTCCGCCCGGCGACGAGCGTGGCCTCGCCGTGATCGACGTCTGGCGGCTGGTCGACGGACATATTGTCGAGCACTGGGACGTTGTGCAGCCGGTGCCCGACGCCGCCGAGATCCCGCACGGGATGTTCTGAGCAGAGCGGTTCGGGGCGCGTTCAGCGAGCGCCCCGACCTTCACCCGCGAGTCGGCCGCGACGGATGAGGGCGCGCTTGGTACCGGGCATCACCGCCGGCAGCGCATCCTCGGGTTCGGGCTCGGTGGGATTGGGGCGGACGAACAGGGTGACCGTTGCGGCAGGGGCGAAGCCGCTGCGGGTCATCAGGGCCGACGACGCGGCGTTCCGATTCTCCACGTCGGTGACGATGCGCTTCGCACCGCGTGCGAACAGCGCCTCCGAGCAGATATCCACTAGGCGGCGCGCGATCCCGCGGCCCTGCATGTCGGGAGAGACCGCGATCCATTCGAGGTAAGCCCAGTCGTCACGATGCTCGAATTCCATCGATCCGAGCACGAAGCCCACGACCCGGTCGGAGTCGAGAGCGACCCAGCACGCGTTGTCCGGGCTGTCGAGGTGTTCGGCCACCGAGGTCAACGACCATGAGGTGTACGGCTTGGTAGTGATGTCGAATACCTCGTGGCCGAGGTCGAGCACTTGACGGAGGTGGCCGAGGCCCATCGGGACGATCGCTAGTGCGGGGTCCATAGCTCACAGTTTGCCAGCTGGTGTCCACCCCGGGTGCCCGCCTGACCGAGCGGTTCACGCCCCCTTACGGGCAGCCGCCTTCTTCACGGGCTTCTTCGCCGGTTCGTCGGTGGCCTTCTTGGGTGCCGCCTTCTTCGCGGCCGTTTTCTTCGCAGGGGCGGCTTTCTTGCCTGCGCTTTCGCCGCTGCCATGGCTGGACACGGCGCGGCGGCCGCTGGCTTCCAGGCTGCGCTGCAATGCGGCGACCAGGTCGACCACCTCGGCATCCATCTCGGCGGGGGCCGACTCGGGCAGGTCGGCCACCTTGCCGGTGCCGCTGGCGATGGCATCGTCGAGCACCCGCTTGAGTTCGATCTGGTACTCGTCGGTGTACTGGCCGGGATCGAAATCGTCGGACATGGTCTCGACGAGCGTCTCGGCCATCTTGATCTCTTGTGGTTTGGGCTCGGCGACGCCGTCGAGCGACTCGAATTCGGCCGCTCGGACCTCGTCGGGCCACAGCAGCGTCTGCAGCACCAGCATCCCTTCGCGCACGCGCAATGCCGCAAGCCTGGTCTTCTGCCGCAGCGTGAAGTGCACCAGCGCGGTGCGGTCGATGCGCTCCAGCGTTGTCGCGAGCAGTACATACGCCTTCGGCGTATTCGAGTCGGGCTCGAGGTAGTAGCTCTTGTCGAAGAAGATCGGGTCGATCTGCTCCGAGGGCACGAATTGCAGGACCGGGATCTCGTGTTTTTCGGCCGCGGGGAGTTTCGCGAAGTCCGCGTCGGTGAGAATGATCTTGTCGCCCTCGGGCGATTCGTAAGCTTTGTCGATATCGGCGTATTGCACGGACTTTCCGCAGACCGTGCACACCCGGTCATATTTGATCCGCCCGCCGTCTTTGGCGTGCACCTGATGAAACCGTATGTCGTGGTCCTCGGTAGCGGTGTAGACCTTGACCGGGACGTTTACCAGCCCGAATGCGATCGAGCCCTTCCAGATGGCCCTCATGCTCCCATGATGGCGGAATGAATTCGAATACGCGAGCGAACCGGAATCCGCAGTGTCGCAGCGGCGATTCGGCGCCGCAGTCCGGGGGGTAATCCGGCGAACAGCGTCCGCATGGCGCCGAGCGTGCCGCCGAGATCGGTGCGCCCGGACAAATACGCCCGCTGCAACTCGGGGGGCAGCGAGAAGAACACATCGAAGAAGACCGGAATTTCGGCGGGCGGCAAGGCGAGCAGAGCACGCAGACCGGCCGCCCGCAGCAGGTGTACCGCCCCTGCCGTGGCGGACCACGGCGAGTCTCCTGCCGCTACCGCGTCGGCGGCGGTGAGCGCGGCCGCGACGCTGTATCCGGTGGCGGGATGGGTGAAACCGCCTGCGGCCCCGAACCTTCGCGGCCCCGGCCGACCGCCCTGGACCGGGAAACGCACCCGCTCCACCGGTTCGTTTCCGGTGAGTTCGATGCCGCGGGAACGCAATCGATGCTCGAGGCGATCGCGCAATACCGCGCCGTCGAGTGCGGGCCTTCCGGCCAGGCAGGTCTCCTCGAGCAGCATCGCACCGCCGCCGAGCGGCACCGCGTACAGGAAGGACGGCGGTGCCTCCGGGTGCGCGCCATTGTCCGGGCGCCAATCCATGAACAGCGGGTCGACGCGATCGTCAGCGACGATCACCCCGTACGCGGTCTGTTCGGCCAAGCCGGCGGAGCGGGCGATGCCGCGGGCGTCGATGACCCGTGCGCCGTTGCGCACCGTCCCGGAGGCCAGCGACACCGAGCGACGTCCGAGCCCGACGACCCGATCGGCGATCACGTCCGCGCCGGCCAGCTCGAGGGAGTCCTGTAGTCGAGGTGTGTCGAGAACGGCATAGCGCCGCGCTATGCGGTGACCCATGGTGCCCCACGCGGTCGGCTCGTCTACCGTCGCGCCGACAGCTGCCGGGTCCAGCCACGCGGGCAGCTCGTCTTCCCAAGCGGCATAGGTCGCCGACCAGAGCCGGTCCGGGAACGGATCGATGGCGGTGACCGAAAGGCCATGGGCGAGACTGCGATGCGCCAACGCGCGACCGGCGGGGCCGAGGCCGCACACGATGATGTCTGCGGTCATGCCACGCCTGTCGTACGGTGTACTCGCCGGTGTGAGGTGGATTCGAATCCGGGCATCGGTCGCGCGCGTCCTTTCGTCGGGCCGAGCTTAGTTGGCGCGTTCGACACCGAAGATCTCTGGTGACGATTCGCCGACCGGACGGTGATCCATTTCATACCCGTCCCCGGCCGGCGGTGGGCACGTCGGTCTCCATGCCCACTTCGTCGAGTGAAATCCCCAGGTCGTAGCCACTTTTCGCGACTATCGAGGTGATGCTCGCATGCTTTGCTCGGCAGTTGCGGGAATTGTGTTCTCGCTCACCGGTTTTGCCGGTCCGGTTGTTACGATCTCCGAGCGCCGACGCCAGCTCTCGATGCCCGGTGTCGCGGTGGTCAACGGTGATCGGCGCGCTGGTTCACCCTGGGGCTGTTGCCGATGCGGGAACGCCAGGTAGGTGGCGAAAGCCGGGCGAGCTGTTGCCGCGTCACAGGACGCGCTGCGGCATAAAGAGTTAGGGGTAAGGCAGTGTTCGAACTGACCAGGCGGCGCGGCAGGCAGGTCCTGGCCGTATTCGCGGTGTTCGCGCTGGCGATGGGCATGCTCAGCTCGACGCTGTTCGACCGGGTACAAGGCGGCGGGTACTCCGACCCGGACGCCGAATCCGCGCGCGCGACCGAGATCCTGCGCGAAGAATTCGGTCAGGCGGCGCCTAACTTCGTGCTGCTCGTGCAGACCGGGAAGTCGGTCGACGACCCGGAATCGGCCACCGCCGCAGCCGAGTTGGCGCAGCGGCTGAAGAACGAGTCCGGTGTCTCGGGTGTCGCGTCGTATTGGACCGACGGCAAGCCGTCCGCGCTCGCCAGCACTGACGGTGCCCAAGGACTGATCGTCGCCAGCATTCTCGGCGAGGAAGCAGACGTCGATAGAAAAGTCGGCGGCCTCGCCGACAAGTACGGCGGCAGGCACGGCGTTCTCGACGTTCGTGTCGGTGGCTACGCAATGCTGTTGCACGAGACCGTGCAACAGAGTGAGAAGGACGCGGTGCTCGGCGAATCCATCGCCTTCCCGGTCACTCTGCTCGCGCTGTTGTTCGTGTTCGGCGGCCTGGTTGCGGCCAGTCTGCCGCTGGTCGTCGCCCTCGTCACCGTCATGATCACCATGGGCGCGCTGTGGTTGATCACCCTGTGCACCGATCTGGCCGCGACCGCGACCAATGTCGCAACTCTGCTGGGACTCGGCTTGGCGATCGACTACAGCCTGCTGATCATCAACCGTTTCCGTGACGAACTCGCCATCGGTGCGCCGCCGGCCGCGGCGGTACGCGCGACCATGCGTTCGGCAGGTCGGACAGTCGCCTTCTCCGCCGTCACGGTCGGTGTCGCACTGTCCGGGCTGCTGTTCTTCCCATTGCTCGCGGTGCGTTCGATGGGATACGCGGGCCTCGCGGTCGCGGTGATCGCGGCAACGGTGTCGCTGACCTTGCTGCCCATGATCCTGTTGTTGATCGGCACCCGCATCGATAGCGGCCAGCTCGGCTGGTTCCTCCGGGCGCCGCGGCCCGCGCCCGGCGAGGGTTTCTGGCATCGCCTCGCGACTTTCGTCATGCGTCGTCCGGTGCCTATCGGCCTGGTGGTCGCCGCGCTCCTGGTGCTACTCGGCACGCCGTTCCTCGGGGTGCAACTCGGTTTTCCGGATGAGCGGGCACTGCCGGAGTCGATGAACAATCGTCAGGTCACCGAGATCATCCAGCGCGATTTCACCGCGACCGACGCCAACAGCTTGGTCGCCGTATTGCCCGACAGCGCACAGGGACTCGACGCCTACGCGAGGAAGCTCTCAGAAGTCGAGAACGTGCAGCGTGTGGACACCGCCACCGGTAGCTACTCACACGGCGGCTTCCTCGCACAGCCGACCGAGCAGCACAAGCGCTTCGGTGCCACCGACGCCGCATACCTCGCGGTGCTTCCTGATACCACCGACCCAGAAGCGCTGGAGCGGGTGGCAGGCGACGTGCGCGCGGTACCGGCGCCATCGCGGGTGCTGGTCGGCGGCATCGCCGCGGCCAATGCCGACGCGATCGATTCGGTGATCTCGACGCTGCCGACCGCGCTCGGTTTCGTGGTGATCGTGATGCTGATCGTGCTGTTCCTGCTGACCGGCAGTGTGGTGCTGCCGCTGGTCGCCATCGTGCTGAGCGTGCTCAGCCTCACCGCGACCTTCGGTGCGCTGGTCTGGATTTTCCAGGACGGGCACCTGTCCGGGCTGCTCGGCTTCACCGTGACCGGCGATCTACCGCCCACGGTGCCGGTGATGCTGTTCGGCGTCGCCTTCGGGCTGGCGATGGACTACCAGGTGTTCCTGTTGTCCCGGATTCTCGAGGAGTACGAGCGCACCGGCAAGAACGAGTCGGCGGTGGCGTTCGGGCTGGAACGCATCGGCCGCATCGTCACCGCGGCGGCGGTGCTGATCTCGCTGGTATTCCTCGGCTTCCTCGCCTCCGACATCACCTTCATGAAGGCCTTCGGCATCGGTCTGCCGTTGGCCGTGCTCGTCGACGCGACTTTGGTGCGTGGATTCCTGTTGCCCGCGGTGATGAAGGTGCTCGGCGACTGGAACTGGTGGGCGCCGGGTCCACTGGAGAAGCTGCATGCTCGCTTCGGCTTCGACGAAGGCGCTTCCGCACCGCCGGTGCGCAGCCTGGACGAGCACCGCAGTCCCGCACGAGTGTGACGACCCGAATGGCCGATGGCCGCTCGGTGAGTACCGAACGGCCATCGAGTTCAGCGGGACGAGTCAGATGCCGCCGGTGGAGAGCAGGCCGCCGTCGACGCGGACCGTCTCACCGGTGATCCAGGCGGCCTCGTCGGAGACCAGGAAGCCGATCAGCCTCGCCACATCCTCCGGCGCCCCGAGACGCTTGAGTGGATACACCGATGCGGCCGCTTCCTCGTCCGCCGAGTAGAGGGCGTCGGCGAACTTCGTCTTGATGACACCGGGGGCGACCGCGTTCACCCGGATCTTCGGGCCCAGCTGCCAGGCCAGTTCGTCGGTGAGGCGAATCAGGGCTGCCTTGGACGCGCCGTAGGCGGCGATCACGCCCGAGGAGCGGATGCCCGCGACACTGGCGACGTTGACGACCGCGCCGCCGTTGTCGCGCATCCAGGCCTTGTACGCCTCCTGAATGTAGCCGAGCGCGGCGACGACATTGACGTCGAAGATCTTGCGGACGGCATCGAGGTCGGCCTCCATCAGCGAGCCGTACACCGGGTTGATGCCGGTGTTGTTGATCAGGATGTCCAGCGAGCCGAACTCGGAGACCGCCCGGCCGACCGCGGCCGCCCTGCTCTCCCCATCGCCGGAGTTGCCTGCGAGCGCAACCACCTCACCCTGATGGCCGAGCGCGCGCAGGTCGACGGCGGCCTCGTCCAATGGCTCCGGTTTGCGCGCGGTGATCAGCACGTTTGCGCCGCGACTCAGCAATTCGGCCGCCACCGCCTTGCCGATACCCCGGCTGGCTCCGGTGACCAGTGCGCTCTTGCCCAACAGATCGGTACTCATGTGACGTCAGGTTACCTCAGTCACATGATCTGAGCGATTTCGCTCTATCTGCGGGTTCATAGCGTCATACGTTGCCGCGTGGGACTCCCCGTTCTCGGCGCAAGTGGGTGTCGCACGTCGCGCGCGAGGGGATGGGGCTGTCCGGTGATCGCGCTCAACGCCTCGGCCGGTTCGACGATGCTGGGGGTGGTATAGGTCAAGGTCGCGCCGCCGGTGCCTCCGGAGTGGGTGTGCCCGGCATAGGCACGCGCGATCGCAACGCCGAACTCACGTTCGACGAAGGTGAGTGTGGTGTGGCGGACCCCGTGGATGCTGATTTGAAGTATGTCGGCCCATGGCAGGTGTTCGCGGATGCGCTTGGTGAGGTAGTCGTAGCGTCTGCGCCCCACGGGTTTTCCATTGCGATAGCGCAGAACTTTCTCAGTGGCCGGTGCGCCGCCGCGGCGCTCGACATGCTCGACGAGCCTTGTCATCAGCTGCAGCGAGACGGGTTGCCACCGGATGATTTCCCCTTTCTCGTGAAGTCTGACCAGGCAGTCGGCGTGATTGAGGTCCTCGAGTGACAACGCCAGGACGGCGCCGCGTCGGCACGCGGTCTCGATGTGCAGCCGCAAGATCAGCGCGTCCAGTTCTGGGTCGTTACCGGTCGTGGCGGCGACACGACCGATCTGCTGCCGAGGCATACGCCGCGCGCGGTCCCGCAGACGCCCCTGTCATCGCCGACGGCGGCCTCCAGTACTCAGGCGACATCGCGAAAGCGATTGCAGAAGGAGCCAGTTCGGTCATGCTGGGAAGCCTGCTCGCTGGGACTGCCGAGTCGACCGGCGACATTGTGCTGGTCGGCAGCAAGCAGTACAAGGTCTACCGGGGAATGAGCTCTCTGGCGGCGATGCGCGGACGCGGCGAGGGCGGCAAGTCCTACTCGAAGGACCGCTACTTCCAGGACGATGTACTCGCTGAGGAACGGCTCGTTCCCCAGGGCATCGAGGGACGCACCCCGTTCCGGGGGCCCTGCCCGATGTTTTGCATCAGCTGGTCGGTGGTCTGCGCGCCGGAATGGGGTTCGCTGGCACACGTACGATCCCGGAATTGCAGCAGGCACAGCTGATGCGAATCACGGCAGCGGGAATGCGCGAAAGCCACCCGCACGACGTCGCCATCACCACCGACGCCCCGAACTATTCATCCCGTCCGTAGCTAGTGACCGTCCGATGTGGACGCTGAGGCGGCCGCGTGTGGGGGATGGGCCGCGGTTGCGTGCGCTGCGGTTGCAGGCGTTGCGCTCTCACGGGACGGCGTTCCTTGAAACATTGTGCGAGGCAGAGGCATTGGATGCTGCCGCGTGGGAAGCCCGTATTGCCCGCTGCAGCCGTCGCGGACACCAAGTCCTCGTGGTCGCGGAGGGCTCTGGCAGCCGTTCGTGGGTGGGGATGGCGGGTGCCTTCCTGGATTCCGAGCGCGGAACTGCCACGGAATGGGCTGCCCTCGCGGGCAACGACCACCACGGCTACGCCGCCGCTCTCGCTCGCTGACGCCGCTGACCAATTGCGGCCAATGCCCTTTAGCGGCCAGGCGCAGTCTCACATCACGCGGCGATGTGCCATGCGCTCGAAGAACGACCATAGTGAACCGGGGCCGGCCGAGAGCGCAGGCGTTCCTGCTGCACGAAGCTCGCACGACTGACGCGACCAGCCGACCTACCGAACACTCATCAGGCTTGCTTGGAGCAGTGCCATCACCTCTAAGATTGTGTGGACGCGACAACGAGAAAGGGGGCGTGAGGTGGCCCGTACCTTGGTCGCCGATCAAACCGGCCGTGAGACCCGAGCGCGGATCCTGAGCGCGGCGCTGCGGCTGTTCTCCGAACGCGGCTATGCGGGAACCTCGATCGCCGCTGTCGCCAAGGCCGTCGGACTGTCGGCACCTGGTGTGCTGCACCATTTCCCGGACAAACGGACGTTGCTGCTCTCGGTACTGGCAGATCGAGGCAGAACGGTATCCGACGACGAGCAAGGCCCGAGTTACGGTGACGTCTCCGGCGCGGACGCACTCGAACTCATCGTGCGCGTTGTTCAGGAGAACCTCCGTGACCGCGAGGTCATCCGCCTGGAGCATCTGTGCGCGCTCGCTCCCGGCGACGGCGCCGAGATGGCCGCGGAATGGTCCCGCGTGCGGCTGGCACGAATGCGCAGCAATACCGAAGCAGTCGTCGAGCGCGCGCTGCGCGACGGTGAGGTATCGGCCACCGCGAGAAACAATACGGCGAGTATGGCGGATCTGATCATCGCTACCTTCGTCGGACTGGAACACCTGTGGCTACTGGACGAGAACTTCGACATGGTCGCGGGAATGCGCACCTTCACCGGCCTACTCGCCGATCAGTTCGGTCTCCCGAAGCCTCAGGCCTGAGCAGCGCCGTTATCGATCAATGCTCGGCCGACGAGCGCCTGGAAAACCCGCTCCATGAGATGCAAACGCGGATCCCACGCCGTCGCCGGAATCTTGCGAATGATGCGCAGCATCGTCTTCGTGATTCCAGACACAAGCTTACTTAACGCTACGTAAGCCAGTTGCTGTTCGCTCATCCCTATGCCACACTCGGCCGGATCTTGTAATGAGCACGGGCAGGGATGTGACGACGTGGGATTCGAGTGGGTTCGGATTGCGAGGGCGCTGAGCGCGGTCGTGGTGTCGGTGTCGGCATTGTCCGCTGGGGCAGTCCCGGGGAATGCGTACGCTGCGCCCGGCGACTTCAGCGTTACGCCACTGTGGTTCGACGTCGCCACCGGACCCGACGGCACTCATCGATGCATTGTCGAGGGCGATCTGTATCGCCCATCCGACGCCGTGGCTTCCACGCCGGTTCCCGCGATTCTCGGTACGAACGGCTTCGGCATGTCCAAGGCTGACCTGGTGGGAACCGGGGCGATGCTCGCCGCGCAAGGGTACGCGGCGCTGATGTATTCCGGTCTGGGATTCGGGGCCTCGACTTGCAAGGTCAGCCTCGACAATCCGGAGTGGGACGGCCGTGC
Source organism: Nocardia sp. NPDC057440 (assembly GCF_042802915.1). Classification (NCBI taxonomy): domain Bacteria; kingdom Bacillati; phylum Actinomycetota; class Actinomycetes; order Mycobacteriales; family Nocardiaceae; genus Nocardia; species Nocardia sp. NPDC057440. Next base: position 92,784 of record NZ_JBHVDF010000013.1, read on the forward strand.
CGCGCAACAATTGGTGAGCTTCCTCGGCGGCGCCACCGGGATCGCGTACACCGATCCGGCATTGAAGATCCCCGCTGCCCCGATCGACTTCGTTCGTACCGACCAACAGTCCACCTCGGGTCAGCGACTCGACCATGATCCGCGTGTGGGGATGCTGGGCGGCTCCTACGGCGGCGCCGTCCAGTTTGCCGCGGCCGCTACCGATCCGCGCATCGACACCATCGTGCCCATGATCACCTGGAACGATCTGAGCTACTCGCTGTCCCCCGACGGCGCTGTCGGCCCGGCAGGCCGAGGCACCGGCGGCACCGGCGCCATCAAGTCAACGTGGGCGACAGCCTTTGCGGCCATGGGTGCGTTGTCTCCAGGAGTGCAGGGCTATCTCGCCGAGCCGTCGCGGGCGCTGCCTTGCCCGAACCTCGCCGACCCGGTGTGTCCAGCACTGAGCGTCTCGCTTACGCAGGGCTTCGCCGGTGATGCGGAGGCGGAGTACTTGCAGTCGACCTCGGTCGCCGACTACATCGACAGGGTGCGGGTGCCTGTTCTGCTCGCGCAGGCACAACACGACACGCTGTTCGACCTACAGGAAGCCACGGCGACCTATCGCGGGTTGAAGCAACGCGGTGTCGAGGTGAGCATGATCTGGCACTACCGCGGTCATGGCGGTGATCGGATACCGGGCGAGCTGACCGAGAAAGCGCCGAATCGCGAGACCGACTACCTGGTCTCTCGGTATATGGGCTGGTTCGACCGCCACCTCAAAGGCGCCCCCATCGCAGCGGCTCCCGAGTTCTCCTGGTTCCGTGACTGGGTCGCCTACGACGGCAACGCCGAACCCGCGTATGCATTCGCGCCCAGTCTCGACGACGCGGCCACCCTGACCGATCTCCCGCTCACCGCTGGCGCGCAGCAACTGCGTTCCGGCCCCGAGGCGACTCCCGAGGCCACCGCGACCTGGACCAGCGAGCCGCTCACCGCCGACCTCGCACAGGTAGGGGCACCGCAAGTCGCACTGAAGGTTTCGGGGGCTACCGCGGCGAACGCTACCGAGGCGGCGGTGCTGTTCATGACGGTCTACGACCTCGCCCCCGACGGCACCGCAACAGCCGTCGGCAACACCGTTCCCACGCGCGTCAGCTCCGACTCCACCGTGCAGGTGACGGTGCCCGCCGCCGTGCATCGCTTCCAACCGGGCCACCGAGTACAGGTCGCTGTATCGGGGACAGCCAACGGCTTTCGCAGTGGCTTGGTGTCACGCGATGTGTCCGTCGCGGTCGCCGCACTCAGCTTGCCGGTGGCATAGGCTCAGTTCTGGATGCTCGGGGTCGATACCGACGTCTCGCGCATGGCGGGCAGCGCCTGTGGGAGTTCCTGTGCAAGGCGAGAGCCTGGCGATCAAGATCAACAATCGGCCTATTTCTGACCGCCGATAAAGTGAACCAACCCGGGGTCTGACCGCTGATAATGAGCGGTTCGGAGATGTCGAGAAGATCGATTCTCCGACAGCTGACCTTCGGCGGCAGTCAGGATGTCGTCACAGCTGGCGGCCGATCCGCTGGGTCAAGCTTCGTGGTTCACCTTCACCGACTCGGCGCCGGTGGCGCTGTGGAGTGGGACTATATGGTTATGGCTAAGAAGCATATTGAGCTGCTTGCGGTCGCAACGAGCAGCACTGTGGTTGATCATGTCGGCAACGGCAGCCTCGATCCCGGTGACCAGGTGATCGTCACCGATGATTTATTCCGGGGCGACGGCGACAAGGTTGGCCGCGATAGCCTTGTCGGCACAGTCCTCTCCGCATCGGACGGGTCGGTGGAATGAAACTTCCAAGCCGCCCTCTTGCTACCTGAGGGGCAGATCACCGCTCAGGGCATGGTGAAAGACCCTGGCAAGCCCGGCAAGTCCGTGTACGGCATCGCGATCACCGGAGACACCGGCAGCTACAAAGCGGCTCGCGGCTACATCCACGTCGATGTCATCGAGTCCGGGAAGAGCGCTCTGACCGTCCACCTCACCTGATCGCCCCGGCGGATGCTTCGGCTGAGTAGCAACAACTTGCGGTGTCGTAAAACGTTCGGTTCTTGAACACCACCCGCCGGACGGAATCGCCAGGGCGACCACGCCAGCGTGGTGTTCAACAAACATGTCGAAAACGGCTGGTGTTCAACGAGTCTTGTCAGACCTTTCTCGTACAGTCTCCGGGGCATGGCCAGCCAGACTCACGCCCTCGACATCGCCGAACCGCTCGCCCTCGATGGCGATGCGCTCGACCCGATCGGCGGGGGCGGCGCCCTCGTCGGCTACGGACGGGTCTCGACCAAGGGACAGCTGCTCGACCGCCAGGTCGCCGCGCTTACCGCGGCCGGATGTCAGCGGATCTTCACCGACAAGAAGTCCGGCAAGAACGCCGAGCGCGAGGAGCTGCGGGCGTGCCTGGAATACCTGCGACCCGGCGACACCCTGATCGTGCCGTCACTGGACCGGCTCGGCCGTAGCTTGCAGGACCTGATCACGATCGTGGCCGGACTTCGCCGCCGCGGCATCGGATTCCGGTCCCTGCACGAAGCACTCGACACCACCACCCCCGGCGGCAGGCTCGTCTTCCACGTGTTCGCCGCGCTGGCGGAGTTCATCCGCGAGCTGATCGTCGACGGCACCAACGAGGGCCTGGCCGCCGCCCGCGCCCGCGGGCAACGCCTCGGCCGGCCACCGGCGATGACCGCCGAACAGATCCGCCAGGCCCGCGCCATCCTCACCCGCCCGGAGGAAACGGTGTCCTCGGTCGCGCGCCTGCTCGGCGTTTCGCGCGGCACTCTTTACAAGCACATCCCCGAACTAGGCAGCAGTGGCCGCGTGGCCGTTGAAGGCTGACACCGATTCCAGCGAGCCGGAACGTCCTTTCGAGCGGCGGCGCGTTCGATCATCCCGATACCCTGCGTGCGATCAGCCGCTTATGTCGCTGCGTCGATGGTTCGGTGTGGTCGAACCCGACCGAGTACGGCTGGTGTCGCCGGTTGCGGTGGGCGGCGGATTCGTGGGTGCCGCTGCCGATAGCGTTGCGCGCCAACGATTTCCGCTCACGCGGTGTCCGGGCTGCTACGACAGCTGTTGTATCGCCTCGCCCGGCACGCCGTTGAGCGGGCATGTTGTCGAACAGCGGGACGGCGGCTCTGTTGTGGCTTACTGTTGACCGAGGCTGTCCCGTCCGGACTGCGGGCGGGGCAGGACACGGAGGAGGGGCACCGTGATCGTCCGAATCGATATCTTGCGCATGATGCTCGACGAGTTCGCCGGGCCGGCGGGGTGAGATTCTGTCCCCGTCCCCGTCCCCGCCTCCCTGCCGATCGGCAGCGACCCCGAGATCCGCTCGGGCTACCTGGTTCTCGAGGACGCCGCGCAGTGGAGCCGAAACACCCAGCAGCACTACAAGCGAGGAGCGCGCTGATGACCACGGTCCCGCAGTACACGGCCACGACAACCACCCAGGGTGCGGTGAGCGCCAGTGCGCCGCTGCATTTCGACCTCAACACCAACCCCGACCCGGTCCGGATCTCGCCTTCCACCGGTGACCCGCAACGCGCGGACTTCGTTCTGGTCGGCAGCCGCCGCAGCGCGACCCCCATCGAATGCCGCAAGATCATTGTCACCGTCCCCACCGGCCCCAATTCGCCCGATCTGACCCCGGACCTCACCAGTGCCTCGGCCCAGATCAGCCTGCCCGGCTGGACCCCGGCCACCAACACCGCCGCCAAAACAATCACCTTCGCCCCCACCTCGGGCAGCGCCGAGATCGGCCGCGACCAGGGCGTCACCGTGCAGCTGATGGGCATGCGGATCAACACCGAGATCGGCAGCGCGCCACTGCGTATCGACCTCGAATGGCGGGAAGCCGGCTACGATGACCCCTGGGAAACCGGTACCACGGTATTCGACATCGGTAAGTTTCCCCCGAGCTTTCATGTGGACAATTTCATGGCCAAAGAATTGATCGTCGACAATGGTGGCACGGTCAAACTCAACTGGGAAGCCAGCGGCGTCTCTTCACTCAAGCTGCTCTACGACGTCGCCGAGGTCAACGTCCTGAACATGACCACCTACACGATCAACAACCTCAGCCACACCACTGTGTTCTATCTGCGCGCAACCGTCCAGGTCGGCAACAACACCGTCGAACGGACCCTGTCCACCACCGTTACCGTCCTCGTACCCGACCTCAAGATCAACAACCTCACTGTGCTGGGTGAGATCACCATGGCGACGCCTTGGACCGTGAATGTGGGCAGTTATCCAGGGTTTGACCCCGCGCATCCGGCGGAAAACATGCTGGATGGGAATCTCGAAACCTTTTACAAGAGCAAAAATGATCCCATTAAGAACTCGAGCGTGCAATTCGATCTCGGAAACGTGGTAAAGATTGATGGTGTCGATGTGTATCCCGGTGACCCGAACGGAAATTACCGGCTGCCGCATACGAGTTTGGATACCTCCGTCGACGGTGCGAACTGGCTCGAACACTATACATTCGGCGCGTCGGCCCCCGAGTTTCACTACTCCTTTCCTGCAAGTGTGCCGGTGCGCTACATCCGATTGACCTTCGTATTAAACTCGACCGGGCTGATAGCCATTCGATCGTTCCAGGTCAGGCCGCCGCAGCCGCTGCGGGTCACTCACCAGGGCGCCGACTTCGGTGTCCCAATAATCGCGCACCAGGGCATCACCGAACGCTGAAGCCCGCCACGGGGCCACATTCAATCCGGGCCACTCCAGCCGCAGGTGCGCATCTCCATGTCGGTCTGTGACGCGGTTGCGGACCGTCGGCTGGTCGAACAAACGCCTGGCTATTCGATCGTTACGGGCACGACACCCCGCCGCTCAGCGTCGACCGTGGGTTGTAATGAGGCTGGGACGGAGGGCGATCGGTCGATGAAGGAATAGCGCACAGTGGGAATACGTACTCTCCACCAGTTGGGGGTCCCGGTTGCAATCGCCGAAAAACAACGGATATGGCGTCGGCGGAGGCGGCGCGCTCATCGGCTACGGCCGCGTCTCCACCAAGGACCAGAACCTCGCCCGCCAGATCCACGCGCTCACCGCGGCGGGATGCCAGAAGATCTACACCGACAAGAAGAGCGGCAAGGACACCGAACGCGCGAAACTCTGGAAGTGCCTCGAGTACCTGCGCCCAGGTGACACTCTCGTGGTGCCGTCCCTGGACAGACTCGGCCGATCCCTCCAGGACTTGATCTCGATCGTCGCCGGACTGCGCAAGCGCGGCATCGGATTCCGATCCCTGCACGAAGCCCTCGACACCACCACCCCGGGCGGGCGCCTGGTCTTCCACGTGTTCGCCGCCCTGGCGGAGTTCATCCGGGAGTTGATCGTCCACGGCACCCACGAAGGCCTGGACGCCGCCCGCGCCCGCGGGCAACGCCTCGGCCGGCCGCCGGCCATGACCGCCGAACAGATCCGCCAGGCCCGCGCGCCCTCACCCGACCGGAGGAAACCGTCTCCTCGGTCGCAAGACTGCTCGGGGTTTCGCGGTCGACGATCTACAAGTACCTGCCCGAACTGGCCACCGAGCCGCAACCGGTGATCGAGGCGAGCGCCTGACCACCGAGAACCGGCTGGGACGCGCGCCTTACCGGCGGCTAGGCCACGCCCGCGGTAAGCAGAGACGCTTCTACTCGAAGCGCCAAGAGTCGGAAGATTCGGCCGAGCCCTCAGCGAACCCGATTGAGTAGTACTCAACCTGCCACTCGACGAAGAAGGGTACCCAAGGCTTATTCCAGGGTTGACCCGTGTTCCCGAGCATCGGTTCCCATCGGACCTCAGGGGCTGCGTCCGCCTGCGGCGGCCCTTCGACGATCTTGCCCGCAAGGTAAACCGCGAACGGTTTCCCTGCCTCATCCACCATCTCGACGGCCAGCGGGGCCATGCTCCCACCGGTCGCCCGGAGCACGGGCCGACCGTCGACGTACTCCAGTGTCAGTCCCCACCACCGGTCCCTGCCAACGCTGACACCCTCGCTGTTGCCCTTCACTGCCTCTACTTCTACGTAGCACGAAACGTCAAGCGTCACTCGATAACAAATGGTGAAGGAAGTCCTGAGCCCGCACACTGACACCTGAACCCAGAGCATCGTCTGCCACTTAGTTTGACGCACCGCTGCGCACCACCCGTCCTCTGCGTCAGACCAACTCGCAACGGACACTGGCTGCGCTGACATGGGGCCCGGGAGACGAGCACCGGGACTGACTGAAAATCAGACACTTCCCGAGCACCCGATCGAGGGGCGCCTGCGAGTTAGCAGTTCGCCGCGGTGCGGGCGGGTACTGCGACCGGTGACCTCGTGAGTCACCCGGAGCTTCTGCACCCGCCCGACGCCGCGGCCGATGGCGACTTGATTCCCCCTTCGAATACCGCTGTCTATTTCAGGAGTACCGGCAGGTGGTCGTGCCCGTTGGCGATGAAACCGGGTACCGTGCCGAGTTCGTCAGGGGGGACGGCTAGTTTCATGTGCGGGAACCGCTGGAAGAGTGCCGGAAGGGCCACCTGCGCCTCCAGTCGTGCCAGCGGTGCGCCCGGGCAGCGGTGGGCGCCGTACCCGAATGCCATGTGGTCCTTGTTCTTCCGTGTGGGGTCGAACTTGTCCGCGCTGTCGCCGTAGATCTTGGGGTCCCGGTTGGCACCGGCGGGGCAGGAGAGTATCGGATCGCCTTCGATGATAGCCACGTCGCCGAGAACGAAATCCTTCACCGCGTAGCGCAGCGGGGCGTGCGCGATCGATGGCTCCAACCGCAGCACTTCCTCGATCACATCTGCCCAGCTGAGACTGCCGTCGAGCGCGGCGGCCAGGTGGTCGGGGTTGGTGAGCAGCAGGTATATCGACTGGTCGATCAGGTCCACCGTCGTCTCGTGCCCGGCGTTGACCGTCAGATAGAGCGTCCCGACAAGTTCCTCAACGCTGAAATTCTTTGCGGGATCGTCGACATGGGAGATGAGTGTGCTGGTCATGTCCTCGGCGGGATTCTCCCGGCGATACGCGACGAGGTGCTGCAGGAGCCCGATCATCTCCTGGTAGTTGGTTACGGCCGCCTCTTCGCTCAAGGCGATGTCGAAGATGCCGTCCACGCATTTCCGCAGTGGCCCGATCAGGTGCTCGGGAACCCCCATCAGCTCGTTGATCACACGCAGAGGCAGCGGATAGGCGAAATTCTCGCGGATGTCCACGGGGTGGCTCTCCGGCGCGGCATCCAGACCCGTGACCAGATCATCGGCGATCGCCTGGATGCGGGGCTGCAGCGCTGCGGTGCGCCTGTTGGTGAACGCCGGTGCCACGAAGTTGCGGAGCCGACGGTGTTCGGATCCGTAGGCGGTGAACATCGAGCGCGTATTCACCCAGTTGAGGAGAGGAAAGTCCTTGCCGATCTCCCCGTTCCGGAACGCTGGCCAGTGTTGGTGAGGGTCTTTGGAAACATCGGAACCGGAGAGGATCTCCTTGAGTATGGCCGCGTCGGTTACCGACCATGCCGGCACCCCGCCCGGGAGCACGACCTTGGTGACCGGTCCCCGCTCCCGGATGCGGGCGATCTCACCCTGAATGTCAGGACCTTCGGGATCGAGGATGATGGGGTCGGTGTGGTTGTCCATGAGAACTCCAATCTGACCGTAAACCGGCGGGCGGGGGTTTGTGTTTTGCCCCCTCGGCCTCTGGGGCCATTTCAAAGGTAGCCGTCGATTCCGTTGGGTCTCTACCGTTTTCGGCAAAGATGGGATGTTTTCGGCAAGTGGCGGGTCGGGGGAGAAGAGGTGACGCTGCTTGGCGGAACTGGCCAGCGGGCGAGACCAGTTTGCGCATCCGCCGGTGATCGGGCCCGCGGGCGGTGAACATGTTCTTCACCGCCACCCACGTTCAGCCGCGGGTCCCGCGCAGAGTCAGGAAGCACGCAGACAGCAGCCCCAGTTGTACTCACCACTCTCGGGGGTATGCAGTTCGAGCCAGTTGATAGCATGAGTGCCGGTCGGACAGACTGCTTCGGCGTACGCGACCAGGAGGTGGTCGCCGCCATTGATTTGGGTCAGGCCAGGCCGAATATTTCGGGGGGCATGCGTATAGATGTACGTTTGCCGAAACCACCTCCTTCGCGCGCCATCAAAGAACCGCGTCTGACGTGGATGGGATGCATGCAGGATGCGTCGGGAACCGTTGTGCTGCATGATGTCTCGTCGTAGTCGTCGAGTTCTCCAGCCGGTTGGTGCCCGACGAGTTGTGGGCGCTGGCCGAGTCGCTGCTGCCGAAGTTCAGCCCGCGCCCGCAGGGTGGTGGGACCGCGCCGACCGACGAACGGGCGGTGTTCACCGCGGTGGTGTTCGTGCTGACCAGCGGCTGTGCCTGGCGGATGCTGCCATCATCGTTCGGTGTCACCGTCCCGACTGCGCACCGCCGGTTCAGTGCATGAACCGAAGCTGGCCTCTGGCGGCGATTACATCGGGCAGTCCTGGACGAGCTGGGCAGCAGAGGCTTGATCGACTGGTCGCGAGCAGTAGTCGACGCGGCGTCGGTACGAGCCAAAAAAGGGGATCGCTGACGGGCTCGAGTCCGGTCGACCGCGGCAAATCTGGCTCGAAGATCCACGTCCTGTCCGATCGTGCGGGAATCCCTCTGTCCGTGGGCATTTCGGCGGCCAACACCATGATGCACAAGCGCTGCGGCCACTGGTCATAGCGATCCCCGGGTCCGATCGCGGCGCGGCCCACGCCGGCGCAAACCCGCACGCCGACAAAGCCTATGATGCTGCTGAACTGCGGGAATGGGTGCGCGATCGAGACATCGGCGTCCGTATCGCCCTCACCCTCGCCGCCGCGCTGACAGGCTTCAAGAAACCCGCAAAATCATCCACGTGAGACACGGCTTTAGCGCGGGAGTAATCGTCGTAGTCGATCTCGACGTCTTCACCGTGATCCAATCGAATGTGGTTCCACGCGCCTGTCGCCACGTGCGGCGGAAGTTGTGCGGGCACCGGACGTTTCCCTTGCGGTCTGGGAACACCAGATCGAGATCGTTCGGTGTGGCTTCGAGCTTGAGCCGCAGAAGGGTTGTCACGGCGAACTTGGGCAGCTTGAGGACGCGGTATCCGGCTTCGGTCTTGGTGAACTCCTGGCGGTGTAATCCCTTCTCGGAGTCGCGGGTAACCGTGCCGGAGATGGTCGCCAACGGAACCGGGGCTGCAAGGTCGAGGTCACACCAACGGATGGCGAGAACTTCGGCAGGGCGGGCACCTGTGCCCAACGCGATGTCGGTCACGTCGAGGATGACTCGGCTGCGCTTGGGGCCGCTGACGTACGCGTCGCAACCTTCGATCTTCTGACCTGACACCCACAGTTCCATCTGTGCACGCAGCGCCTTCAGCGTCTCCAGATCCGCCGCACGCGGCGTGGCCCGCTTCTTGCGGGTGAGCTTGCCGACTTCCCGTGCTTCCCGGCGGGGTAGCCGACAAAGCGGGCAACGAGTACGAAGACCTTTGGACGGCTACGCGCGTCGCTGACTTACTCCGCTGCCAGAACCACCCCTCAATCATCAGGGGCCCGTGCGTAGTCCGAGCGCGGCTGTCCATGAAGGTCGATGCTTTCGAAGGGGCAGGCGGCTGTGTTGTATGCGGTCGGTGAGACGTGGAGCGCGGAGATGCGGTTCACGATTTCGGAATCGGTCGGGTCGAAGGCTGCTTCGCTGTAGGGCTGGCCGACGTTGGTGGGAAGAACGCGGTAGTCGCTGAGTTTACGAGTCAGCACGCTCAATGGTTCTGCCGGAATAGGCAGCACACAGCACCTTTCGCGTGCATGGTGCAGCCTCGCAAGGTCCTGGCGTTTCGGTGGTGCGGCATTGGCGACGGACACCGTGATCCGTCGCGCGGCGATGGGAGAACTCGATGCGAAATCGCCGGGTTGACGGTGCCTGCCGATAGTCCAGCTATCGCGCGGCTAGATTCACGGTTCATGCGCACTTGGACTCGGCAGGTGACGAGTGCGGTCGCGGCCTCGATGGCTGTACTGCTGGTGCCCAGTGTGGGCACCGCGGCTCCGCCATGGCCTGTAGCGGGCGCTCCTGCGTTCGGGCCCGAATTTCTGTGGGGTGTGGCCGCCTCCGGCTTCCAATCGGAAGGCCATGCGCCCGACAGCAATTGGATGCGCTATATCGCGGACAGAGGTCTGGAACCCTACGAGAACTCGATCGACTTCTACGACAGGTACGCCTCCGACATTGATCTGGCGAAGTCGCTCGGTGTGAAGGTGTTCCGGATCGGCATCGAGTGGGCGCGTTTGCAGCCGACGGGCCCCAATCAGTGGGATGCCGACGGTTTCGCTTTCTACGACAAGGTGGTCGCCAAGATCGTCGCAGCGAGGATGCGGCCGATGATCACCCTCGATCACTGGGTGTACCCCGCCTGGGCCTTCGAGAAAGGCGGATGGGACTCCGACAGCATGGTCAGTCATTGGCTGGCCAATATGAAGAAGGTGGTCGACCGCTACGACGGCCGAGATCCCTTATGGGTCACCATCAACGAGCCTGTCGCCTACATCATGCACGAGGTGGTCAAGAACGAGACCAACCAGCAGGTGATGGAAGATCGGGTCGTCGAGGCGCATAACGCGATCTACGACTATATCCACGACAAGCGTCCTACCGCGAAGGTGACCAGCAATGTCGCGTATGTCGCGGGTGAGGACGAGCAGGTCAACGGCCAGGTCGTCGCGAAGATCCGTGACCGGCTCGATTACATCGGCCTCGACTACTACTTCGCTCGCAGTGCGACGCCGTCGAGTGTGTCCACTCCGGCTCGCGCCATCGCCGATTCCCCACTGAGCGGCATCTCGCAGCTCACTGTGCGGGCCGAAGGCATCTACTACGCGCTGAAACGGTATTCGGGACTATTTCCCGGTAAGCCGCTCTACGTTGTGGAGAACGGCATGCCCATCGAGGACGGTGGCACACGTCTGGACGGCTACACCCGCAGTGATCATCTGCGTGACACCGTCTACTGGTTGCAGCGCGCTAAGGCCGACGGCGTGAGTCTCATGGGCTACAACTACTGGAGCATCACCGATAACTACGAATGGGGCAGCTACAGTCCTCGATTCGGTCTCTACCAGGTCGATGTGGTCGGCAAACCCGACGCCCTCGAACGTAAGGCCACCGACGCCGTCCCCACCTACACCACGATCATTGCCGAGGGCGGTGTGCCCGACGGCTATCAGCCGACCCGCGAGGCCGCACCCTGCGAAGCAGTCGACTCCTACGCAGGCTGCGCCGGACTGCCGTCGACTCCGCCGCCGTCCTCGTAGTGGGTCCTTGCTCACAGCGGATCGATGGACAGGCCGTGGCGGAAAACAATTGGGCCGCTGATCTGGACAGCACGGTGCCCGCTGGACGCCGGAGGACATAGCCGGGGCCACTCGCAAAGAAGCTCTTCGCCCTGCTAGCAGCCCAAGCCATCCACGGCGACTCCGCCCACACGCTGATCGCCGCCGGTCCGCACTCCGTATTTGTTGCCGTTCGATGTGCACAAGGAGTGAATGTCAGCGTCCAAGGCCGTGGACGGTTTCGACGTACGCGCCGAGACGGCCGAGTCCGAAGGGTAGCTCGGTAGGATGTGCCCGAGCAGGTCGGCTGCCCAGGTCAGGAACTGGTTTCATCTCTTCGCCATTTTGCCGAGAGCTTGCCAAGACAGGCACGTGCGGGCGGGACGGTGTGGTCGACCAGGACGGGGTATGGCCCCTGGCCTGGACGAGATGGACGGGAGCCCACCCGCTGGAATGTTCTTGCGACACTGGCAGTGTGGGGGTTAGGTGTTCGAGTCCCCTTCGTTCACAGTTTTAGTTTGATATAGCCGCAGTTCAGAGGGTATTTCTCTGGCCTTTCGTCAACTGGATTTTGACCGGGATGTTGACGTGGACGTGTGTTGACGTGCCCTGATGTTGACGGCCGTGCCAGCGCTGTCCTTGGGGGAGCGCTTCCCTTCCGGTTTGCGCGCGTGGATTCCCATGTGTGGCAGTGATTTCGGGTGAGCGCTACCGGTCGTCGGATCGAGAGGTCAGGAGGGACATGGGTCGTGGGCGCCTCGGTGTTTGCCGTCCATGCCGACTTGGGATGAACTAGCGGGATGCCTGGTGTCCGGGGCCGCGCTCCCCGCTCGGCGATGACGCGGTAGCGATTTGCTGAAGAGTTTCTAGTACGGAAGGTGCTTGGCGTGTCGCACTCTGACACGCCGTCGGCGCTGTCGCGAACGTGGACCGCAGTGCGGCTAGTGCGAAGCAAGATCGAAATGTCTCACAACGGGGTTTGAGTGGCTGGACCACGGCGGATTCTGTCATTCGATCCTTCCCACCAAAATCTCACATTTTTGATGGGATTTGTCCAGATCTGATGGGACATGACGGGCGGGTGCTGGCGTATAGATATCGGCTGTGACCAGGTGTGTTGGGGTCCGCTGAGGCATGTCGATGAGATTGGAACCTGTGTCAAGTGGTCGCAGGTTCAAATCTTGCCGGCTTGATACCAGGCTCCGCGGTCGCGCCGGGGGCGACATCGGGAGTTCGTCTCTGTGACTTGGAACCAACACGGGCGCAACAAAAATCGGCTTACGCGTCGTTCCTGGACGAGGTTGTTCGGCATGGCAAGGCATTAGGTGCGCATGGCTCAGGTCGTGGACCTCGGTCGTGTTTTGCTGCGCTCGCCGGGGTGCTGCGCGATGACCGTGCGGTTTGCCGCCGTTTGTTATGTCAGCGTTGTGCTCGCGAGGGGTGGGTTCGGTCAGCAGGGTGCCAATGCAGACCTGGCCCGGCGGCAAGGGGTGGGGCTCGCCGGTGAGTCCGGCGATCTCTTCGATTCCTGCGCGGGTATAGACGGTGGTAGCGCCCAGGCCGTGTGTATGTGCGTGTCCGGCAAATGCTTTGGCGACGCTAAAGCCGAAGTTACGTTCACCCAACGCAGCGTGGTGTGACGCAGCCAGTGTGTGGTGATCCCTTGTATGGCAACAACCTCCAGCTCGGTACCGATCCGGGCCCAGAGGGTGTCGTAGCGGCGTTTGCTGATCGGGGGTCCGTAGCGGTATCGCAGCAGTCGTTGATGTGCCGCAGCGCTGACGGGACGACCGTTTCGGGATTTCGGTCGCGTGGCACCTGGCAGGTTGATGCGTTCGTGGTAGTGGCGCAGCAACCCTGCCATCAGTGTTGGTGAGACTGGTTGCCACCGCTCCTCGTCTCCTTTTCACGTAGCCGGATCAAGCACTGTGTCGGGTCGAGATCTTGCAGGCGCAGATTGAGGGCTCCCTCCAGACGGCAGGCGGTCTCGATGTGCAGGCGGAGGATGAGGCTGTCGAGTTCAGGGTCGTCGCTGGTGACGACGGCGACCCGACATATCTCTTCGAGTAGGTCGGCGGGAAGTGCTCTCCGGTTCGACGGACGAGGTCGGGGTTTCTCCAGCTTGGCGGACGGATCCTCTGTGGCAGCGACGTGTCCGTCGTCGACAGCGAACCGATACAGGCATCGGATTGCGTGGAAGAAGTGTTCCTTGGTGCTATGCCCGCCGCGGTCGCTGCGTCGCACCACCCTAGTGCTGACCAAAGTCGCCGTGAGGTGCTTGAATTCCGAGACCGTTGGCGCGTCGATTCGGCGGTCGCCCCATGCGGCCAAGACCTTCCTCCAATAGGCCATATAGCCGTCACGGGTCACGGTGTCCGGCATAGCGTTGTAGACAACCGGCACATACTCTCTGAAGGCCGGAACCTGTGGTCGGTGTGGAGCAGCGTGCAGCAGGTCCCGCGCTGACACACCGAGGCTCTGCAGCACTGCTGCCGCAGTGGCGATCTTGTCGGTCGTTATCGCGGCGGTCATGATTCCGCCCCGATACCGCGCTCAGCCATGCACCGAACGGCGACGTCGTCGAGCACAGGCGAAGGGAAGATCACCAGCGTTTTCTCGCGGGGGCGGGCGACGAGCAGTATGCGGCTGCCGGAAGAGATGGCGGCGACGCGACGCGGGCGCATGGACAGCCGTACGTTGCCCTGTGTGTCGATGCCGAGCCTGCCGCCACGTGTGATGCCTCGGTCCCGAAGAGTGCTGTCGGTGCCGCCGACGACGACCAGGCCGTGAACGAGCCACCATTCGAGGCGATCGTCGGCACGCCCAGCCCAGCGTGTTCAGGACCTCCTTGGCTGTGACTCGTCCGCTGCTATCGACTGCGCGGAGTCCGTAGTAGGCCCTCGGCGCGGGCACGGTGTTCACGTGATGGATCGGAGGCACTGTCAGACCCATGCGGCTGCGTGCCGACCTCGATGCAGGCGGCATCATCGAGTTCGGTGGGCACACGGGTGTGGCCCTTGGGATCACGGGCGCGAGAATGTCCGCGTCAGCCACGCCGACCACCTGGAGAGCCGAGTCGGCGAGGCGTGGGCGGGTATCGGTGATGTGTGGCAGCGCGGGGATAGCGCAACGCGAGCCCTGCGGATCCGCATCGACATTGTGTTCGACGGTTACCTCAGTCACATGATCTGAGCGATTTCGCTCTGTCTGCGGGCTCATGGCGCCGTACGCTGCCGCGTGTGACTCCCTGTTCTCGGGCAGTCGCTCAGGTGGTCTCTGCTGGACTCGCGCATACCGGCGGCAACCCAGATCTGACGGGTACGGGTTTTCGCCACCGTCGAGCTGCATTTGCCGGTGTTCGAAGGGCGTCGGAATCATTGTCGAACTTCCAGCCCGCCGTTGTCGATGATTCGCTCAGCGCTGTGTAGGCCTCGACATTCGGTGGCTTCGCGGCCTGCGATCACGTAGTGGTTGTCGACGAACCCGGAAAACGGGCGCTAGCCCCTCGTGAACGAGGGGTCATTCTAAACGGAAACTCCCACGGTTGCTGCCAATTCGGAGTCCCTGTTCCATTCATCGGCAGAAGAAAGGATTTTCTGTATTTCACAGTAGCCGGGCCGACTGATAGGTCGTCAATGGCCTGGTTTCCCGCGTTCTGTATGCACAATAATTGGGTGCACACGAATCGGAGGAGTGCGTTGACCTCTGAGGGTGGTGAACTCGATAGTTCCACGCGAGTGGTTTCGATTCGGATTCTGGCACCGCTGGTTCGGATGCGGGCGTATCGAGAGGGTCGAGAGTGCAGCAGCGTATTCTCCTTGTGAGCAGCGCCGACAACGGCCTGACCAGGCGCGCCCGGCTGGCATTGCGCCGCTCTGGACGACTGGTGCGTACAGCGGTGGTGACCATCAGCAGCGATATCGAAAAAGCGGTCGAGACATGCGACTCCGATGTGGTGATCTGTCCATTCCTAACTGTCCGCATTCCGGAATCGGTATATACGCGATGGCCTACCGTCGTTATCCACCCAGGCCCGGTCGGCGATCGCGGAGGCAGCAGCCTCGACTGGGCTGTGAGTGAGAACGAGCCGTTGTGGGGTGTCACAGCACTCTCCGCGGTTGATGCGTTCGACAGCGGACCTGTCTGGGCGACACGGACTTTCACACTGCCGCGTCTCCGAAAATCGCTCGTGTATAACGGGCGAATGGCGAATGCTGCCATCGAGTGCATTTTAGAAGTAGCCGACAAGGCCGCCGACCCAAATTTCCGTCCATTCGATCAGGAAACTGCACATCGCCCGATCGCGCATGCGAGGGCGCGGCGGTTGATGCGCCAGAGTGACCGGGCCTTCGATTGGGCGTCCGATCCCGAGCAGATTCTGCGCCACATCCACGCCGCCGACGGCGCGCCGGGCGTGGTTTCGACGCTGGCGCAGCGGTCCGTGCGTCTCTACGACGCACACCCCGGTCGCAGTGGGCTCGACGCGGCGCCGGGGACCTTGATCAGTCGTCGCCATCATGCGGTCGAAGTGGCCTGCGGTGGGGGCGCCAGCATCTGGGTCGGCCACCTGAGCATCGACCTCGGCGATCGCTGGTCGTGCAAAGCCCCGTCCACCGCCGTACTTGCACGAGCCGGGATCGCCCTCGGCACGATCCCGGCCACGACTGGTGCTGCGGCAGCCGAGGACGGGCAGTTCACCGACATCACCTATCGGCGGTTCGGCCCGGTCGGCGAGATCGGTGAGGTGGCATTCGATTCGTACAACGGCGGAATGACCGAAAGTCTCTGCCATCGGCTGGCCATCGCGATCCGGGCCGCAGCGTGTGAAGACACCAAGGTGCTGGTGGTACGCGGGCGCGGCCACGCGGTGTTCAGCAACGGCCTCCATTTGGGCGAGATCGAGATCTCGCCGGAACCGGCGAAACAGGCGTGGCGGACTATCCGTGCGATCAATGCGTTGTGCCGGGAAATCTTGTTCTGCCCCCAGCTGTCGCTTGTGGCGATGACATCCGCGGGGGCCGGTGGAGCAATGCTGCCGCTGTCGGCTGATGTTGTGGTCGCCACCGGCCACTCGGTCATCGACCCGCACTATCGCACCATGGGTTTGGGTGGCTCCGAGCTGCATTCCTACACCCTGCCGCGGCGCGTCGGCGCCGACACCGCGCACGGGCTACTCGAGGCCGCCGAACCGATCGACGCCCTCGCGGCTCTCGATATCGGGTTCGTCGATCACGTCGGCCCCGATATCGGGTTCGACGACTGGCTCATTGCGCTGGCTCGCGAGTATGTCCAGCCTGAGCGGTGGTTGTCGACGATGACGCGCACGCGCGGGCGGCTGGCCCGGGATCTGGCCGACAAGCCGTTGGATGCTTACGAGTTCGAGGAACTCGGCGAGATGGCGCGCAACCTGTTCTCAGACAGTCTCGGGTTCGAAGCCAAACGGCGGGCGTTTCTGTACAAGACCCCGTATCCGCGTCATCCGGATCCACGCGGTGTGCGCGACGGTGGGGATGTCGCCGTGCGTGGCGAGCCGATGACCGAACCGATCAGGAATCGAGAAGCGCCGGTCACCGAGCAGCAATTAGCGTGACTGCCATGGACATCACCACTCACCAGACCTCTATCGAGTCCGTCATCCTGGAGGTGCCCGACCCCGCGGCCGCCGTGGCCTTCTATGCCGCCGCGTTCGGTCTCGGCGACAGGGTGCGGGTCCGTGCCTCGGAGGCGCCGACGACCGGTTTTCGTGGCTTCATCCTGTCGCTCGTGGTGTCTCAGCCGAGCACGGTCGACAGCCTCATCGGCACCGCTCTCGACGCAGGCGCGACGACGCTGAAGCCGGCCAAGAAGAGCTTCTGGGGCTACGGCGGGGTCGTCCAGGCCCCGGATGGGGCGATCTGGAAGGTCGCGACGTCGTCGAAGAAGAACACCGGCCCGGCCACCCGGGAGGTCGACGATTTCGTGGTGCTGCTCGGGGTCGAGGACGTCAAGGCGACCAAGCAGTTCTACCTCGACCGCGGTCTGGCCGTGGCGAAGAGTTTCGGCAGCAAGTACGTCGAGTTCGACACCCCGCCGTCTTCGGTCAAGCTGGCGCTCTACGGGCGCCGTGCCGCCGCCAAGGACGCAGGCGTCGCACCGGAGGGCACCGGGTCACACCGGATCGTCATCGGCGGCAATACCGGGCCCTTCACCGACCCGGACGGGTTCGTGTGGGAGGTCGCCTCGGTCTGACGCTTTCGTGCACGGCGTGGCTACAACATGTGTGGCCTGATCAGGCGTGCCCAGTCCGGAGAGCTTTCCACCGGCGCCGTGGTCCGGGGTCGGGCAGGCACCGCGCTCATACCTGTAGCCCATTGGCGGCCAGCTGGCTGCGGGGATCCACCGCTCGGCCGTTCTGGCGAACCTCGTAGTGCAGGTGGTTGCCGGTGGAATTGCCGGTCGATCCGACTGCGCCGATGACTGTTCCCGCGGGGATCTGATCGCCCACTCGCACACGGATGCTGCCTGCGGTTTGGTGGGCGTAGATGGTCTCGGTGCCGTCCGCGGACCGAATCCGCACGTGGTAGCCGTAGCCGCTGCCACTGTTGCCTGCTTGAATCACGGTGCCACCGGTAGCGGCGTAGATCGGGGTGCCCGCAGCGGCCGCAAGGTCGATACCGCCGTGGTGGTCGCCGTGGCGGGGGCCGAAGCTGGAACTGACGCGGTAGCTCCCGGGGTCCAGCGGCAGCCGGGCACGCCCGTCGCCAGGTTGCCCGGTGCCGCCGATCGCTGTCTGCCTTCCGACTAATCCATTGAGGTACTGGTTGGTGAGCTGGTTGACTGCCGCGGCGGTTTCGGAGGCGTTCGCTTGACCGCTGCCGACGATCGTCTGGGCTTTTTGCAGCGCGGCGGTAAGTATTTGGTGCACTTTCTGCTGTCCGGCCTTGGTGTAGGCGTTCGGACCGAGCTCGGCCAATTGCACATTGACCTCGCGAATGAGCCGAAGAATGGCCTTCTTGTCGACTTGGTTGGATCCGGCCAGGCCCATCAGGTGACTCACGAGTCCGTTGTCGAGGGCATTGAACGCCGTCGCCGCGTTCTTCTGGAACAGTGACCGCGCTTGCAGGGCTGCCGCGGTGGCGCCGGAGCCGTCGACTGCGCCGGGTCGGGTCGCCAGGCTGCCGGTATTCGAGGTGACGTCACCGCCTTCCTCGCCGTACAGGACTGCCAGTTTCTCCAACGCCGCGAGGGCTTCTCGGGCTTCGGGGGTCAGGCCGGCACCGGTGTCGTCGACGGCGGGAGCCGCGGCGGCGGGGGACCCGGAATCTTTTTTGGACAGCCCTGCCAGCGCCGAGGCCAGCATCGGCAGCGCGGACAGCGCTGCCGAGCCCACGGTGGGCGCGAGCTGCGCGAGCATCTCCGGATCGAGCCCCGTCGATGCCGGTGCCGCAGCGGCGGGGGTGACGGCAGCCGGGGGTGGCTGCGTAACCGAAGGTTGCGCGGGCACCGCAGGCGTGGTCGTCGAGGTGGCAGGTGCCGTCGGTGCCGCGCTGGTGCCCACGGCGGGGGTGGGGCGCAGTGACGGCAACCCGTGCCACGGTGGGGCGGGACTCGGCGGCGCCGCGGCCTCGGACAGATTCGGCGGTGCCGGAGCCCCGGACAGATTCCGACCCAGATTCGCCAGTGCCAGAGCCGTTTTCGCTACGACGTCCGACTGTCGTTCCGGCGGGGGCTGTCCCGGCGCAGCGGGCTGGTCGGTAGTCGGCTCGTCGTCGGCAGCGGCGTCGAGGTCGGTGATCAGCTGTGGTAACTCGCTGCTAGTCACCACGGCCTCCCCATGCCTCAGGCTTCATCGACTCGCTCCTTATGACGCCGCTGTTCCATTAGAGATTGTGATCGTTGCGCCGGTGGCCACGTCCTCATCAATGGGAACAGGCTCCCAATTCTTCAGTGTGGCAAGGAAATACACACCTCACGCCGCCGAAGGCAGGCGCGGTGGCCACGCGCGGCGGCGGATCGCGGTTCCAGCGGTTGGGCACACATCGAAACGGCCCGCGCGCTTCCACGACATCCACCCGCGGCCCGCCGAACTTTTCGACATCCGCGCCGGAGGGAAGCAGGAGTGGCGACGGGGACGACCGGCATCGGAAGGTCCCCGAGCGTTACCGAGGTCACACCGGGCTCGCTGGGTGTAAGAGCGGTCTCCGGGGCCAGGTAAAATCGGTGGTTCTTGCGCTGATCTCGTCACACAATCGAGCAGCTACCGACCAGCACCACGTATCCGTGAGGAGAAGCCTGTGATCACCGCGACGGACCTGGAGGTCCGGGCCGGAGTCCGCACCCTGTTGTCGGCCCCGGGGCCGGCACTGCGGGTGCAGGCCGGCGACCGGATCGGACTGGTCGGGCGCAATGGCGCGGGCAAGACCACCACGCTGCGCATTCTGGCAGGTGAGGGCGAACCCTACGCCGGAAAAATCTTGCGATCCACCGATATCGGTTACCTGCCGCAGGACCCGCGCGAGGGCAACCTCGACGTGCTCGCCCGCGATCGTGTCCTTTCCGCGCGCGGACTCGACGCACTGCTGCGCGACATGGAAAAACAGCAGGCGCTGATGGCCGAGGTGGCCGATGACGCCGAACGCGACAAAGCCGTGCGCAAATACGGACGGCTGGAGGAGCGTTTCTCGTCGCTGGGCGGTTATGTCGCCGAGAGTGAGGCCGCGCGCATCTGTAACAGCCTCGGCCTGCCCGACCGCGTGCTCGGCCAGCCGCTGCGCACCCTGTCCGGTGGCCAGCGCCGGCGAATCGAGTTGGCGCGCATCCTGTTCGCCGCCTCCGACGGCAGTGGCGGTCGCTCCGACACGGTCCTGCTGCTCGACGAGCCGACCAACCACCTGGACGCCGACTCCATCACCTGGTTGCGGGGCTTCCTGCAGAACCACGACGGCGGACTGATCGTGATCAGCCACGATGTCGAGTTGCTCGGCGACGTGGTCAACAAGGTGTGGTTCCTGGACGCGGTGCGTGGCGAGGCCGACATCTACAACATGGGCTGGAAGAAGTATCTCGACGCCCGCGCCACCGACGAACAGCGCAGGCGCAGAGAACGGGCGAATGCCGAGAAGAAGGCGAGCGCGCTGCGCGTGCAGGCCGCCAAACTCGGCGCAAAGGCCACCAAGGCCACTGCGGCGCAGAACATGGCCAAGCGCGCCGATCGGCTGATGGCGGAGCTCGATGACATCCGGGTCGCCGACAAGGTGGCGCGGATCAAGTTCCCTGAGCCCGCGCCCTGTGGCAAGACGCCGCTGATGGTGAAGAACCTGACCAAGGTGTACGGCTCGCTGGAGATCTTCACCGGTGTGGAGTTCGCGATCGACAAGGGCAGCCGGGTCGTGGTGCTCGGACTCAACGGTGCAGGCAAGACCACGCTGTTGCGGCTGCTCGCGGGCGTGGAGACCCCGGATTCGGGTGGACTCGAAGAGGGCCGCGGTCTGAAGATCGGCTACTTCGCCCAGGAACACGACACGCTCGACG
This sequence comes from Nocardia sp. NPDC057440, assembly GCF_042802915.1. Lineage (NCBI taxonomy): Bacteria > Bacillati > Actinomycetota > Actinomycetes > Mycobacteriales > Nocardiaceae > Nocardia > Nocardia sp. NPDC057440. The sequence continues at coordinate 113,652 of NZ_JBHVDF010000013.1, forward strand.
ACGACGCATCGGTGTGGGAGAACATCCGGCACGCGTCACCGGATGCCGGAGAGCAGGAGCTGCGCAGCCTGCTGGGCGCGTTCATGTTCACCGGCCCGCAGCTGGATCAGCCCGCGGGAACGCTGTCCGGTGGTGAGAAGACCCGCCTCGCGCTGGCCGGGCTGGTGTCTTCGGCGGCGAATGTGCTGCTGCTCGACGAGCCGACCAACAACCTCGATCCCGTCTCGCGTGAGCAGGTGCTGGACGCATTGCGTAGCTATGCGGGGGCTGTCGTGCTCGTCACGCACGATCCCGGCGCGGCCGAGGCGCTGAATCCGGAGCGTGTGATCTTGCTTCCGGACGGCACCGAGGACCACTGGTCCCAGGATTATCTGGAACTTATTCAGCTTGCGTGATTTTCATCACAAGGATCTGTTGATCACGGCCCGCTGAGTGCTTAGCCTGGATAGACGCGGCTCGGCGACTCGGAGGAAGCCATGAGCGACAGGCCCACACAAGTCAAATCCCCACTGGGTAGGGGCACACGCGTCACCGGTAAGTCACGCGATCGGCTACAAACCCAGTTGAAGAAGCAATACGAGGCGGGCGCAAGCATTCGTTCGCTGGCCCGGTCTACCGGACGTTCGTACGGTTTCATCCACAACGTGCTGGTGGAGTCGCATGTGCAACTCCGCAGCCGCGGTGGCGCGAACCGCCGGAAGAGCTCGTAGCGGTCTCGAACCGCTCTGTGCTCAGTACCCCGGCACTGCGCCGTCACCATGCACCAGGAGATTGCCGAGGCTACGGAACATCGGCAGCCCCGTCTTGATCTCCAGGTAGGCGAACTGGCCCTGCGGGTTGACCTCGAGGAAGTAGTACTCGCCGTCGACGCCGAGGCGCAGGTCCAGGACGCCGAAGCTCAGGCCGAGCGCGCCCATCAGGGTGGCCAGTGACTTACTGACGGATGCGGGCAGACTGGCGCGGCTGAAGTCCACGGTGGTGTCCAACCGCGAGTCCACCCGGCCGACACCGGCTTGTGAGTCGATCCGGACCGTCCATTCGACACCGTCGACCCACACGACCCGCAGATCGCACTCGGCTTGGACGTAATCCTGGAATGTGGTGGGCGCGGAGCGGATGCCTGCGAGCTTGCCGAAGTCGGCCCGGGTGATGATCCTGGTCTCGGCGAATTCTGCGCGCCCGGTTCCGGTGCGCTTGTAAACGACAGCGCCGGAACGGGATTCGACAAAACTGCGCGCCTCGTCGGGATCGTTGGTGATGAGGGTCTCCGGAATGACGAATCCCGCTCGCTGCGCTGTCTGCAGCTGCACGATCTTGCGGGTGGCGGTGCGGTCGGCGCCGGGGTCGTTGACCCAGTTCGCCGGGATCGACCACAGCAGCCCCTGGATGAACCCGTCGCACTCGGCTTGGCGGTAGGCATCGTCGGACGCGCGCACGCCGACCGGAACCCGCGTCGGATGTGGACGTCGCCACCATACCGAACGCACGTCGTCGATCCCGATCAGATGCGACAGTGATCGCGCAGTGCCGAACCGGTCGAGCCGGAAACTTCCTGATTCGCGCGGAAAGTCGCGGAGGTCGAGTTGAATCGGGCTGAGCCCGTGGTGTTCTCGCAACGTCGCCGCCATGGCGGTGCTGTGCAGATCATCGGATTCGGTGACGATCAGGACCGAACCTGTACGGCGCGCCGCCATGCGGGGTCCCGTTCAGTCGAGACTGTCGCAGTTGATGCCGTCGTCGCTACTTTCGAACGATTTGGTCTGGCAATAGGTGAAGGTTGCGCTGCCGGCGCCCGGGCAGTCGACGAGCTCGAGCGAGTCGGCCCACGACGCCGTGAGTTGTTGCAGCAGTTCATCTCCCAGTGCGAGTGACGGCTCGGCCGCGATGGTCATCGGGCGTTCGACGAGGTCGACGCGCAGGCGTCGGGTGAAGTCGGCGGTGGCGCCGGGACGAATGTCGACCAGGACCGGGCGACCGTCGGAACTCGTGGCGTGCTGATCGGGGAGCACCCGCAGTACGTCGTCCCTGCGGAACGTCCAGGTGCCCTCGTTGACCCGAACGGTGATAGCGCGTTCCGACTCGGCCACCAGTAGGCCCTGCAACGCGGGAACGCGATCTCCCGTCGGCGCGGTACCGGGAAGGTGGATAGCGTCGGTCATAGTGGGTTCTCCGATCTGCTCGCGATTTGCCAGGGCCCCCGAGCGTGATCTGAAGCATAACGCGCAGAGGCCGTCGATCGGTTCGGATCGAAAGATTTCACGGTGGCTGGCAAACCGGATACCGCGTGGGATGCGCTTGAGCCGAAAGATTTTCGGTGCGCCGGAGAACAATGTTCAGCAATCGGCACGCTATCGGAATACCTAGGTATGCCTAGTGGTATTGCCGAGTGTTGGCGGCTGTGCAGGCGAACGTGCAAGTTCTGGCCGACCCGTCCGGCGGCGCTGGATGGTGAGCTTGTTCAGAGGCCGAGCAGATCCGGTCGTTCGGCCAGGGTGCGGAAACGTTCACCCGGAGCCTCGACGAGCTTGCGCGCGGTGAGATCGAGGACGCCGCCGATTACCGAAACCTCGGCGGCGACCGTTCCGTCGAGCTTGCGGATCTCCTGGCGGATGCGGAAGGTTTTGCCCTGCTGCCAATCGAATTCGCAGGTGATGCTCACGTCATCGCCGCCGCGCAGCTCGCGTCGGTACTTGATGGTGGTCTCCAGCACGACCGGCCCCACACCGGTGGCCAGGAGCTTGTCCTGGCCCACTCCGGCGGCGCGCAGCAGTTCCCACCGGGCGTGCTCGGCGTATTGCAGATACACGGCCTGATTCAGATGGCCTTGTGTATCGAGCTCATAGCCGCGCACCACGACAGGAACGGAAAATGTCATGCCAGGAAAAACCTCGCGTTCGGTGCGGATTGTTCCCGTGCGGGCTGATGCCTTCGCCACATTCATGTGATCCGGGTATCGCGCTGTCGGTCGTGGTCCATATTCGGTGCGTGCCGGAATCACCGCCTGTTGGCGTTGCGCTCGGCCCACCAGGCCGGTGCATCGATGAAATGGTTGTCGAATTCTTCCTGAGCCGCGGCGAGCTCCTCGAAGGTCGCCTCGCCTTTGACGAGCCGGTCGAGCAGTCGGAAGTATCCGAAGCGTTCGACGGCGGGCATCAGGGCGATCAGAATTCGTGCCGAGCTGTCCGGGGTGGCGCCGAAAGCGTGCGGCATGAGCTTGGGCACGACGATCGATCCGCCCGCGCCGACGGTGACGATCTCGTCGCCGGCCAGTACCTGGAGCTCGCCGTCGGCGACATAGAAGAGCTCGTCGGACTTGGTGTGGAAGTGCGGGGCCGCACCGTCGGCGCCCCGATCCATGCTGACCTCCAGGTGGCTTACCGCGCCGCCCGCTTCGCTCGAGTCGATGAGAAGTCGCATGGTGACCGAGTCCGTCCGCAGAACCTCGGCGTCCTGCGGCTGGCGGATGGCGAAGCTGCGGGTGGTGGTGTCGTTCATGATGCCTCCAACTGATTCGGTCATTGATAATTCGCTACCGAACTATATCGTAACGAATAGAATCTTGTCCATGGCCGATATGAAGCAAGATCCCGTCGACGCGATCGTCGAGCAGTGGCGCCGGGAACGACCGGACCTCGAGCTCGACGCGATGGCCGTGATCGGTCGCCTCGGGCGACTGCTAGTGGTCGCGCAACGAGCGATCGAAGCGGTCTTCACCGCGCACGGACTGCAGCGAGGTGAGTTCGATGTGCTTGCCGCGCTACGCCGTTCGGGGGAGCCCTTCGAACTGAACCCGTCGGTGCTCGCCGACACGCTGATGCTGTCGCGCGCCGGAATGACCGGACGCCTCGATCGTCTCGAGTCCGCCGGGCTGGTCCGGCGCATCGCCGACGCCGAGGATCGTCGTGCGGTCCGCGTCGCACTCACCGATTCGGGCCGCGAGCTCATCGACACGGTGGTCACCGCGCACGCGGAGAACGAAACCCGCATCCTGTCGGTGCTGTCGGCCACGGACCGCCGTGAACTCGACCGCATCGCTCGCACCCTGCTCGGCAGCCTCGAACACGGTGGTTGACCTGCGGGCAATGAGGTAGTGCGCTACTCGCGTGGCGGGACGATCAGTGGGTCATCCTTGGGGTTATCGCACCGAAGTGCGGTGCACAAGGAGAGCATGATGATCGATATCGTCACCCTCCGCGGCACTGGTGAGCCGCGGAACGCCAACGGGACGCCGGCAGGGATGCTCCACGATGTCACCAAGCTGCTCGACGCCGACCGCTTCACCTGCTTCGAACCGGACTGGCCCGCCTCGATCGGACCGACGCCGGAGCTCTGGGGCCCGTCACTGAAGACCTCGATCCGTCGCGGCGTCGCGGCGGGCGTGCGGGCCATCCAGGACTCGCCGAATGTCTGTGGGCTGCTGAGCTATTCGCTCGGCGGTATCTGCGCGAGCAAGATTCTGGAAGGAGTGCGTTCGGGCAAGTACACCAACGCCGACGGCTCACCCCTCGAGATCGCCTTCGCGGTGAATATCGCGAACCCGCTGCGCAAGCGCGGTCAGTCAGTCGGAAATCTTTGCCCCGCAACGACCTACGGACTGCACGGCGAGCGCGGCGCCTGGCCGGCCCTCGACGTGCGCGAGTATGCCAATCCCGGCGACATCATCACCTCGTCACCGCAGGACTCGCCGCTGCGGGTGATCGACGTCGGGATATCGCCGTTCTCCTTCGTCGAAGGAGCCCGCATCGGCAACGTGGCGCCGCTGATCTTCGCCGAACTGCTGAGTTTCCTGATGAACGACCCGATCGCCAACCTCGGCCGGTATGCCACGGCCGTGAACGGGGTCATCGGGTATCTGACCCCGTGGCCCGATGGTCAGCACGTCCTGTACTCGGGTCACAACATGCCCGGTACCGACGTCCTCTGGACAACGCACGCCGCCGACTACCTCAACGACACCTACTGAACGGAGGTTCGCCGGCCCGGCGCACGATGTCGTGACCGCTTACTCGGCGATCGCGCAGATATTGTCGATCATGATCGGCCAGACCTCGCGGGGGAACGCGCCATGCCCGACGCCGGGCATCATGACGAGTTTCGCCCCGGGGACGGCCTCGGCGGTCGCTCGTGCGCCGGCGGGGCGAATCATCGGATCGGCGGTGCCGTGCATGACCAGTGTCGGCAGCCGGAGTGCGGCCAGCGCCTTTCTTCGATCCGGGGCCGCGAGCATGGCTGCCTGCTGCCGGAGCTTGCCCGCGGGGTCGTGAGCCCGCTGGAAGCTCAACGCGCCGATCTCTTCGAGCCACTTGTCGTCGAGTGGATAGGTATCGGCCGGTGTGCCGATGATCCTGTACGTGTCGATGAGCTGCTGTCCGGCCTCCTCCGCGGTGTTCACCGGATGTTTCAGCAACGCGGCAACTTTCATGCTCGTCCTGATGGTGGCGCGTCCGATGCGCGCCGATGGTGACGACATGATCGAGGTCAGCGAACGCAGCCGCCGGGGATGCTCGATCGCCATCGTTTGCGCGATCATGCCGCCGAGCGAGCCGCCGACCACGTTGGCCGAGGGCCAGCCGAGATCGTCGAGTACCGCGATCGCATCGGCGGCCATGTCGCCGAGCGAATATCGGGCCGCGGCCTTCGGGCGCATGATCAGGTCGGACAGCCTCGGCTCACCGAGATGGGTGAGGTGGGTCGAGAGTCCGGCGTCGCGATTGTCCATCCGTACGACCTGGAATCCACGTCGCACCAACTCGAGACAGAAGTCCTCGTGCCAGAGCAGCATTTGCGCGCCTACCCCCATGATCAGCAGGAGCGGTTCTCCGGTGCTCGGTCCGAACATCTCGTAGGCGAGTGAGACCTCACCGTTGCGTGCTTGGCCGCGTGTTACTTCGTGAATCATTTTTTGTCCTTCCGAGGGGGTGCTCTCGGGCCAGCGTATCCCAGATCGTTCTCATGTGAACAGTTCTGATGTGAACTCAGTGGGTATGATGCTGATATGTCGCGTCCGACGGATCTATACAGCGAGTTCGGCTACTACGTTCATCAGGTCGTCACCTTGGTCGACAAGCGCGGCGATGCGATGTTCCGCCGCGAGCTCGGCATCAGCCTGCGGCAGTTCACGCTGCTGCGACTGTTCGACGTCGGGCCCGAGGTGCCGTCCCAGCAACTCATCGCCGAACGTCTCGGCATCGCAAAAAGCGCGGTCAGCAGACAGATCGATATCGCAAGGCAACGAGGTTGGATCCAGGTCGAGGTCTCGGCGCAGTCTCGCAGGCAGCACACACTCACCCTCACAGGCGCAGGCAAGCAACTGCTCGCCGACGCGAAGGCATTGATCGCGCAGTCTGAGCAGCAAGGGTTCGGCGACCTGCCCCGAGCCGATGTCGAGGCCACGATCCGTACCTTGAAGGCGCTATACGGGTCACTGACCGATCCGGCGCAATCGACGCCGACCATCGGTTCATAGCCCCGCTGTCGGCAGCGCGCCGAAACGCGAGCCCGCGCTCACGCGCGGTGCGATTGATCGATGGCCGCCGATAGCTGTCGCAGGAACGAGTTCGGCGGCCGGGTCTTTTCATCGGCGGCCTCGGCCAGTGTCTGCAGCACCGGTCTGATGCCGGGTCCGCTGTCGACAACGGCGCGGACCAAGCCGAGCTCGGCGCAGCGGCGCAGCAGGGGAGCCAGCAGCGTCGCCGCCTGGTCGGACTTTCCAGCCGCGGACAGGCAACAGACGTAGCGGAGTTGCGCGTGCAGCAGTGCCCGTGGCCGTGTCTGGCGCTGGATAACCTGCATCATTCGCTCGGCTCTGGCGGTGGCGGCCCGAATCGAGTCGGTGGAATTCTCAGCGAGCAGCAGGTGGACGGCCGAGTCCTGCGCGAGCTCCGATGTCATGGCCAGGATCGCGTCCGGTTGTCGACGATAGGTCGCGAGGTGCTCGAGATTCTCGCGATCGGTCGGTGGAATCGGCAGGCCGTGGCGCACCCGCTCGTTGAGAATCCGGGCCGCCACCCGGGGCAGGCTCCGGATCTCGGCGATGTGCTGGCCTTCGTCGAGCCGGGCTCGAGCGGTGTCGAGATCGCCGCGCAATGCCGCCAGACGCGCTCCGGTGCCGTAGATGGCGAGCACGACCTCGACGGTGCCGCCTTCCATCCCGGGCCAGGGTGTGAGAAGTTCCTCGGCCTCCACGAACTGTCCGGTCTCGTACAGCAGATCTCCCAGCAGTGCGGTGGACTGGCGGGTGGCGTGGGATCGGGTGCCGGTTTCGAGCGCAAGGCGCACCGCCTTGCGGAAGCTCGTCTCGGCGTGGGCGATGTCGAGACGATCGAAGGCCGCGACTCCGGCGATGCAGTGGCCGTACACGGCGTCGAACGGGCCCGCGGCGCGGGTCCGAGAGTGCTCGGCCCACTCGTGCCATCGGGCCGCGCCGTCGAAGTCGAAGTGGCACGCGGAGATTGCCGCCGCGGTGGTGGCCAGGGCGTTGGCGAAAAATGGCCGTAGCGGTGCCTGCTGCCGCGCGATCACGTAGTCCGGCAGGTCGGTGCATCTGTCGATCACCAGTAACTCGGCCGCGCGGGCCACGGCAGCCTCGGCGCGAAGATCCGCGCCGAGCGCATCGTCGGCGGGAAGCGCCGCGACCGTGGCGTCGACCTGCTCCAGTGCGGTGCGGGTCGCGGCGGCGCGTTGCAATGCGATAGTCGCCCAGGCTACCGACAGTTGCAGCCGGGGGTTGCCGAGGCAGAGTGCGGTGGGCACCTTCGCGACGAGACCGAGCAACGTGGCCATCCTGGCGTTCTCGAGCAGCTCGTCGGCATGTTCCTCGATCAGGCTCATCGCGCGCTCCGGCGCGTCCGCCGCGAGCGCGTGGTCGACTGCTTCGGTGAGCATGTCGTGCTCGGCGAACCAGATCGACGCGGTCGCGTGCAATTGTTCGAGCAGGCCGGGATGTTGTCGAATCAGCCTGCGGCGCAAGTAGTCTGCGAACAGTCCGTGATATCGGAACCAGTGCAGCTCATCGTCGACGTTGCGCAGGAACAGATCCTGCTTGTACAGATCTTCGAGCATTTGCTGACCCGAAGACACCTCGGCGAGCACCTCGGCGAGGCCTCCGCACGTGGTGGCGGTGACGGCGGTCCGCATCAGGAAATCGAGGACCGGGGGGTCGAGATCCGACACCACATTCTCCATCAGGTATTCGCCGATGGCGTAGTGCTGACCTGAAGTCCCGTTCAGACGACTACCGGGACGGCCCTTTCCGCGCAGTGACAACGCGGCCAACTGCAGTGCGGCAGCCCATCCTTCGGTCGATCGACACAGGTTGTCGATGTCGTCGGCGTTCAGTTCGACGCCCTCGACACCGGCGAGTAGCCGGGCGGTGTCCGAGGCATCGAATCGGAGCTGACCCTCGTCGATCTCGACGAGTTCGTCCTGCACCCGCATCCGCCCGAGCGGGAGTCCGGTCCTGTTTCGGCTGGTGACGATCATGCGCAGGTGATGGCAGCCGTTATCCAGCAGAAACTCCATCGCCGCGATCGACGCGGGGCTGGTGACCAGATGCCAATCCTCGATCACCACGGCGACCGTTTCACCGTCGGCGTGGATCTGGTTGATGAGCATCGTCATCACGTGCCTGGCAGCATTGCTGGCGCGTTCTTCGAGAATTTGGGCCAGCTCGGCGGCCAGCGCGGGATGCACGAGCCGCACGGCCTCCACGAGGTGGGACAGGAACCACACGACATTGTCGTCGTCGGTGTCCACCGTGAGCCAGGCGACGCTGGACCCGTCCGCCTCGAGGACGTCCGCCCATTGCGTCGCCAGCGTGCTCTTGCCGAAACCGGGGGGTGCGTGGATCAGCACCAGCCGCCGCGACTGGCCGGCCCGCAGCAACTCCAGCAGCGCCGGGCGTTCGACAAGTCGATGTGGCGATGTACGCGGCCGATACCGGGTCATCGGCGTCGCCGCGGCGGCCGGTGGCGTCGGCGGCGTGCGCGCAACCGCTTGCGCCGTCACGCTGGGCGTGGATTCCACGCCGATCGGGACAGCCTGCGTGTCGACCGGAAGACCGCAGGCGAACTGGATGTTGCGCAGTTGCTCGCCGAAGTCTTGTGCGGAGCCGGGCCGGTCGGTCGGCTCGGGTGCCATCGCACTGTCGATGGCGGCGTGCAGCAGCGGCGGCACGCCCTCTGCCCGCAGGTCCGGAACCGGATCAGAGGTGATCCGCACGAACTGCGCGACCATCGTCTCGCCGGTTCGTCTCGCGAAGGCGGCGTGACCGGTGAGCAGGCAAAACAGTGTCGCACCGAGGCCGTAGACGTCCGAGGCCACCGAGGGCGGCGCGCCCTTCAGGACTTCGGGAGCAGTGTAGGCAGGCGTGCCCGCTACCAACCCGGTCGCGGTCTCGAACAGATCGCCGGTGCGGGCGATTCCGAAGTCCGCGAGCTGCGGCTCGCCGTAGTCGGTCACCAGGACATTGGCCGGATTCACGTCACGATGCACCACGCCACAGGCATGGGCCGAGGCCAGTGCTCCCGCCAGCTTCACACCGATCGACAGCACCTCCTGCCAGGGGATCGGCCCGTCGGCTCGAATGCGGGAATCCAGGGATCCGCGGCGATGAAATGGCATCACGATGAACGGGCGGCCGGTCGCGGTGATGTCGGCGCGCAACACCTGCACGATGTTCGGATGCCCGGAGAACCGGCCGAGGGCTCGTTGCTCGCGAAGGAAGCGAGCCCGCCCGTCATCATCGACCTCCGTCGACAGCACCTTGACCGCCACGGTGCGGTCGAGAGCCTGCTCCACGCACTGATACACGACCCCGAAGCCGCCGCGGCCGACCTCGCGGGCATCGTCGAAGCCGGCCTCGGCCAATTCTGCCGCGATGCCGAACCTCAGATCGCGCTGCGTCCCCCCGATACCGTCATCGGACACCGCGCACTCTCTCGTCGGCCGGAGCAGGTCCACGGCACGCGCAGATATTCGCCGAATGTTCGCAGTCGGCCAGGCCCCGTGTCGTATCGCAACCGCTCATGGCGTCCACCACCTCTAGAGGCGAAATATGCAGCCCCGACCTACCGATCATAATCCCGGCCGATGTCACCCGAGGCCGCCATTGCGGCTGGTAGGCCGGTCACCGCTCGAACTGGTCGATGGCCGGGACGCCCGTTCGGGAAGTCACTCCCTGCGGCGAACCGAGGCTTCGACGAGATCCAATACCGCTGAAAGGTTTTCATTGGTGTGGCCGGAAGCTATCCGGGCGATCAGGCCATCGAGGACCAGGTCCAGGTAGCCGAGCAGGACGTCGGTCGGGACGTCGTCGCGCAGCCTGCCCTCCGCCTTGCGACGCTCTAGGCGGGCCAAGGTGGCGGCGGTCAGCTCCTCCGAGCGCTGCTCCCAGTTCGCTCGGAATTCGGCGTCGGTGCGCAACCGGCGCGCGATCTCCAAACGTGTTCCGAGCCAATTGAATTGCTTCGGGTCGGCAAGCATGTCCCGCATCACCTGCACCAGACCCTGGTGGGCGGCCACATCGGCCATCCGCACGGCGTCCTCCTGCGCGAGCGCGAGGAAAAGGGCGTCCTTGTCGCGGAAGTGATGGAAGATCGCGCCACGCGAGAGCCCGGTGGTCTCTTCGAGGCGGCGCACCGTGGCACCGTCGTAACCGTATTCGGCGAAGCAGCTGCGTGCGCCGTCGAGAATCTGGTTGCGCCGGGCGGCGAGGTGATCGTCACTGACCTTGGGCACACAGTCTCCGTTCCGTGGCTAGAGTCTTGCGGGCGCTGGAGTCTTCCGGACGCTCGGCAAGCTCAGCGCGATGCCGCCAACGAACTGTGCGTGAAAGCTCGAGCCTAGCCTTTCATAAGCGGGGCAGGAGCTTTCACGCACAGTCACCGTGATCGTTCGGGTGTTATCCCTTGATCATGTTGCGCAGCACGTACTGCAGGATGCCGCCGTTGCGGTAGTAATCGGCTTCACCGGGGGTGTCGATCCGGACCACGGCGTCGAAGGTGATCTTGTCACCGTTCTCCTTGGTGGCCGTGACCTTCAGGGTCTTCGGAGTAGCACCCTCGTTCAGCTGGGTGATGCCGTCGATGTCGAAGGTCTCGGTGCCGTTCAGCTTCAGCGACGCGGCCGACTCGCCTGCCGGGAACTGCAGCGGGATGACGCCCATGCCGATGAGGTTGGAGCGGTGGATGCGCTCGAACGACTCGGTGATGACGGCCTTCACACCCAGCAGGCTGGTGCCCTTGGCGGCCCAGTCACGCGAGGAACCCGAGCCGTACTCCTTGCCGCCGAGCACGACCAGCGGGATGCCCGCGGCCTGGTAGTTCTGTGAGGCGTCGTAGATGAAGGCCTGCGGGCCGCCGTCCTGGGTGAAGTCGCGGGTGTAGCCGCCCGAGACGTCGTCGAGGAGCTGATTGCGCAGCCGGATGTTGGCGAAGGTGCCGCGGATCATCACCTCGTGGTTACCGCGACGCGAGCCGTAGGAGTTGTAGTCCTTGCGCTCGACGCCGTTGGCCTCCAGGTACTGCGCGGCCGGGGTGCCCGGCTTGATGTTGCCTGCCGGGGAGATGTGGTCGGTGGTGACCGAATCGCCCAGGTAGGCGAGCACCCGCGCGCCCTTGATGTCGGTGACCGGGTTCGGGGTCTGCGGCATGCCCTCGAAATACGGGGGCTTGCGCACGTAGGTGGACTTGGCATCCCACTCGAAGGTTTTGCCCTCCGGGGTGGGCAGGCTGCGCCAGCGCTCGTCGCCCTTGAACACGTCGGCGTAGGACTTGATGAACATGTCCTGGCTGATCGCGGAGCCGATGGTCTCCTCGATCTCCTTCGGCGAAGGCCAGATGTCCTTCAGGAAGACGTCGTTGCCGTCGGTGTCCTGGCCGAGGGCGTCGGTCTCGAAGTCGAAGTCCATGGTGCCCGCGAGCGCGTACGCGATGACCAGCGGCGGGGAGGCCAGGTAGTTCATCTTGACGTCGGGGGAGATGCGGCCTTCGAAGTTGCGGTTGCCGGAGAGCACCGCGGTGACCGACAGGTCGTTGTCGTTGATCGCCTTCGACACCGCGTCCGGCAGCGGGCCGGTGTTGCCGATGCAGGTGGCGCAGCCGTAGCCGACCAGGAAGAAGCCGAGCTTCTCCAGGTAGGGCCACAGTCCGGCCTTGTTGTAGTAGTCGTTGACGACCTGCGAACCCGGGGCCATGGAGGTCTTCACCCACGGCTTGGAGGTCAGGCCCTTCTCGACGGCGTTGCGTGCGAGCAGCGCGGCGCCGAGCATGACCGACGGGTTGGAGGTGTTGGTGCAGGAGGTGATCGAGGCGACCACCACGGCGCCGTGATCGAGCACGAAGTCGCCGTACTCCTCCGACGACACCTTGACCGGCTTGCTCGGGCGGCCGGTGGCGCCATTGGCGGCCGAGGGCACGAACTCCGAGTCGTCATCGGCGAAGGACAGCACCGCCGGATCGCTGGCCGGGAAGGACTCCTCGATGGCCTCGTCCAGATGCGAGTGCGGGGTGACGGCCGCCGGGCCGCTCTCCGCGTCGCTGGTGTAGTTGTGGATGTCCTTGCGGAACGCAGTCTTGGACTCCGACAGCAGGATTCGGTCCTGCGGACGCTTCGGGCCCGCGATCGATGGCACCACATCGCCCAGATCGAGCTCCAGGTACTCCGAGTAGGCGGGTTCGTGCTCGGCGTCGTGCCACATGCCCTGTTCCTTGGCGTACGCCTCGACGAGCGCGAGCTGCTCGTCGTTGCGGCCGGTCAGGCGCAGGTAGTCGATGGTCACGCTGTCGATCGGGAAGATCGCTGCGGTGGAACCGAATTCGGGGCTCATGTTGCCGAGGGTGGCGCGGTTGGCCAGCGGAACCTCGGCGACACCCTTGCCGTAGAACTCGACGAACTTGCCGACGACGCCGTGCTTGCGCAGCATGTCGGTGACGGTCAGCACCACATCGGTGGCGGTGACGCCCGGCTTGATCTCGCCGTTCAGCTTGAAGCCGACAACACGCGGGATCAGCATGGAGACGGGCTGGCCCAGCATGGCGGCCTCGGCCTCGATACCGCCGACGCCCCAGCCCAATACACCGAGGCCGTTGACCATTGTGGTGTGCGAGTCGGTGCCGACACAGGTGTCGGGGTAGGCCTGGCCGTTGCGGACCATGACCGTGCGCGCCAGGTGCTCGATGTTGACCTGATGCACGATTCCGGTGCCCGGGGGGACGACCTTGAAGTCGTCGAACGCGCCCTGGCCCCAGCGCAGGAACTGGTAGCGCTCGCCGTTGCGGGAGTATTCGATGTCGACATTGCGCTCGAAGGCGTCGGCGCGGCCGAACACGTCGATGATGACCGAGTGGTCGATGACCATCTCGGCGGGTGCGAGCGGGTTGACCTTGTTCGGGTCGCCGCCGAGAGTGGCGACGGCCTCACGCATGGTGGCGAGGTCGACGATGCAGGGCACGCCGGTGAAGTCCTGCATGATCACGCGGGCCGGGGTGAACTGGATTTCGATGCTCGGATCGGCCGACGGATCCCAGTTCGCGATGGCGCGAATGTGATCGGCGGTGATGTTCGCGCCGTCCTCGGTGCGGAGCAGGTTCTCCGCGAGGACCTTGAGTGCGTAGGGGAGTTTCTCGGTGCCGGGCACGGCGGAGAGGCGGAAGATCTCGTAGGAGTTGCTTCCGACCTCGAGGGTGCCCTTGGCGCCGAAAGTATCGATACTTGTCGTCACGTCAGCTCCACTCGTCTGTGAGGGTGGCCACCGGCGGGGCTGTGCCAGTGGCTGGTTGTTTCGGGCGACCTGCGAACAGTCGCCGGCGGTACGTCTTCGGAGGGCTCCAGCGCTGGAAGGTGCTGACTCCTCGCGCCTTCGAGCCTAACAGTACGCTTGTCCTGTGAAACGCGCGGGGGCCGTTGGACGTGCCGTGTGCGGGAGGCCCGACACTCCGTCGCGTACTGTGCTTTCGAGTTGCAGGGGTGGCCGGTGGGCATGTACCGGCTCAGAGCAGTGCTCACCCCGCAGTGTTGGATGCCCGTCGCCTCGCGTGCGGCTCGACAGACCGGATGGAAGATGACCGTCTCGCACACCTCGGTTTTCACACCCATGGCCGCCGAACTGCCGCCCGGGATCGATGAGAAGGCCATGGACGCCATCAAAAAAGACGTGGCCGACAACCATGTGGCCACCCCCAAGGGCAAGGACCAGAAGGCGCTCGAGGCCGTCGTCGCCGACGCCCGGTCCCATGGAATCGAGCTCAGCATCGTGGTGATCCCCGGCAATCCAGGCCACGACTCCAATTTACGTGACCTGGCCACCGTGGTCGGCAAGACCGAGCACGGAACTGTGGTGGTGCTCAGCGACGACTGGGTGGGCACTTACAGCGACTCCGTCAGCCGGGTCAAGCTGGAGCGGGCCGAGGACTTCTCGAAGAGTCAGCAGGCGCATTCGGCACAGGCGGCCCGGCTCTTCGTGGATCAGTTGGAGCAGCCGGAGATGATCTCCTGGACCGCGATCACGAGTGTGTTGCTGGCGGGCACCGCGATCGTCGTCGGCGGGCTGTACTGGATCAAGTCTCGGCGATCGTCGGCGGACGCGGTGCCGGTGGGAGTTTCCGGTCGAGACGGCGATCGGGACTCTGCGCACTAGCGAGTACCTGTTCGACCACCTTTCCTAACGGTCGGTTTGTTTTAACCGAGCGAAGCCCTGCCTGCATCCGGCTAATTTTGGGCAAATGCCAAATTACGCGACTGTGATTCTGTTGCTGGAGTTTCCTTGGTGAAGGATGTGTCGTACGGTTCGAATGACCACCGATGGGGAAGAAGTGTTGGGAGAGCTATTCGCCGACTACTGAGCGCGATGGTGCGGCTGATGCTCGTGAGGCGAAGCCGACGTCGGGTCCTTTGGGAGGTGCGATGCGCAACAACGGCGAAGCCGGCTCTCAGCGTCCGCTGTGGGTCGCTCTGGGGTTGCTGGTCTCGGTCGTGGTGGTGACGGCGGGACCCGTCACCGCGGTGCCGCCGGCGCCGCCGAACCCGAGCGACGGCCAGATCGCCGACGCCGGCGCCCAAGTCGACGCCAGGCTGACCGAGGTCGGCGGACTGATCAACCAGGTCGCCGCGGCCGACCAGCAGCTACAGCAGCTCGACGACGTCGTTGCCTGCAAACGTGAAGAAGTCAACAAAGCCCTCGTCGACCTGCAGAACGCGCGCGCGGCCGCTGACGCCGCTGCCGCGGTGGTCGTCGAGACTCAGCGCGAACTCGCCGACGCCGGAACCGAAGTCGACGTGGCGCGGCGCAACTTCGACCAGTTCGCCACCCAGGCGTACACCCGCCCCGGCACCAGTTCGATGGTCACCTATCTCGCCTCCGCCACCCCCGGCCTCGCCCTCGATCGCGCCCAGGTGCTGAGCCTGGTATCCAAGAACCAGCAACAGGTGCTCGACAGCCTTCGACGTGCCCAGATCGATCACGCCAATAAGAATTCCAGTGCGCGCCGAGCGAAGTCCGAGGCCGAAGCCGCCGCCGCGGTGGCCGAACAGAAGAAGGTCGACGCGGCGAACGCCGTCGCCGCCGCGAAGTCCGAACTGGATCAGCAGACCGTGCTGCGCGACAACATCGTCCGCGAGCGCACCGCTGCCCAAGGGCGGCTGGACGCCGCGCGCACGAATGTGGCTGGGCTGCAAGGACAACGCGAAGCCTTCCTGGCCTGGGACGAGCAGCGCAGGGCCGAGGAGGCCGCGATCCGCGCCGCCGCGGCCGCCGCGGCGGCCCGCGCGGCCCAGGACGCTGCCGCCAGGGAGCGTGCGGCTCAGGCGGGGCAGGGCAAGCGCCCACACAATCAGCTGGAGGACTCGCCGCCGCCGCGGTCGAGCACCCCGCGCCCGAGCATGCCGGCTATCGGCGGTTCCGATGCCGTCGAAACCGTCGTCGACCGGGCCATGTCCCAGCTGGGTGTCATCTATGCCTGGGGTGGCGGCGACGAGGACGGGCCGACCCTCGGCATTCGCGATGGCGGCGTCGCCGACAGCCACGGCGACTACACCAAGATCGGATTCGACTGCTCTGGGCTGATGATCTACGCCTTCGCCGGAATCGGTGTTTCGCTGCCGCACTACAGCGGCTATCAATACAACGCGGGCACCCGGGTTCCCGTCGGCGAGCGTGCCCGCGGCGACATGCTGTTCTGGGGCCCCAACGGTAGCCAGCACGTCGCGCTGTATCTGGGCAACGGAAAAATGGTGGAAGCGCCGCAATCCGGTGAGGTCGTCCGGGTGTCCGCGGTACGCGAGGGCGGCATCATGCCGTACGCGGTGCGTATCGTCTCCTGAGGGTTGTGGCGTTGCGGCGTAACCAGGCTGGCGAATCCCGCGGATTCCCGTACTGTCGGAGCCGGTTGCGGCGCTTGCGGCCATTACCTGGAATAGTTGTGGCAGCACGCACAGGACCAAAGCGAAAGCGGGGATGTTGGTGACTTCGACGGACGGTGTGAGCGGGGCAAGCTTGGCGAAAGAGGCGCCTGCTCCCGTGCCTAGCACCCTGGAGCGTGACGTCCAGACCCTGGAAAAAGCGATCTACGAGGTCAAGCGGGTTATCGTGGGCCAGGATCGACTGGTCGAGCGGTTGCTGGTCGGTGTGCTCGCACGGGGCCACGTCCTGCTCGAGGGCGTGCCAGGTATCGCGAAGACCCTTGCGGTGGAAACCTTTGCCAAGGTCGTCGGCGGCTCGTTCTCCCGGGTGCAGTTCACCCCGGACCTGGTGCCCACCGACCTCATCGGCACCCGGATCTACCGGCAGGGTCGCGAGCAGTTCGACACCGAGCTCGGCCCGGTGGTCGCGAACTTCCTGCTCGCCGACGAGATCAACCGTGCGCCGGCCAAGGTGCAGTCGGCACTGCTCGAGGTGATGGCCGAGCGACACGTGTCGATCGGTGGCAAGACCTACCCGATGCCCGATCCGTTCCTCGTCATGGCGACGCAGAACCCGATCGAGAGCGAGGGCGTGTACCCGCTGCCGGAGGCGCAGCGCGACCGCTTCCTGTTCAAGGTCGTCGTCGACTACCCGTCGGTCGAGGAAGAGCGC
Source organism: Nocardia sp. NPDC057440 (assembly GCF_042802915.1). Classification (NCBI taxonomy): domain Bacteria; kingdom Bacillati; phylum Actinomycetota; class Actinomycetes; order Mycobacteriales; family Nocardiaceae; genus Nocardia; species Nocardia sp. NPDC057440. The sequence goes on from NZ_JBHVDF010000013.1 coordinate 130,720, forward strand.
GAGATCATCTACCGGATGGGTGTCACCCCGCCGGAGGCCAAGCAGATTCTCGAACCGGACGATGTGATCCGGCTGCAGAAGCTGGCCGCCAACACCTTCGTGCACCACGCGCTTGTCGATTATGTGGTCCGGGTGATCGCGGCGACCCGCACGCCCGCCGACTTCGGCATGCAGGATGTGGCGAGCTGGATCTCCTACGGCGCCTCGCCGCGTGCCAGCCTCGGCATCATCGCCGCGGCCCGCGCCGTCGCCCTGATCCGCGGCCGCGACTACGTGGTGCCGCAGGATGTGGTCGAGGTCATCCCGGATGTGCTGCGCCACCGCCTTGTGCTGTCCTACGACGCGCTCGCCGACGAGATCAGCCCGGACGACGTGATCAAGCGCGTGCTGCAGACGATCGGCTTGCCGCAGGTCGCGCCGCAGGCGATGGGACCGAGCGCGCAGCAGGCGCCTGCGCCTGCCGCACCGCCCACGATGGGTCCGCACGCCACGCCGCCGCTGCCGCCGCAGCAACCGCCGATTCCGCAGCCCCCGGTGCCGCAGCCGCAGGCGGCTCCCCACCCGCCCGTAGGGCAGATTCCGCAGGCCGCCGGCAATAACCAGCCGAAGTGACCCGAGCATCGGACCCGGTTCCACGAGCGACGATGTCATCACACGCACCGCCTTCGTTCCGAGCAGGAGAGCTGACCGATCCGAAGTTGTCGGCGGCGCTGAAGTCGCTCGAGCTGACCGTGCGCCGACGGCTCGACGGCGTGTTGCACGGCGACTACCAGGGTCTGATCCCCGGCCCCGGTTCGGAGCCGGGGGAGGCTCGCACGTACCAGCCGGGTGACGATGTGCGGCAAATGGACTGGTCGGTCACCGCCCGCACCACTCATCCGCATGTTCGGCAGATGATCGCCGATCGCGAACTGGAAACCTGGATGGTCGTCGACCTGTCGGCCAGTCTGGATTTCGGCACCGCGTACTGCCAGAAGCGCGATCTCGCGATCGCCGCCGCTGCCGCGATCACCCACCTCACCAGTGGTGGCGGCAACCGGATCGGCGCTGTTGTCGCCACCGGTGAGCAGTTGGTCCGTATTCCGGCGCGCAGTGGTCGCGTGCACGCCCAGTCGCTGCTGCGCAGCATCGCGACCACCCCGCACGCCCCCGACGGCGTGCGCGGTGACCTGCGCGCGGGCATCGAATCCCTGCGTCGTCCGCAACGCAAACGCGGCCTCGCGGTCGTCATCAGCGATTTCCTCGGCGACATCAATTGGCAGCGTTCGCTGCGCGCCATCTCCGCGCGCCACGATCTGCTCGCGGTGGAGGTGCTCGATCCGCGCGACCTGTCGCTGCCCGACATGGGTGATGTGGTGCTGCACGACCCGGAGACCGGGCGCACCCGCGAATTCAGCGTGACGCCGACGCTGCGCGCGGACTTCGCGGCCGCCGCCCAGCGACACCGAGAACAGGTCGAGCAGGCGCTGCGCAGTTGCGGCGCGCCGGTGATGACGCTGCAGACCGATCGGGACTGGATAGCCGACGTGGTCCGGTTCGTGTCCACCCGGCGCCATGCCTTCGGCGCGCCGACCGGAAAGGTGGCGCGCCAGTGAGCATTTCGCATTTCACCGCGCTCATCTGGCTGAGCTTCCTCGCCATCATCGGATTGATCGCCCTCGGCTACATCCTTGTTCAGCGCAGCAGGCACAAGCACATGCTGCGCTTCAGCAACATGGAGCTGCTGGAAAAGGTCGCACCGACGCGGCCGAGTCCGATGCGGCACGTGCCGATCGCGCTGATGCTGGTCGGGCTGGTGTTCCTCACCATCGCCGCCGCGGGACCGACGGCGGTGAAGAAGGTGCCGCGCAACCGCGCGACAGTCGTGCTGGTGATGGACGTTTCGCTGTCCATGGAGGCCACCGACGTCGAGCCGAGCCGTCTGCAGGTGGCGCAGAAGGCAGGCAAGGAATTCGTCGACGGGCTCACCCCCGGCATCAACCTCGGTTTCGTCACCTTCGCGGGCACCGCCTCGGTGATGCAGCCGCCGACCACGAACCGGGAAGCTGTCAAGGCCTCTATCGACAACATCAAGCTGGCCGAGCGCACCGCCACCGGTGAGGGCATTCTCACCGCGCTGCAGTCGATCGAGACCCTCGCCCAGGTGCTCGGCGGCGCCAGCACGCCGCCGCCCGCCCGCATCGTGCTGATGTCGGACGGCAAGCAGACCGTGCCCGACGACAAGGACGTCGACAATCCGCGGCACGGATTCACCGCGGCTCGACTCGCGAAGAACAAAGGCGTTCCGGTGTCGACGATTTCGTTCGGCACGCAGTGGGGCACGGTGGAGATCCCGGATCCGGACGGCAAGGGGGCGCAGCGAGTCAAGGTGCCCGTCGACGACGACTCGCTGCGCGAAATCGCCAAACTCTCCGGCGGCGATTTCTACACGGCGTCGAGCCTGACCGAGCTCACCGCCGTCTACGACACCCTCGAGGAGCAGATCGGCTACGAGATGACCCGTGGCGATGCGAGTAGGCCGTGGCTGTTGCTCGGCATGCTCCTCGTCTGCGCGGGTGTCGTGACCGGATTGCTCTATCGTCAACGCCTGCCATAGGCACTGCCCTCGCCTGCGGGCGCTGCGACTGTGGCATCGCATCAATGTGTGGTGCCCGGGCGCGGCGCACGAACTCGAACAGATAGGTTGGTCTTTATGTCGAACATCACATCCCGGTCGGTACTGGTGACCGGCGGCAACCGTGGCATCGGGCTCGCGGTCGCGCAGCGTCTGGTCGCCGACGGCCACAAGGTCGCCGTCACGCATCGTGGGTCGGGGGTGCCGGACGGACTGTTCGGTGTGAAATGCGATGTGACCGACAGCGAATCGGTCGACGCCGCCTTCACCGAGGTGGAGCAGCATCAGGGACCGGTCGAGGTGCTGGTGGCCAACGCAGGCATCACCGACGACACGCTGCTGATGCGGATGACCGAGGAGCAGTTCACCCGGGTCATCGATGCCAACCTGACCGGTGCGTTCCGTTGTGCGAAGCGGGCCAACCGGGCCATGCTGCGGGCGCGCTGGGGGCGGATGATCTTCCTCGGTTCCGTCGTCGGCCTCGGCGGCGGCCCCGGCCAGATCAACTACGCATCCTCGAAGGCAGGCGTAATCGGCCTCGCGCGCTCGATCACCCGTGAGCTCGGTTCGCGCTCGATCACCGCCAACGTCGTCGCGCCCGGGTTCATCGAGACGGACATGACGGCGGAACTGCCCGACGATCTGCGCGACACCGCGAAGAAGTTCATTCCGCTGCAGCGGCTCGGCCAGCCCGAAGAGGTCGCGGCTGTGATCAGCTTCCTGGCCTCCGAAGATTCACGTTACGTATCCGGCGCTGTCATCCCGGTCGACGGCGGCATGGGCATGGGCCACTGAGCTGAGCTGACGGAAATCCGGGTGGCCCCGACGCCGTCGGCGGCCGCAAGCAACCTACACACGACTTTCAGGAGAACCGAGAACTCATGGGCGGACTGCTCGAAGGCAAGACCATCCTGGTCACCGGCATCATCACCGACGCTTCCATCGCCTGGCACGTCGCCAAGGTGGCGCAGGAGGCGGGCGCAAAGGTGCTCATCACCGGGTTCGACCGGCTCCGGCTGATCGACCGGGTCGCGCAGCGGCTGCCGCAGCCGGTGCCGCCGGCCATCGAGCTGGACGTGCAGAACGTCGAGCACCTGGCCACGCTGGCGGACCGGGTACGCGAGGTCGCGCCGGAGGGCATCGACGGCGTCGTGCACTCCATCGGGTTCGCGCCGCGCTCCTGCCTCGGCATCGGCGGCGAGTTCCTGGACGCGCCGTGGTCGGATGTCGCGGTGGCGCTGGAGGTTTCGGCCTACTCGTACGCGGGGCTCGCGAAGGCGCTGCTGCCTGTGCTCAACGACGGCGCCTCCATCGTCGGCATGGACTTCGACCCGCGCCAGGCGGTGCCGTTCTACAACTGGATGGGCGTCGCCAAGGCGACCCTGGAGTCGGTGAACCGCTATGTCGCCCGCGAGGTCGGCCACCGCGGCATCCGCTCCAACCTGGTCGCGGCGGGGCCGGTCAAGACGCTCGCTGCCAAGGCCATCGCGGGCGCGGCGACGGGTGAGGCCAAGAAGCTCGAGGCGCTCAACACCGTGTGGGACGAGAACGCCCCACTCGGCTGGGACGTCAACGACCCGACCCCTGTCGCCAAGTCGGTGTGCGCGCTGCTCTCGGATTGGCTGCCCGGCACCACTGCCTCCATCGTCTACGTCGACGGCGGCGCCAGCCACAACTGGTCCATCCCGGCCAGCATGCTCGGTGAAGACGCGCCGGTGGCCGAATCCGAGCCCGCGAACGCGTGAACCTCCCGGCGTCCGGGCGGGTGAACCTCCCGGTATCCGGGCGCGGGGTGGCCCCGCCGCTCGGATACCGGTGTTTCGGTCGGCCCGGCGTCGGAACTGTCGCGTGGGCGGAGGCACTGGCAACCGGATTCCGGCAGGCGTCGGCATGAGGATGGATTGAGCATGGGTTTTGATGCGCTGCTGCTGCTTTCCTTCGGCGGCCCCGAACGGCCGGAAGATGTGATGCCGTTCCTGGAGAACGTCACGCGGGGCAGGGAAGTGCCACGCGAACGCCTCGACGAAGTCGCGAAGCACTATCTGCACTTCGGCGGCGTCTCGCCGATCAATGCGCTCAATCTCGATATCATCGCCGCGGTCGAAGCCGAATTGGCCGCAGCCGGAATCGATCTGCCGGTGTACTTCGGCAACCGGAACTGGCATCCCATGGTCGAGGACACCGTCGCACGGATGGCTGCCGACGGCGTGCGTTCCGCGCTGGTGTTCCCGACCTCGGCGTGGGGCGGCTACTCCGGTTGCCTGCAGTACCACGAGGACATCACCAGGGCGCGTGCGGCTTTCGGCGCAGGTGCGCCGGAATTGGTGAAGCTGCGCCAGTATTTCGATCATCCGCTGCTGATCGAGTCCTTCGCCGACGCGATTCGTGCCGCGGTGGCCGAACTTCCGCTCGACCGTCGGGATCGGGCGCGCCTGGTGTTCACCGCGCACTCGATACCGATCTCCGCCGACGCTACCGCGGGCCCGCCCGCCGACGGTGGCAGACTCTATAGTCGCCAGGTCGCCGAGGCGGCACGTTTGTGCGCGGCCGCAACCGGATTCACCGATTTCGACCTGGTGTGGCAGTCGCGTTCGGGCCCGCCGCAGGTTCCGTGGCTCGATCCCGACATCGTCGATCACCTCGAAGACCTGTCCGGTAAGGCCGTCGACGCCGTGGTGGTCTGCCCGGTCGGCTTCGTCTCCGACCACCTCGAGGTGATCTGGGACCTGGACAACGAGGCGAAGGCGAAGGCCGCCGAGCTGGATATGGCATTCGCCAGGGCGGCGACGCCGGGCACCGATCCACGATTCGCCCGGTTGGTCGTCGAATTGATCGGCGAACACGTGACGGATGCGGCGGCGCGCCGGCTCGGCGAGATGCCGGGATACGGATGCACCCTGAATGGGGATCCGTGTGCCGTCGGCTGCTGTGCGCCGGCCCGGCGCAGTGCCCCGGTCGGTCGGTGAATCGGGCACGCGGAGAGCGGATCGGGGTCGGCTGCCGAGTGGTGCACCTCGGCTGCCCAGCCCCGGGAGGGGCAACGAGGTTGCGATAGCATCCCTTTCGGCTTCGGTAGAGGACCGAAGCCGCTCGAAGGGGGGAACCCGATGGTCTATGTCGACCTGCTGACCAACGCAGGCCTGCTCGATACGCACGTATGGTCCGATAGCACCACGTGGGCGTCGGCGTTGGACTCCTACGACGCTCGGCGTCGTGGTGGCAGCAGCAGCGGCGGCGGCGTGAGCGCCTCCGCCTATATCGTCGGCATCATCTGCTTGATCATCGTCGTCGTCGCGATCATCATTGTCGCCCGCTCGTCGTCGAACAGCAGGAACCAGAACCAGCTGCCGCAGAACCCGCCGCCGTACCCGCCGCAGCAATATCCGCAACAGCAGTACGCGCCGCAGCCCTACCCGCAGCAGACCCCCGGCCAGCCCTATCCACAGCAACCGTACTCGCCGCAGACGCCGGGCCAGCCGTATCCCCAACAGCAGGCGGGCCAGCCGTATTCGCCGCAGACGCCGGGGCAGCCCTACCCGCAGCAAGCTCCCGCACCGGGCTATCCGCAACCGTACGGGCAGCAGCCCTATCCTCAACAGCCCCAGCAATACCCGCCGCAGCAGCCGCCCACCTACTGACCTCGGGTCAAGGGCGGATCAGGTTTGCCCGCGATCACCAATCAAGGTGCGGGAGTGCATAGACACCCGGGAAGCCGGGACGCGCGCTGCCTTTGCCCCATGAGGTCAGCCCCACAAGCCTGCCGTCGACGAGCAATGGTCCGCCACTATCGAGTTGGCCGGTGTCCGCTTCGGTAGAGCCCGCGCAGAGCATGTCGCGTGGATCGAAGGCCGAGCCGTATGCGGCGGCGCAGGCGCTGTCGGAGACCAGCGGGACGACGGCAGCGCGCAGGACGGTATTGGAGTAATCGCCCTCGGCGGTCGCGCCCCACCCGAGGATCGTGCCGAAATCGGCTCGCTGGGTAGCGATTTCTACGAACGGTCCTGGTTGTGGCCGGTCCAGAGTAAGGATCGCGACGTTGTTGTGGTGGACGGTTTCGCCGTCGAAGTCGGTGTCGTGGAAGCCGGGGTGGATGCGAATGTCTCTGACTCGCACGGTGTCTCCGTCATTCGAGCGCAGGTCGGTGCGGCCGAAGGTGACGGTGAGCGCCTGTGGGAGCAGCTGGGCGAGCTGGACGCAATGCGCCGCGGTGACCATCTGATCCGGTGCGACGAGCGCCCCGGCGCAGAACTGTCCCGACTCGCGGGTGAGGAAGAGTGGGCTGCCGATCGCGGCGAGCCACGGGTATTCCGTCGCCGCTGCGGCGCTGCCGCCCACGATCGCCGAGGCGGGAACAGCCGGGGGGAGACCGAGGCCGATCAGCGCGGCGGCCAGGATCGCGCAACTGCGTTGGGTGAGGAGCATCGCGCACCGCCCTGAGTCGGAGAGCCGGGTTGGTCGGCCCCATTCAACCAGAAGAGGGCCGGCACCCGGTGTGCGATCCGATCGATGGTTTCGCGCGACTCACGACGTGCCGCGTGCCGCCGCGTGCACGGCGACGAGGCGGGCAGCGCGGATGGCGTCCCAGAGTGGGCGTAGCAGGTCTTCTTGCGCACCGATTGCCGTCGCCGACGTGGGGGAGGATGCCGGTTCCCGTTGTGCCACGGTGAGGATGGCGGCTACGTGGTCGGCGCTGTTCAGAATTCGCCTGGCACGCAAGGGAATCGACTCGGGGTAGTCGTGTTTGGAGTAGTCGGCGAGCTCGGCCTCGATGAGTTCGCGTGGGTCGGAGTCGGCGGCGTTGACAGAGGTGGTGTGCAGCTGCATCAGCGCGTCGGCGGCGTCGCGGACGGCTTCGCGCATCGCGTATTCGGCCTCGCCGAGCGACATGTCAGGGCCGGGTGCGGGCGGGATGGGGGTGCTGTAGACGGTCCATTGCAGGGTGTCGTCGTCGGCCCACTGCGGGATCAGGCCGGTGCCGTCGGCTCCCGGAACGCCGATGAGCAATCCCTCACCGGTGTCGACCGCGTCGGCGGCGAACACGGTGCCCGCGGGCAGGCCGCGCACGTCGCCCGGCACCGGAAGCACCAGCCGCAGCTGTGCGCCCGGCTGCGCCATGGTCTCGCGAATCACCTTGAGCAAGGCCATGACTCCGGTGCCGGGCAGGTTGCCTCGCGAGGACCACGGCAGGTCGTTGCGGCCACCGGTCGCCGGGTCGCCCGCGGCGATGGTGTGCTGCGGCGCCCAGGCGTACAAGGCCTCCAGGATGTCGTCGGGCGCGCTGCATCCGGCCAGCCATGAGCCGGCCCACACCGTCAGCGTGGCACTAGGAGAGCACATAATCATCGAGCATAAAGGGTGATCGCTACCCGGGGGCATCCATCCCTGGTACCCCGGTGAGCTGCGTGCATGGACGGCCCGACTGATTCGAAATGCGCATGGTTAACTCATCGGTGTCAGATCCTCCGGAACACCGCGCGCCACCGGTATGCCTCGGGCCTGGTCGGCAGGGATACCTGCTCGATGCGCACGGGTTCCAGCCCGCCGACCGCGAACGATTCGATTTCCGCGCGGGTCAGCGGCCACGGCGGACCGTCCACATGTTCGCCCTCCACCCGGATGCCGGAGATGACCAGCAGTTCGCCACCCGGTGCGACCATGGTCGCGACCCGGGTGATGGCCTCGGCCCGCACCGACAGTGGCATCGATTGCACCGTGATGGACTCCACCACAAGGTCGAACGCGCCGCTCCACTCGGTGGGGGGATCGAGCAGATCGGCGACCACATAGTCCACCGGTGAGTTCGGGAAGCGCTCGCGGGTCGTCCGAATCGCGGTTTCCGAAATATCGAACGCGGTGGTGCGGAAGCCCAGCCGCACAACATGTTCCGCATCCCTGCCCAGCCCGCTGCCGACCACCAGCGCCCGCCCGCCGACACCGGCGGGCTCGTGCCGCTCGGCCCAGTCGACCAGCAGCGGATTCGGTTCGTCGGCATCCCAGGGCACAATCGCCGACCCCTCCTCCGCGGCGGCGTACAGCTGCTCGAACCATCCGGTCGGATCGCCTTGCGCAAGCGAGTCGGTAGCGAGCCGGGTTGCGTCCACATCACGATGGTCGGTCACCCGTCGAGTCTTGCAGAATGCGGCGGCGGGATACGTTCGACGTCCCAGCCGTGTCGACTGCCCGCACGAGAGGTTCGGCGAAACCGGATAATTCGAACGTGCCGGTTACTGCTGGGGCTCGGCGACGAAATCGATGAGCCGCTCCACCGCGCCGATGAGCGGGGCTTCGAGGTCGCGGAAGGATTCGACGGCGTTGTAGACGCGCCGCCAGCCCTCCTGGGGAGTGCCCCAGCCGAGGCGGCGGCAGATGCCGGTTTTCCAGTCTTCGCCGCGTGGCACCTCCGGCCACGCCTCGATCCCGACCGTGGCGGGGCGAACCGCCTGCCAGACATCGATGAAGGGGTGGCCGGTCACGAGGACATGGGGGCCGAGACCGGTGGTCAGTTGGGTTTCCTTCGAGCCGGTGACCAGGTGGTCGACCAGCACGCCGACTTTGCGGCCGGGGGCCGGGTCGAATTCGACGAGTCGCTCGGCCAGGTTGTCCAGGCCCTCCAGGTGTTCCACGACCACGCCCTCGACGCGCAGGTCGTGGCCCCAGACTCGTTCGACCAGGGCGGCGTCGTGGACGCCCTCCACCCAGATCCGGCTGGTCCGGGCGACCCGGGCGCGCAATCCTTCGACCCGCGTGGAGCCTGACGCCGAGCGGGTGTCCCTTTTCGGAGCGGCAGCGGCAGGCCGGAGCAGGGTGACCGGTTGGCCGTCGATGAGGAACGCGGCCTCGCGCAGCGCGAACAGCCGCACCGCTCCGCGCCCGTCTTCCAGCTTCACGAAGTCACCGTCATAGCTGCGATCGAATCCGACCACGGCGCCGCAGAATCCGGTCGCCGCGTCTTCGACGACCAGGTCTCGTTCCGCCGTCACCTGCGGCACTGCCCGCTTCTGCTTGCGCGAGTGCCCGCCGAAGATGTCGTTGCCATACATGTCACGCGAACTCACCCGCCCGAAGCTACCGTGCCCGGCCCGCCCGGTGGCGGAGGGCTGATCTTGTGTCTGTCGCGCCCCAGATGAGGTCCGGACCACTACAGTGGTTTTGTGGCCGCAATTGTTTGGCTGGTCGCGGGGATTCTGCTCGCGGCGGCGGAGATGCTCACCGGAGACCTCACTCTGCTGATGTTGGGCAGCGGTGCGCTCCTGACCGCCGGAATCAGCTTTGCCGCAGACACATCGGTGGTCGTGGACGCGATCGTCTTCGCGGTGGTTTCGATCGTCCTGATGCTCGGGGTGCGGCCGGTTCTGTTGCGGCACTACGGAAAGCCGCCGCTGACGCCGACCAATGTGGACGCGCTGCCCGGCAAGTCGGCACTGGTGCTCGACGCGGTGACCGAGCACAGCGGGCAGGTGAAACTGGGCGGTGAGGTGTGGACCGCCCGGCCGTTCGATCCGACCGAAGAATATCCGGAGGGGACCAAGGTGTTCGTCATGAAGATCGACGGCGCGACCGCCGTCGTCTGGAAGGGGCCGTAATGGCTGTACTGATCGTTGCCGCCGTTCTTGTGCTGCTGGTCGTGGTGGTCGTCTTCAAGTCGATCGCGCTGGTGCCGCAGGCCGAGGCGGCCGTCATCGAGCGGCTCGGACGGTACTCGCGGACCGTGTCCGGCCAGCTGACGTTCCTGGTGCCCTTCGCCGATCGGATCAGGGCGAAGGTGGATCTGCGCGAACGGGTGGTGTCGTTCCCGCCGCAGCCGGTGATCACCGAGGACAACCTGACGCTGCACATCGACACCGTCGTGTACTTCCAGGTGACCAGCCCGCAGGCGGCGGTGTACGAGATCAGCAACTACATCGCGGCGGTCGAGCAGTTGACCGTGACGACGCTGCGCAATGTGGTCGGCGGCATGACGCTGGAACAGACGTTGACCTCCCGTGACCAGATCAACGGGCAGTTGCGCGGCGTGCTGGACGAGGCGACCGGGCGCTGGGGTCTGCGTGTCGCGCGGGTGGAGCTCAAGAGCATCGATCCGCCGCCGTCGATCCAGGAGTCGATGGAAAAGCAGATGAAGGCCGACCGTGAGAAGCGCGCGATGATCCTCACAGCGGAGGGCACGCGGGAATCGCAGATCAAGACGGCCGAGGGCACCAAGCAGGCCGCGATTCTCTCCGCCGAGGGCGCCAAGCAGTCGGCGATCCTCGCGGCCGAGGGCGAACGGCAGAGCCGTATTCTGCGTGCCCAGGGTGAACGCGCGGCCTCCTACCTGCAGGCGCAGGGTCAGGCGAAGGCGATCGAAAAGGTCTTCGCCGCCATCAAATCCGGTAAGCCGACGCCGGAACTGCTTGCCTACCAATACATGCAGACGCTGCCGCTGGTCGCGCGCGGCGATGCGAACAAGGTGTGGCTGGTGCCGAGCGATTTCGGAAAGGCGCTCGAAGGATTCGCGCAGAACTTCGCCACGAAGGGCGAGGACGGCGTCTTTCGCTACGAGCCCGCGCCGGTCGATGATGTGGCGAGCAAGCCGGAGGACGATTCCGACGTCGCGGGGTGGTTCGACACGGCCCGCGATCCAGCCATCGAACGCGCGGTCCGCGCCGCGGAGGCCGACGCCCGCACCCCGGTCGAAGGCGCTACGCCCGCACCGAGGCGCTCCTACGAGCCTTCTCCGCATCAACCGGTGATTCCCGTGCACGAAGCGTTCCCGCCGGATCAGCCGCAGCCACCGCAACCGTCGCAGCAGTACCGGCCCGACGATCCCCATGGTCGTCCGTGGCAGCAGCCGGGTAACAACCCGCAGCAGTAGCTCCGCCTACCGACCGCCCCGCCGTCCGTCAGGACTCCGGGGCGGTTTTTGTTGTCGCGGTGGATGATTCACGACGCACGCAAGCCGTTCACGGCGAGGTCGATGAATCGGAGCCAGTCGCCACTGCCGGTGCGGATGGTCGCGGACAACGCGCCGACGAGCAGGTAGACATCGGCGGCGGTGGCGTCGGCGCGCAGTGTTCCCGCGGCCCGGCCGTCGGTGATCAATACCTGGATCGCCGCCTCGAGTTCGGTCAGGGCGGTGCCGCGTGGTTCGGTCTCCGATGTCCCGCGGGCGGCTTCGATGGCGGCGGAGAGTCCGCGGTCGCCTGCCAGCACCTCACCGACCCTGGTCAGATAGAGCTCGAGCCCGCGGCCGAGTTCGGGCTGCCTGCGGCATTCGGTGCGCGCGTATTCGGCCAGCTCGCCGAACCGATGTTCGGCGGCGGCTTCGACGAGAGCCTGCCGAGTGGGGAAGTGCCGGTACACGGTGCCGACCCCGACCCCCGCGGCCCGCGCCAACTCCGGCATCTGCACGTCGTCGCCGCGTTCGGCGAACAATGCCCTTGCGGTCTCGAGTAGGCGTAACCGGTTGCGCTGCGCATCTTTTCGGCCGGACGTCGATGGGGTTGACAACGTCTGCACTCCTCGGTGTTAATTGAAACGGAATCGGAATCCGGTTCCAGTATCTCACAGTGGAGGACAGCGTTCCATGTCAGAAGACCGTTTCATCTTTCTCGAACCCGGCCAGGTGCGACCGGGACGCGTGCCGATGCCGCCGGCCTTCGCCGTGAAGGCGATGACCGCCGACACCGACGGCCGCTTCTCCCTGCTCGAAGTGATTGTCGCCAGGGACATTCCGCGTCACATCCATCACACGGCCGACGAGGGCATCTACGTCCTCGACGGTGAACTCGGCATCGACTACGACGACCGCACCTACACCGCGGGCACAGGCACCTTCACGCTGTTGCCGCGCGGCATTCCGCATGCGCTGCGCTGCGTCTCGACGCCGCCGCCGCGCGTCCTGCAGATTTCCGCGCCGGGCGGCTGGGAGCACTACCTCGAGGACCTTTTCGAGGCAGGGCCCGCGGTGCTGACCGATGGCGAACTCGACCCGGCGAAGATCAATCCGATCGCCGCCGCCTACGACATTCGGTACGAAGAACGCTGAGCGCATTCTCCCCGCCGCGCCCGCGGGAGCAGGACTATCCGACGGACTGCAGGTTCGCGGTGAGCATCTGGACCGCGGCGCGGCGCAGGTCGCGGCGGGGACGGCGGACATCGAGTTCGGCGATGCAGATCTCGGCGACCATGGCCACCTTCAGCTGCGACGCGGCGTTCGGGTCCGGCCAGCCCACCGCGACCATATCCGGTTGCCCCACCGCGACAAAGATTTCGTGGCGTCTGCGGATCTCCTCGCGCAGATCCGGATCGGTGCGCGCCTGCACCATGAACGCCTCGGTGCCACGCGCATCGAGGCAGGCATCGAGAAATGCGTCGAGGCTCAGGCCGACCCGCTCCAGCCCTGGTGGAATGCCGACCAGGGCAGCCATCACCTTCTGTGAGAGGGAATCGAAGAACCGGCGGTGTAGTGCGATGACATAACTGCGGCGATTGACGAAGTGGCGGTAGAAGGTGCCTTTCGCCATCCCGGCTTCCGCGACCACCGCATTGATCGAAAGGCGTTGTAGCCCCTCGCGTTCCGCTACCACAGTGCCCGCGATCAGCAGTGCCGTACGACCGGGGTCGGCAATGACTGTCATAGTTTCGCACTCTCCCCACTCTTTTTGGAAAGCCTAGTATCGAACACCCCGCGCACATACGCTGTGACCGATCGGTCGGAGCCTAGACGGTTTCGAGACCGTCTGGTCATCGATGACCGTGCCGTTTCTGGGTGACACCCCTGGGGGTTTCGAATGTCCGCTGAGCGAAGTTTTACCGCCGGTGATGTAGTTCCAATCTCGACCAGCGCGCGCTATCTGGTTTCGATCGATCAGTTGTTGCCCGCGGACTCGCCTCGTTCCAATGGCGAGGACCGCAAGCATATCGCCCGGCTCGCCGAGATCGAGGCGGAACTGCCGCCAATCCTGGTGCACCGCAGCACAATGCGGGTTATCGACGGGATGCACCGGCTGCGGGCCGCGCGGTTGCGGCAGCAGGACAGCATCGAGGTCGAATTCTTCGACGGCAGTCAGGCCGAGGCCTTTCTCCGCGGCGTCGAACTGAACACGACGCACGGGCTGCCGCTGACGCTCTCGGATCGAAAGGTGGCGGCCGAGCGCATCATTGATTCGATGCCGGAGTTGTCGGACCGGGCGATCGCGGCCAGCACCGGTCTGTCGGGGAAGACAGTCGCCGCCATTCGAAAGCGTTCGAGTGCGGAAATTCCGCAGTCGAACGTTCGTGTCGGCGCAGACGGACGCCGCAGGCCACTGGATCGGACGCAGCGCAGGCGGCGGGTGGCCGAGTTGCTGGCCGGCTCGCCCGATATGCCGCTGCGTGCCTTGGCCGCGGCCGCGGAAGTGTCGATCAGCACCGCCCACGCCATCCGGAAGCGATTGCGTGAGATGGACTGTCCGGTCGGCGTCGGCAGTTCCGAACAACCGGATGACGCCTCGCTGCTGCTGCAACAGCTCACCCGCGATCCCGCCATGCGGTTGAACCAACAGGGCCGAGATCTGTTGCGCTGGCTGCACACCCACTCGATCCAGCGCGATGTCTGGACCACCCTGATCGCCGCTGTGCCACCGCACACCGTGCCGGTCATCACCGAACTCGCCAGCAAGAACGCCAAAGAATGGCGCGCGCTGGCCAGCTCGATCGATTCCGCATCCGCTGCCACCGAATAGTCACCCGAGCGTAATTCTCCCGAACGCCCGAGATCTGAACGAGGTATTCGTCATGCTTGTTGGTGTCGCACGCATTGCGTCGCGTCGGCCGCGTTCAATTCTCTATGGGGCCTTACTGATCGGAATTGTCTGTGTCGCACTCGGCTGGACCGCGCCTGCGCACTTGAAATCGGGTGGCTTCGTGCCGCCGAACACCGAGTCGACGCAAGTCGCGGCACTGCTGAATCGCAGTTTTCCTGGCGCGGCGCCGAATATCGTGCTCCTGGTCAGCGCACCGGAGGGCATCGATAGCCCCGCGGCACGGTCGGTCGGCGAACGACTGTCGAAGGACCTGCGCGGGCGCGGCGACATCGACGCCGTCCAGTCGTACTGGGAACTGCCCGTTGACCTGAGGCAGGCGTTGCGCAGCAGTGATGACCGCAGCGGCCTGATACTCGCCCACGTCACCGGCGACGACACCGACGCGCCGAAGCGAGCGGGCAAGATCGCCGAACAGCTCGCACGCGAAACCGGCGACGTCACGGTCCGAGCGGGCGGCCAGGCGGTCGCACTCGACCAGATGAGCCACCAGATCATCAAAGATCTTCTGGTCACGGAGGCAATTGCCGTGCCGCTGACCGGGTTGGCGCTGATGTTGGTGTTCGGCAGCGTGATCGCGTCGATGATTCCGCTCGCTGTCGGTGTCTTCACCATCTTCGCGACGCTGCCGATTCTGCGGCTGCTCTCCGGGATCGGTGATGTGTCGATCTTCGCGCTGAACATGATGAGCGCACTGGGTTTCGCGGTCGCTATCGATTCGAGCCTGTTCATGGTCAGCAGATTCCGTGAGGAACTCGCCGGTGGCCGCGACACGACGGCGGCCGTGCTGCGTACCGCACAGACAGCCGGCCGCACTGTGCTGTTCTCCGGCCTCGTCGTGGCGCTGTCGCTGTCGACGTTGCTGGTGTTCCCGCTGTATTTCCTGCGTTCGCTGGCCTACGCGGGGTTGGCCGTGCTCGCGGCGGCTGTGTTCACGACGTTGCTGCTCGTGCCCGCCGCGCTCGCGGTGCTCGGACCACGGGTGAACCTGTTCGATCTGCGAATCCCGATGCGCCGCCTGCTGCGTCGCCCGCCGCCGGTCGCCGTCGATCCGGCCGCGAGTCGCTGGTATCGCGCGGTGACCGTGGTGATGCGGCATCCCGTGGTCGCCGCGGCGGCCGTGATCGCCGTGCTGCTGGTGCTCGGCGCGCCGTTCCTGTCGATACGGTTCGGGTCCGCCGACGACCGGGTGATCGCCGGGGCAACCAGCCACGAGGTCGGCGATGCGCTGCGCACCGACTTCCGTGAAAATGCCATGGCAGGCGTGCTCGTGGCGCTGCCCGACTATCACGGGCCGATCGAATCGATCGGCGCCTACGCCGCGCAGCTGTCGCGCGTCGACGGTGTCACCTCGGTGGTCTCGGCGGCCGGTACCTACATCGGCGGCACGCGCCTGGCTTCCGCGCTGCCCGATATGGCCAATGACGCGGGCGCCTGTCTCCGGATCGGCACTCGGCTCGATCCCTATTCGCCTGCGGGCATCGACCAGTTGGACCGGATTCGCGCGGTGACCGCACCCGGTCAGGCCCGCTTCGGCGGCGCCGCGGCGGAGAACGCCGATTCGCTGCGTGCCCTCGGCGCGAAGGTTCCGCTAGCGATCGCGCTGGTCGCGCTGTCCACGTTCGTAGTGCTGTTCCTCTTCACCGGCAGCGTCGTGCTGCCGGTGAAAGCGCTGGTGCTCAACACGCTGTCGCTATCGGCGACCTTCGGCGCGATGGTGTGGATCTTCCAGGAAGGGCATCTGGCCGCACTCTTCGGTTTCGCTCCGACCGGCTATCTCGTGCCGACCATGCCGATTCTGATGTTCTGCATCGCTTTCGGCGTGTCGATGGACTACGAGGTGTTCCTGCTCTCGCGCATCCGTGAGGACTGGCTGTCGTTCGGCGACAACACCCATGCCGTGGCCATGGGCGTGGCGCGGACCGCGCGCATTTTCACCGCCGCCGCCTGTCTGATGGCCATCGCCTTCGCGGGGATGGTGACCTCGCACGTGTCGTTCATCCAATTGTTCGGCCTCGGATTGACGCTGGCGGTGCTGTCGGACGCCACCTTGATCCGCGGTGTGCTCGCGCCCGCGCTGATGCGGCTGATGGGCGCCGCAAACTGGTGGGCGCCGCGCCGCCTCGCGACTCTGCACGAACGCATCGAAATCTCCGAGACCAGCGTCGATCTCGAGCCAGTAGCCAAATGATCGAACAGGACACGACATGGCGAAATTTCGCACCGGCGTCATGGATTCGGGTGTCTACACCCGGTTTTCGCCCGACCTGCAGTTCCGCGGCAGCCGTTCATTGGCGATGGCAGGCGGCGCGGACTCGCTGTGGGTGACCGACCATCTGCCCTCCATCCTGCCCGCGTCGATCTGGCACCCAAGGCACGTCGGCATCACCAGGCTCGCACCGCACGCCGACGGGATCTATGAGCCGTGGACCGCGCTCGGCTATCTCGCCGCGCAGAACCGGCTGGCGCGGATGCGCCTCGGGGTCGGCGTCACCGATGCGGGCAGACGTAATCCGGCGGTGACCGCGCAAGCCGCGGCGACGCTGCACCAATTGAGCAGGGGCCGGGCGATTCTCGGCATCGGCACCGGCATCCGCGACAACAACGAGCCCTACGGTGTGGACTGGAAAGCGCCGGTGGCGCGCTTCGAGGAAGCGCTGGCGACCATCCGGGCGCTGTGGGATTCACGCGGCAGCTTGGTCACTCGGGAGTCGGCGCACTTCCCGTTGCGGGACGCCGTCTTCGATATTCCGCCGTATCGCGGCACCCGGCCCGAGATCTGGGTCGCCGCGGGAGGCCCGCGAATGTTGCGCGCCGCAGGACGATACGCCGACGTGTGGTTCCCTGGCTTCGCTCAACAGCCGCAGGATTACCGGCAGCGGCTCGAACAGGTCCGCAGCGCGGCATCCGACGCAGGCCGCAATCCGATGGCGGTCGAAGCCGCGGCGGTGTTCAGCGTGCTCACCGGCGCGCGACAGTCCGATGTCGACGAGCTGACCGACAGCGTCGGGGCGCGGGCGCTCACGCTCTGTGCCCCCGGCGAGATGTGGACAAGACACGGCGCCACCCATCCGATGGGCGCGGATTTCGCCGGGCTGCAGGACCTCATTCCGCAGACCTTGGACGAACCGACCGTGCTCGAATACATCGAAAAAGTCCCGCGGTCGCTGGTGCGCGAATTCTGCCTGACCGGGACACCGGACGAAGTGATCGATCAGCTGGCCGAATGGCGCGACAACGGCCTGCGTTATGCCGTGCTCATGAACCTGAGTGCAATTCATCCGAAAATACGAAGCGGGATGTTGTCGAATGCGCCGCTTGTATCGATCTTGCGCAGGCTGAAACGCTTCTAATGCAACAAGATTGACGTCTGAACCACCCCGCGAATATTATGGACATCGCGAGCGAAGAGGCTCGATCGATATTTATGCTGCGGGTGGGGTTCGGCATATCTAATTTCCGTAGACCAGGAGTGATAATGGTCGACATTGCAATTGTGGGTATCGGCTGCCGATTTCCCGGCGGCGTATTCGACCCGGAGAGCTACTGGAATTTTCTCCTCGCGAAGGGTGACGGCATCGTCGATATTCCGGCGGATCGCTGGAGTGTCGAGAAGTACTACGACCCGGACCCGGAGGCGCCGGGCCGGATGTACACCAGGCGCGGTGGCTTCCTCGCTCAACCGCTATGGGATTTCGATGCCGACTTCTTCGGCATCGCCCATCGCGAGGCCGCCATCCTGGACCCGCAGCAGCGGCTGCTGCTGGAGGTGACCTGGGAGGCGCTCGACGACGCGGGGATGGCCGGGCGGGTCTCCGGACATTCCGTCGGCGTCTACATCGGCGGATTCATTCTCGACAACGTGCTCGGCCGCAGTGGTCCGCTGGTGCGAGAGGCGATCACGAATCACACCGCGATGAGCGCCTCGCACACCCTGCTGTCGAACCGCATCTCGTATCTGCTCGACCTGCACGGACCCAGCCTGACTGTCGACACGGCGTGCTCGTCGTCGCTGGTCGCCACGCACTTGGCGGTCCAGGCGATCACGAACGGTGAGTGCGAAATGGCACTGGCCGGCGGCGCGAACACCATGTTGCAGCCGGAGACGTTCATCTCCATGTGCAAGGGTCGCTTCCTCGCCGTCGACGGCCGTTGCAAGACCTTCGACGCGGCCGCCGACGGGTACGGCCGTGCGGAGGGCGCGGGCGCGGTGCTGCTGAAGTCGCTGGAGGCGGCCCAGCGCGACAACGACCGCATCTACGCGGTCGTCCGTGCGACAGGGGTCAACCAGGACGGTCGCACAATCGCCATTCCGGTGCCGAATCCTATTGCCCAGGAACAACTTGCGCGACAGGTCCGCGAGGACGCCGGCATTGCGGGGCACGAGGTGAGCTATCTGGAAGCGCACGGCACCGGCACCGCCGTGGGCGATCCGATCGAATTGACGGCGCTGGGAGCGGTATACGGCGCAGTGGACGGCCGCAATGAACCGGTGCCGGTCGGCTCGGTGAAGAACAACTTCGGGCACACCGAAGCGGCGGCCGGCGTCGCGAGTCTCATCAAGGCGGCGCTGACGCTGCACCACCGCACCGTGGCGCCGCAATGCTCGCTCGATACGCCGAATCCGGACATCCCCTTCGGCGAGCTACGGCTGCGCGTTCCGTTGGCTGCCGAGCCGTTGCCCGCAGCACCGGGGAAGGGCATCGTCGCGGTCAACGGATTCGGGTACGGCGGCACCAACGCACATGTCGTGCTCGGCGAAGCGCCGCGGCCGGTGCCGGCAACCGAGGACGAGCGTCCGGTACTGCGCGTGCTGCCGGTCTCCGGACGCGGCGAGGCCGCCGTGCGGACACTCGCGGGCGAGATGGCTTCGGCGCTGGCCGAGCAGCCCATCGAGGCGGTGACGGCGGCGGCATGGACCCGCCGCGCCCACCACCCACTGCGCGTCGGGTTCGCCTACGAGAACGCCGAGGACTTGCGCGCCCAGCTGGCCGCTTTCGCCGCGGGCGAGGGCCGCGCACCGAGCCGGATCGTCGGTGACGGGGAGGTCGAGCCGGTCTTCGTGTTCAGCGGCATGGGTCCGCAGTGGTGGGGAATGGGCCGTGAATTGCTCACCGCCGACTGCACTTTCGCAAGGGTGGCGCGCGAGATCGACCGTGAGTTCGTCGCGGTGGCCGGCTGGTCGATCCTCGACGAGATGCTCGCCGACGAGGCCGATTCGCGCATTATGCAGACCGCGTTCGCCCAGCCCGCCAACTTCCTGTTGCAGGCGGCGCTGGCCGCCGAACTCGCCGATTACGGCATCTATCCGTCGGTGGTAGTCGGTCACAGCGTCGGTGAAGTCGCCGCCGCGTACGTCTCCGGCGCACTGTCGCTGCGCGACGCGGTGACCGTCAGCTATCACCGATCCCGTTTGCAGGCCTCGACGGCGGGCACCGGCGGGATGCTCGCCGTCGGCATGTCCGAGGCCGACGCGCGCGAGCTGCTCGCGCGCACCGAGGGCATCTCGATCGCCGCGGTCAACAGTCCCGGCTCGATCACCCTCGCAGGCGACAGCCAGGACCTGGAGATGCTGCGCGACATGCTGGCTTCCACCGGTGTCTTCGCCCGCACCCTGCGGGTCGAGGTGCCCTATCACAGCCACCTCATGGACCCGATCCTCGACGAGCTGCGTGCCGAATTGGCCTCGCTCGCACCGCGGGATGCGAAGCTAACCACCTATTCCACCGTGACGGCGGACGAGATCACGGGCGACACCTGGACCGGCGACTACTGGTGCCGCAATGTTCGTGAGCCCGTCCGGTTCGCCGACGCCATCGGTGCGTTGGTCGACGCTGGGCACCGGGTGTTTCTCGAGGTCGGGCCGCACCCGGTGCTCAGCGGCAACATCCGGGAGATGCTGATCCAGCGGGGCGTGGTCGGTGCCTCGGTGACCACGCTGGCGCGTGACCGGCGTGACCGCCGGCATGTGCTGCGCGCGGTGGCCGATCTGTATGTCGCGGGCTCGCTGGACGGTTCGTCGATCCCGGGCAGTCCCGCCTCCGTGGTCGCACACGTCGATCTGCCCGCCTACCCGTGGCAGCGCAAGCGCATCTGGCACGACGAGCCGGTCACGTTGCTCGACCGGCTCGGCACGCCGGACAGCCGTGCGCTGCTCGGCGACTCCATCTCGGCCGTGTCATCGGAATGGGAAGTGCAGCTTTCGGTTTCGCGTCTGCCCTGGCTGGCCGACCATGTCGTGGATGGTTACGTCGTGCTGCCGGGCGCCGCCTATCTGGATGCCGCGCTCAGCGCCGCGATCGAGCGCACCGGCCGTACGAGCGCAGGACTGGAGTCGGTGGAATTCGTCGCGCCGCTGGTGATCGATGAACACGATGTGCCGGTGCTGCGGGTGACCGTCGAGGAATCGACGCGCCGATTCATGATCCGTTCGCGTTCGGCCGATACCGTGAACTGGACATTGAACGCCCACGGCCGGCTGATCGAGGCCGCTTTCGAGCCTGCGCTCGAGAACATCGGCGCACCGGCGGACGCCACGGTCATCGCGGGTCCGGATCTGTACCGCGCCTTGGCTTCTCGCGGGCTCGACTACGGGCCTGCCTTCCAGCGCATCGTGTCGGCCGTCGTCGGCCGAGATGCTGTCGTCGCGTCACTGGCGCCGGTCGAGGTCGCACACCGGCATCTGGCCCACCCGGCCATCGTCGATGCGGCATTGCAGTGCGTTGCCGCACTGGCCGCCGGTCCGGCTGCGAATTCCGATGTCGCCATCGTGCCTGCCTCGATCGCGGGCGTGCGGTGGCTCGGCGAGCTGCCCGAGCGCCCGAGGGTGGTGGTGACCAGGCAGGGCAGCGATCCGCTGCGCGCCGATATCGCGATCGTCGGCGAGCACGGCGAGGTCGCGATGCGGATGACCGGAGTCGAATTCCGTCCCGTCAGCGCGGCTGTCGATATTCCACATCAGCTGGAACAGGTTTTCTACCAGCCGATCTGGGAGATCATCGACCCACAACTATCCGCCGAACAGACCGAATCCGATGAGGTCGTCGTCACTGTCTGTGTCGGGCCCCACGCTGCCGATCGCGCGGTCGCGCTGCTCGGGGATCGGTCCGATCGGACCGTTGTGATCACCGATCCCGCCGACGACGGCACCGAAGAACGGCTGCGACTCGCGCTGCGCACCGAAGAAGTATCGGTCGGCCCACGGATCCGGGTGGTCGTCGTCTTCGACACCGAATTCGCGGCCGCTCAGAACGTTTACTGGCTGGCCCGAATCGCGAAGGCCGTCGAGGATCTGCGCAACGACGACGAGGCGGTGCGGATTCGCGGTGTCCTGGTCACCGAACAGGCACTGTGCACGCCCGCGGACTCCTCTGCCCGAATCCGCCACGGCGCGTTGATCGGCGCGCGCCGGGCGCTGCTCAACGAGCAGCCGGTGGCCCGGTGGCGACTGATCGATCTGGACGGAACCGCAGGGCAGCCTGCCGCGGATCTGATTCTGGCGGAGGACATCGTCGATGAGATCGCGGTGCGCGGTGCCGCGCAGTGGGCCGTGCGGCTCGAGCAGAACCTCGGGTCCTACCTCGAGCAGCGCGAGCAGCCCGGACCGCTGTCGCGGCCCGACCAATCCTTCGAGGTGGAGATCCCCAGGTCCCGGCTGATGTCGGATCTGGCGCTGCGCGAAATCGACCGGGTCGCGCCGGGACCCGGCGAGATCGAGATCCGGATGGATGCCGTCGGACTGAACTACAAGGACGCCATGAAAATCATCGGCGTTCTCACCGAAAAGGAACTCGGCGACACCTATTTCGGAATGACAGTGGGTATGGAGGGCTCCGGTCTGGTCGAACGGATCGGGCCGGACGTCACCGATATCGCCATCGGCGACCGGATGATGGTGTGCGCGGGCGACATCCTGCGCAAATACGTCACGATGCCCGCCGACGCGGGCGCGACGCTGCCGCATCCGCTCGAGCCCGGCGAATACTACGACCCGTTGACCTGCGGTTCTGGATTGCCTTTCCTGACAGCCGAATTCGGTTTGCGCGCGCTGGCCAAGTTGCAGCCGGGTGAGACCGTGCTGATCCATGGCGCAGCGGGCGGCATGGGCATGGCAGCGGTACAGGTCGCGTTGAATATCGGCGCTCGGGTGATCGCGACGGCAGGCACGCCGGAACGACGCGAGCACGTGCGGTCGGTGGGTGCGCACGAGGTGCTGAACTCGCGGTCGGCCGATTTCGTCGACGACATCGCGCGACTGACCGGCGGGCGTGGCGTGGACGTGGTCTATAGCTCGGCGCCGGGGGAGATCCTGCAGCAGAACTTCCGTGTCGCAGCGGAATTCGGCCGGATCATCGACATCGGCAAAGCCGATATCTACACCGGCGGCGTCATCGATCTCGGGCCGTTCGACCGCAACCTCACATTCATCGCCGTCGACATGGATCGGGCGCTCGCGCACGATCCGGAGATTCTGCGCAGGCCGATGCGGATCACCCAGCAGGCCCTGCGCGACGGCACCTACCAATACCTGCCCTACACCGCCTATCGGCTGTCCGAACTCGTCGCCGCGTTCGAGTCGGTGGCGAGGGCGGATCAGGTCGGCAGGGTGGTAGTGGACTTCCGTGAGGATCAACCGATGGTGCGGCCGAGGCTGGAATATCCGCGGATCGACCCTGCCGCACGCTATCTCGTGACGGGAGGATTCGGCGGCTTCGGTCTCGCCACGGCCCGCTGGCTGGTTCGGGAGGGGGCGCGCAGGCTGGTGCTCGCGGGGCGCAGCGGCGCTGCCAGCCCACAGGCCCGCGCCCAGATCGCCGAATTCACCGAGGCAGGAGTCGAAGTGATCCAGGAGCGCCTCGACATTTCCGACTATGACGCCACGGTCGGTCTGATTGCCAGGATCGACGGCGCGGCCGGGCCGTTGCGCGGCATCTTCCACGCCGCCGGGGTGGTCAACAATCTGCCCATTCCGCAGATCACGCGCGAGTCGGTCGACGACCTGTTCGCCAAGGTGCGCGGCGCCGAGAATCTCGACCGGGCCACCGATGCGGCCGGAGTCGAGCTCGACATGTTCGTGCTGTACTCCTCGATCAGCGCACTCGGCTGTATCACTCCGCAGGTCGGTTACGCCGCAGCCAATGCCGCGCTCGACGCGCTTGCGGCCAACCGGCGCGGTCGAGGCGCGGCCGTGCTGTCGGTGAACTGGGGCTTCATGAGTGGCGGCGGTATGGCCGACACCACCGAGGCCTTGGTCGAGTACGTCAAGATGCTCGGCTTCCTCCCCATCGACATGGACAGGGCGACCACGCTGCTGCGTGAATGTCTGTCACTCGACACCGCGCAGGCCGCGGTGGCCGACATCGATTGGGAGGTGTGGTCGCGCGGCGCTCGGCCTTCCACCGAAACCCACCGGTTCCGCCAACTGCTCGCCGAAATCGGCGTCGGCGGCCCATCGGGCGGCACGCTGCGCGCCGAGATCCTCACATTGCCGACCGAGCAGCGAGTCGATTTCATCGCGCAGCGGCTCGCCGACCAACTCGCGGTGGTGCTCGGCGTGGAGACCGACACCATCAATATCGACGAACCGGTCACCGACCTCGGTATGGACTCGTTGATGGCGATGGAATTCGGCGCCCGCACCGAAAAGGCGCTCGACCTCAAGATTTCCGCGCTCGAGATCAGCAGGGGCCTGTCGCTGCGCGGTCTGGGTACCAAAATTGTCAGCCAATTCGAGACGCCCGGCGACGAGCCGGTCGCGGCCTGAAAGGACGCGGCATGTCCACCGAACTGATCGCATTCGACACCATCGACGCCGTATTGGGCCACCGGGAGGGCCGCTTCTTCGGCGAAGGCTACAAGCGAATCGCCCACCACATCTTCGATATCGCGCTGGATCACGATCCGGCAGGCAGACCACGACTCACCGCCTCGGCAGGGGTGACCTATCCGCTCGACTGGTCGCAGAAGAGCTCCCGGGTGCTCGAGCCGCATCTGAGCAGCATCGATTGCTCGATCTTCGGCTACCGCCTGCTCGAGGTCATCCTGCGAGAGTTCTGCGGACTGACACCGGGTGAAATCCGGTCGTCGTGGCTGTCCTACATCCAGTTCAGCAGCGGCACCGCGGCGACCGAATCGCTCGACCAGTTCCGGATCGTCGCAACCGTCACCGCGGTCGGGGACTCCTCGATCACCGTCACCAGCGAGCTCGGCGCGACCATGGCGCTGGAAGCCACTGTCGCACTACCGGTCACACCGCGATTGCGAACCATGGAGCCATGCACTGTGCTGGAGGAAGGACACGGATATTTTCACGGCGCGGTCTATGCGCGCGGTCAGTACCTGCGCAACGTCGTGATAGCCAGTGAGGAAAGCCGGGCCGGCGCCGAATTCGAACTGGTGGAGCAGGATTCGCCAGGAGGCGGGCGCGGCGTCGCCGATGCCTACCAGCCGTCCGTGACGCTGGTCGACGCGACGGTGATCCTGGCGCAGCTGTCCCAGGTCCTGCTCTACGAACTGGACAATATCGCCCGCAAGGACAGCGAAACGCTGTGGATGCGACGGATGACGGCCCGGGCCGCCACTGCGCCGCCGCCCTATGCGCCCGGCCCGGCATCGACGCAGATGGTGCGGTCGATGATCCTCACCTTCGGCGGTGGCGATTGGCGAATATCCACCTGGGAATCGGATTTCGCGGGTTGCGAGATCCGATACGACCTGGCCCATCGACTTCCCGCGTAGTTCCGCGGAACCTGTTCTCCGAGAAAGGCATCCCATGTCGGGAATCAATTATCGACGCATCGTGATCTCCGGAACCTATTCCACCGGGAAGACCACCACCTCGACCGCACTGTCCCTGCTGACCGGCATTCCCCGGGTCGACGCCTCGTCGGCACGTGAGGTGGTCACCGAACTGTATCCGGGTATGCGCTTCCAGGATCTGAGCACCACCGAACTCATGGCGCTCGGCTTCCGCCGCCTGGAACTGCGGATCCAGGCCGAGGCCATCCTGGACGCCGAGGGCGGATTCGTCGCCGACGGCTCCGTGCTCAACGAGTGGATCTATGGCACCACCCGGCTGATCACCGGCCCCAATCCCGGATCGGCACGATGGCACAAGGTCCTGAAGAACACCATCACCCTGCCCGGTCGGCCGTTCTATCGCCGCTATCTGAATGCCTACGGGGACATGGCAAGACAGCGCGCCAGGCAGAACTACGACATCTTCTTCCACCTCCCGGTGGAGGTGCCGATGGATCCGGACGGCCACCGCCCGGTCGACGAGCGCTACCGCGCCCTCTCCGATCAGAAGCTGCTGCATGCGATCAGTGAGCTC
This sequence comes from Nocardia sp. NPDC057440, assembly GCF_042802915.1. NCBI lineage: Bacteria > Bacillati > Actinomycetota > Actinomycetes > Mycobacteriales > Nocardiaceae > Nocardia > Nocardia sp. NPDC057440. Next base: position 156,446 of record NZ_JBHVDF010000013.1, read on the forward strand.
GGCCAGCCCGTGGTGACCGTGCGCGGCACCCCGGAGCAGCGGCTGGAATCGATCATGAAGGTACTGGACATCCCCACCGTGATGGATATCGATGTCGCGGTGAAGGAGGCGATGGAAATCGTGCGCTCCAGCCGGGAGCGGGTCCAGGAAGCGATCATCGCGCAGCAGGAACTTCCCACCCTTGCCAAGAAGATCAAGTTCGCTACCCGCGTCTAGGAGAAAACCATGACCGTTCTGTTGGATAAGACCAAGCGCTACAACCCGATCGACTCCTGGTTCTACGACAACTTCATCTCCGACGCGGTCCGTGACATGACCCCGACACTGTTCGACGACGTCGCCGCCGAATTGAAGGACAAGGCGCAGGTTCTCGATGTCGGTTGCGGCGGTGGACAACTCGCGGTCGGCTTGGCCACCGCCGGCGAGCACTTGCAGCTCAGCGGCATCGATCTGTCACCGCAGCAGGTCCGGCGCGCCCAGAAGCGCGGGGCGCCGCTGGGCGGCCGCGTCCAGTTCCGGCAGGGTTCGGCGATGGATCTGCCGTTCGCGGACAACAGCTTCGACGCCGTTCTCAGCTCCGGGTCGATCAAGCATTGGCCGGATCAGCGCAAGGGCCTGTCGGAAATGATCCGGGTGCTGCGTCCGGGCGGTCTGCTGCTGATCATCGAGGCCGACCGTGGCTGCACCTTCGAGGATGCCCAAGGGTTCGTCGATCGGTGGCGGCTGCCGCGTCCGATGGCACGCGCCTGCCTGCCGTTCTTCCGCACCTACATCGCTGGTTACGGCCTCGATCTGGAGGACGGACGGCAGCTCGTCGAGGATCTGCCGGTCGCCGGTGCGACGGTCGAACGCATCACGGGCGAACCGGGGATCCAGATCACCGCGCGAAAGGTCGAGGTAGCGCAGCCGGTCTAGACGTGCAGCGGCAGACAGCGCCGACGACCCGGAGTTCCGCACGGAACTCCGGGCGTTGCCTTGTCGCTGATTCGGCAGGCGTGACCTAGGTGGTGGTGACACTCACAGGAAACTGCCAGCCGGTACACAGCGGACGTGATCCTGGGGTGCCGAGAATTCCGCTGTGACCGATACCGCTGAGACGTCGATCAATGCCGATGGTGCGAGTCTCGTGGAGACAGCGAACCTGAGATCGTCGCCGGGGGACCGCAGGCACTCCGGGTTGTCCGATCGGGCGCGGGAGCGCCTCGGGTTGGCGACGCTACTGGTGGGGACCGGCGTCGCGTACCTATGGAACATCACCGTCAATGGTATGGGGAATGGGTTCTATGCGGCGTCGGCGCAGGCCGGGGCGGAGAATTGGAAGGCACTGCTGTTCGGGTCGTTGGACAGCGGCAACTTCATCACTGTCGACAAACCGCCGGTATCGCAGTGGGTGATGGGGTTGTCCGGGCAGCTGTTCGGATTCTCCAGCGCGAGCATGTTGGTGCCACAGGCATTGATGGCGGTGGCCGCGGTGGCGCTGCTGTATGGCGCGGTCGCTCGGGTGAGCGGGCGCGGAGCCGGACTGCTCGCGGGCGCGGTGCTCGCGTTGATACCAGTGGTCGCCATGATGTTTCGGTTCAACAATCCGGATGCCGTCATGGTGCTGCTGATGACAGCGGGCGCCTACTGCACAATTCGGGCCCTGCCGCGGGCAGGCGCCGGATGGCTCACCGTGGCCGGGGTCGCGCTCGGCTTCGCTTTCCTCGCGAAGATGCTCGAGGGCCTGATGGTGTTGCCCGCGTTGGGGATTGCCTATCTGCTTGCCGCGCCGACCACCCTCGGCAAACGGATACTGCACCTGCTCGGTGCTGCCGTCACGCTCGTCGCGTCGTCCGGGTGGTATGTCGTGTTGACAATGTTGTGGCCCAAGGGCTCTCGCCCCTATATGGCGGGTTCGACGGATGACACCTTCCTGGACCTGGTGTTCGGCTACAACGGGTTGCAGCGCATCCAGGGCCGCGACAGCGGAGCCGGGCGAGCGGGCATGCCTGCCGGCCTCCAGCCGCAGGAGGTCTATCCCGGTCGCGGGGGCTCCGGATTCGGTGGCGTCGGCTCCCACGCGGGCGGTGCCCGACTGTTCACCGGTGAAATCGGATTCGAGATCAGTTGGCTCATCCCCGCGGCACTGCTCGCCTGCGTATTGGTGTTGATGGCCCGTGGTCGTCGTCCGCGCACCGATGTCGTCCGAGCGGGTGCGCTCGTCTTCGGCGTCTGGCTGGTAGTGGACGGCATCGTCTTCAGTTACATGAACGGTGGCATGCACGCCTACTACACCCTCGCCATAGCGCCTGCGATCGCCGGACTGTTCGGGCTCGGCGTGGCCGAAATGTGGCGGCTGCGCGATCGCGCCCTCGGCCGGTACGGCTCCGCGGCACTGATTCTTGCCAGTGGTGGCTGGGGTTTCGTGCTGCTACGGCGCAATTCGGAGTGGTTGCCGTTGCTGCGATGGGCCATTCTCGTCGTCACGATTGTTGCCGCCGTTGGCGTTGCCGCGACCTCGTGGTCTCGGCTGCGCCGCTTCTCGACCGTGCTGATCGCCGTCGGTGTCCTCGCAGGGCTCGGCGGCACGTCAGCATACGCGGCGGCAACGCTGGGGCAGGCGCACACCGGTGGCAGCCCCGTCGTCGGCCCCGCCGAGCCGGGACGACGGGGTTCCGGCGGCTACTCGGGTGCGGACGCGGCGAGCCCGCAGTTGGACGCGATGCTGCGAGCCACCACGACACGATGGTCCGCCGCCATCGATCACTCCTCGCCTGCGGCCGCGCTCGAATTATCCAGCGACACTGCGGTAATGGCCATCGGCGGCTTCAAGAACGACCCGACACCGTCGCTCGCCGAGTTCCAGGACTATGTGAAGAAGGGCGAGGTCACCTACTACATCGTGATGCCGCCTCGGAACTCCCGAACTCGCGAGCCAGGGCAGCGACCGGCTCCGGATCAAGGGCAGGCGGCCGGCCGAGGTCCGGGGCAGGGCCAAGGCTCCGCACTCGGTGCGGGGCAAACGACGGACCAGGGCCCCGCATCGGACCAAGAGGCAGTATCGAGCGAGGGGCAGGCGTCGGGCAAGGGGCGGGGCGGGTCACAGAGCAGCGGGCACGCTGACATCGCGGAATGGGTCGGGGCTACCTTCACGCCGACCTCGGTAGGCGGCGCCACCGTCTACAACCTGCAGCAGCCCGAGTAGTCACCGGTGGCCGTTGTCGCGGCAGCTCAGGGCTCGATCGTCCCCGGCATCGCAGTCCCGCGGAGGTGGTGGCGGAAGGCAAGACGGACGATGTCGGCGATGTCCGGGTGGGAGATGGCGTACACATTGTGGCGGCCTGCTTTTCGGGCGTGAACCAGACCCGCCAGCTTGAGTTTCGCCAGGTGCTGGCTCACCGCGGGGACGGTTTGCCCGATTTCGGCGGCCAGGGTTCCGACATCGCGCTCGTCCTGGCTGAGCAGCCACAGGATCTGGAGGCGGGCGGTAGCGGCGAGCATGCCGAAAACTGCTGCCGCGTCGTGTAATCGATCTGCCGGGATGGGACCCGGCGATTCGCCGTGCTCGGTCACTTCCGCCTCCACCGTGTGGGTAGCGTCGCACGATGGGAATACTTGCGCAACTGATTGATCGCGGTTGCCGACGCGATATGGCACGGACAGCGTTTTTTCGATCGTGATGCGGGCAGCCCATGGGAATCTCCGGCCGGTGCTGTGCGTGCCTTCTCGTTTGTCGAGGACCAGCTGCTTACCGAGCCGGGATCAGAACGGGCGTGTTGGCTGTGTCCGGTGGGCGCGGGCGCGCTGGTCGGCAACGCAATCATCGAGCCTGACCGGTTCAGGGGCCGTGCGCTCGGTCTAGATGGCGGCCAGAAAGACGTGCGCGACGGCTTCCAGTCCGTATTGATCGATCGCGTCGAAGCGGTCCGGACGAGGGCTGTCGAGATCGAAGACTCCGACGAGTTCACCGTCGCGAACGAGTGGCACGACGATTTCCGATCGGGTGTCACCGTCGCACGCGATATGCCCGGGGAAGGCATGCACGTCGGGCACGAGCTGGGTTTCTCGCGTATCGGCTGCGGTTCCGCACACGCCTTTGCCGAGTGCAATTCGGACGCATGCCGGTTTGCCCTGGAAAGGCCCGACGACGAGTTCCTGCCCGTTATAGAAATAGAAGCCGACCCAGTTGAGATCGGGCAGCGCGTGAAATACCAGCGACGACAGGTTGGCCGCATTGGCGATGCGGTCGGGCTCACCGGTGACCAGCGCTTCGGCCTGCTCGACGAGTTGGCGGTACTGCTCGGACCGGTTGCCGGAGAGGTCGGGAACAGCGAATGACATGGGTGAATCCTAGGACGTTCCCACGATGCGGTGTGCTCCGGTCGAACCCGTTCCGCCGCTGACGTCACATTGTCGAGCCTTCCCAATATCGGAGGTACCGGACGGAGTTGACCAGGCTTCGGGTGGGCGACAATCGGCTGACGCGCCAACGTGAGATCGGAAGGCTGGTGCACCCCGTCCACTCGGCACGACCTGATCGCCGCAACGACCAGCAGGAGACATCGGTGAGTCAGTCGTTGCCGATCAACCCGGGCGAACTTCACGCGATGGTGTCGACGTTGGAGCACCTCATCTCGGCGGCGTCTCGAACCGTCGGGGAATTGAAGGCTGCCATCGCGAGCGCGGAAGCGCTCATGGACAGCGGCCAGCGCGATCACCTTCCCGACTCGACGATCTCGGGTACCCGAGGCGCGGTACTGCCGCCCGTTATCGACACGAGTGCGGTGGCCGCGAAGGTCAATGGTCCGTCAGCGGGCAACTCCGCCGTCGCCCGTAAGCCGGGCCCTACGCCGTGGTCACGCAGGCCGCCGGTGGCACTCGCGAGCTCATCCTGCCGACCCGTGTCCGGTGCATCCTCTCGACCGTCCGCGCCACGCACGCCGAGCGCCAGGGGCACCGCTGCGTCTGCGCTGCGTGTGCCGAGTGGTGGTGCCGACATGCCGGTGTCGGGCGTGTCGAGTGCTGGCGCTGTGCCTGTCGTACCGAGTGCCGACGCTGTGCCTGTCGTACCGAGTGCTGATGCGGGAGCTGTGTCTGCGCTTCGCGTGCCGGACAGCGGTGGGTCCGACGTGCCCGCGCCGCGAGCGCCGAGTCCTGATGCCGGAGCCCAGCCTTTGCTCCACCTGCCGAGTGCTGGCGCCACTGACGTGTCTGCGCCCCGGATGCCGAGTACCGGCGCTACCATCGTGCCCGCGCCGGCGCCTCGCTGGCGGGCCAGATCTCGTCACCACGATTCCGTGGTGTCGCGACGACCGGCCAGCGCCTGGACCGATGACGAAGCGATGCGAATCGCCCGCGAGATGGCGGCTAAACATGATTTGGAGATCATCGGCTTCGACACGGCCGGCATCTCTGAACCCACTATTCGCGAAATCGCGGTTGCTGTCGACGACATGCTCGCGAAATATCCGATTCCCCTGCGGGGCATCGAGATCGCCGAAACACATGACGGCGCGCCGTCACGCCTGGTGCGAGAGGAGGTTCCTGAGGGGGAGCAACCGGAGGCCCCGGCGACCTGGATCGTCCTCGACAGGGCCGCTGTCGCGAACCCGATCCGTGCGGCAGGGGCGGTGGCCTCGGCAACCCGGAAACGTGCCGATCGGCACGACTACGACGAGCGGCCGGTGTACGTGACGATCGTTCGCGAATTCGGTCGAGCACTCGATACGGCCGGCAATTTTCGCGCGCGCCAAGAAGCGCAGCGGAGGCTGATCACTGAGAGTCTGCGTGGTGGAGCAGGTTTCGGCCATGGCCTGCTCGACCCCGGCACGGCGTTGATCGAGGGATTCACCGAGGTCGTGTTGCGCGGGGACAGGGCAGGAGGGGTGGCGACAGCGCTGCATGGCGCATTGGTGAAAATGGCGCAGGCCGTGTCCGCCGCCCCCGACGAACCGTGACCCTTCTCGAACACCCTTGCCACCGCCTGGTCGATCCGCCGATCCGATCGCACAGATTCAAACCCTCGTGCCGACCGGATTGCGGTGCTGGAGTAGAAGGAGCGCCGGGTGCACGGCCGTGCCCGGCCTCCGATCGACGGGTTCCCCGACAATATTGGAGCAGCAGCTATGACCACGGAGAACATCGCCGAGCAGATCCGCTTCGCCTACCGGGTGCCCAACGTCGGCGGGGGACTGGTCACCAGCGACATCGAACGGCGCATCGGCTGGGATTTTCCCAACGGCAGGGACTTCGACGGTGTCGCCGAACAACTGGACGACCTACACGCAGTCGCCAGTGCGGACGACCGGGTAGTGGGGGCGGCGCGCACGTCCGCGGCGGTGGGTAGCCGATGACCGCGGTCAGCGCCGACCGTATCCAGTCCGCGGCGCAGGCACGGTCGGTCGCCACCCAACTCGCGGCCGGGTTCGCGTCGGGGGCGGCCACGCGGGACCGTGAACGGGAGCTGCCGCACCAGGAGGTCGGCCGGCTCGCGGCGAGTGGGCTGCTCGCCGTGACGGTGCCCTCGGCGTACGGCGGCGCCGATCTCCCGCCGAGCACCGTGGCCGAGGTGGTGCGTATTCTCGCCGCGGCGGACCCCAATATCGCGCAGATCCCGCACAGCCACTTCGTTTATCTGAATCTGTTGCGCCTGGCCGGTTCCGAGGAGCAGCGGCGGCGCTATTTCGCCAGGGTGCTCGACGGCGGGCGGATAGCGAACGCGCAGTCCGAGCGTGGCGGCGCGACGGTCACCGATATCGCGACAACTGTCCGGCCGGCCGCAGGCCGGTTTCGTATCGATGGCGTCAAGTACTACTGCACCGGTTCACTTTTCGCGGATCTGCTGGCCGTGCTCACGCGGCTGGAGGATCCGGAAGAGCGCAGTGGCCTGCCTGCGGGGGAATATGTCGCCTTCCTTCCCGCGGACGCCGCGGGTGTTCGAATCATCGACGACTGGAACGGCCTCGGGCAGCGCACCACCGGCAGCGGGACGGTGTCGTTCGACGGCGTCGTGGTCGAAGGCGGCCAGCTGATCGCGCGTTCGGCGGCCGTTCACGCGCCCACCGGATACGGTGCCTTCGCTCAACTGTTGCACGCCGCGATCGACGCGGGCATCGCCCGTGGCGCACTCACGGCGGCGGCGGAATTCGTCCGAACCACCAGTCGTCCCTGGTTCGAAGCGGACGTCACAAGGGCCGTGGACGACCCGCTGCTGATCCAGCGATTCGGCGAGTTGTCGGTAGCGGTCGCGGCGGCGGAGGCGACGCTCGTGGCGGCGGGTGCCGCTGTCGACGCCGCGACCGACGGTGGGTCGGGCGGTGCTGCACCCGAAGTGGCGGCGCACGCGTCGCTCGCGGTCGCCACGGCCAAGGTGCTGTCCGACCGAGCCGCGAACGAAGTGTCGGCCGCTTTGTTCGAAGTGGGTGGAACACGCAGCGTCGCAGCGGATCTGAATCTGCACCACTTCTGGCGCAATGCGCGCACCCACACGCTGCACGACCCGGTTCGGTGGAAGTACCAGCACATCGGCCGAGCATTGCTACACGACACGCCACCACCGCTGCACGGGGTGATCTGACCCCAAGCCATCAGCCGAAAAGCGCCAGAGCGAGAGAAGGATACGAAAGTGACAGTGACGGTCGTCGTCGGAAACCCCAAGCCCGCCTCGCGAACCCTGACCGCGGCCACTCTTGTCGCGAAGGGGCTGCGCCCGGATGCTGAGCCTGCGGTGATCGACCTCGTCTCCTTCGGTGCGGGCCTGCTGGCGTGGGGCGACCCCGCGGTCGCCGCGGCGGTGCAGGCCGTCGCGGCCTCGGAGCTGGTCGTGTTCGCCAGCCCCACCTTCAAGGCCACCTACACCGGCCTGCTGAAGCTGTTCCTCGAACAATTCGACGGAGGCACCGGACTGGCCGATGTCGTCGCCGTCCCGGTCATGCTGGGCGCAGGTCCTGTCCATGCACTGGCGCCGGATCTGCTGTTGAAGCCGGTGCTCGTCGAACTCGGCGCGACAGCGGCCCTGCCTGGGCTCTACCTCTCGGACCGCACATTCCAGGAAGACGGTGTGATCGAGCGCTACACCGATCGGTGGCGTGCCGTCGCGCAGGCACTAGGCACAAGGACCGCGAATCATGCATGACCTCTTCGAATTTCCCGCCGACGGCGCGGGCCTGCGCCGCGCCTTCGCCAGCTTCCCGAGTGGCGTGGTCGCGGTATGCGCCGAGATCGATGGCGTCCGGCACGGCCTGGCGGTGAGCACCTTCGTTCCCGTCTCCCTCGACCCGCCCCTGGTGTCGTTCTGCGTCCAGAACAGCTCGGCGACCTGGCCGAAGCTGCGCAACGCGACCCACCTCGGCCTGAGCCTGCTCGGCACCCATCAGGAAGACGCGGCCCGCGCACTGAGCACCCGCAACGGCAACCGCTTCCATAATGTCGACCTCTACCGCGGGGCCACCGACGCGATCTTCGTCGACGGCGCCTCCGCGTGGATCGAAGGCGTCGTCGAGGTTCAGGTGCCCGCGGGCGACCACGCCGTAGTCCTGCTCCGCATCAACCGCCTCGCCGCCCCCGGCGAGGTCGACCCGCTTGTCTTCCACGGCAGCAAATTCCGCACACTGCATCCACACAACGATGTCAGCGAGATCGCCAGCTGACAGGCGAGATCCACTGATCGTCCGAGAACGCCGAAGTCAGACCCAGCGGTACGGCACTCGCGTTGTGCGGCCGGGGATTCCGTCGCGTTGGTGAATACTTGCGCAACTGATTGACGGACACGCAAGTTCGGGTTTCTAATGAATGGTGGCGCAATTCGTGCGCCGGGTTCAACCGACGAAGCGGGGTGAGCGGCAGATGCCGGATGACAGTATCGACGTCTACAGCCGGGCTGCCCTTGCGAAACGGGTTGTGCCCGCTCGTCGTTGACCTGCGCGCGTCGCCCGCTGCCGACGAGTCGTCGGCAGCGGCACACATCCAGCACAACCTCTCGACCCGACAGGCCGGCGCCTCGGACTTTCCGAGTGCCCGGTCGATTGCGTTCGGTACGGCCTGGCGAATCTCGCTGTGGTCGGCCGATACCCGGGCGCGGCTCGATGCTGCGCGCAGCCAGATCAAGACGACGGCAAGTATTGGAGCCCTACCATGGCCACTCTGTTCGACAAGATCGAATCACCGCACCGCGCACCGAATTTGGAGCGCCAGGCGATCTGGTTCACGATCGGCCTCTATCTGCTGATCAGCGCGGCCCTGCTGACGATGCACTATGTGCATGCGCAACAGCCGGTCGGCTCGTCGTCGGTCTCACCCGCGCACTCCTCCTACGGGCAGTAGCCGATGACAACGACCGCGGCGGCCGTGCTCACCGACCGATTCGACACCGAAGTTCTACAGCAGCATTGGATTCCACTCTCCGCCACCGACTCCGACACCGCGGCGGTGCTTCGGGAGCGGCTTGGCGTCGATTTCGCGACGGCGCGGAATCGAGTATGGGAGACAGACGATTTCATCTACTTGCCGGTCGTCGTCAACCACAAACGCGGTGACACCATCGAACGTGACACGATCATGTTCGCCCTTGGCAGCGACTTCCTGGTGACGTTGCAACCGGACGGTCCCTTCACCCTGTTCGACAAGGCCGTCGCCAAGATGCGCCGCAATCCGGTGCTCACCGGCTCCCCGCACGGCGTGATGTACGCGCTGCTCTGGGCGCTGAACGAGGAATCGGAGCGGGTGATCCACTACGCGAGCGACGCACTCGAAGCGATGAACGGCGACATCGAAATGGCCACCAACGGCTACGACCGTCGCGGCCGCGAGATCGGCGTCGCGGACATGCGCGGCACCATGTCCCGGATGAACGCGGCCGAGCAGATCGTCTCCCGTGTCCAGGAGACCCAGCTACAACTGGCCCGGGCCGCCCGCCACCTGATGGCCGACACGCGAGGCGGCGACCTGGAGGGCTTGATCGCCATCCTGATCGCCGATATGGACGGTGTGAAGCAGCACGCGGGTTTCGAGCACGACAAGGTGCGGTACCTGCAGCAGTCGGTGATGACTTGGCTGGACGTGAAGCAGAATCAGATCGTCAAGGTGTTCACGATCATTACCGCTGTGTTCCTACCGCCGACACTGATCGCGACGTTCTACGGCATGAATTTCACCTGGATGCCGGAACTGGAATGGCAGCACGGCTTCCTGGCTACCACGGTGACGACGTTGGTAGCGGCGGTGATTCCGTTGGTCTATATCAAACGGAAGGGATGGTTGCGCTGAACGTTCAGCTCGTGATCACGCCGAACCATGCGGAGGCGGCGATGAGGATCAGCGTGATTCCGATGACAGTGTGAGTGGTGTAGACGCGACGCACGGCGACCCCTTCAGACGAAGTTGAAGCGTTCGGTATGGAATTCCCGGGCACCCCCACGGCAGATATGCGTGCGGACGTTTCGATCGCTGACAACACGCTACTTTCCGCGCACGCGTAGGAGCGTATTTCGCGCACAGTGTCGTCGCGTATTTCGAAGAATTGTTATCCGCTCACGGCCGGCGCCGGGCGTCGGCTCGGCGTCACGATCGGGATCGGAAGTATGAGCGGTCGGGCGTGATGTGGTTGGCGTCGACGAGGAGGGCGAATGCGGCCGCTTTGCGGCCACAGCGGCGAATCCGACAATTCATGTGCTGCTGCATCACCGTGTGCGCCTGATCGATTGTGAGGGATGTTTCGGGGGCGGTGTGGGCATTCGCCCGCGCCGCGCGAATCGACGATCGGCTGTCGCGTCGAGGACTTTCACCTCGGCGAGGCGGCGGCGAGGATGGCAAGAAAATGATCGGTCGATGGAGCAGGGAGGTGGGCCACACGACTACGGTTGCGAACGTAATCACCACAGTGACCAGGGAAATGTGCAGTGGGGTCATCGAATCGACCGCCTGTCTTGCGGTTGCCCAAAAATCAGACCGGGTGGCAGGACACCAGGGTGGGAGTGCGTCGCACTCGGCAGCGGTATCACTGTCGCCGGCACCTGCTCGGTACCGACCGAGACTCCAGCAGGGCCGATCAGTGTGTACGCCCAAGAGAGCCGATTGTGTTTGCCAGGCTGTGACAGCGTCTGCGCCGCCGCTCTTGTGAAGCGGCCGACATCCTCGCAGCGTACGCGGATGTCGGCTGCCGATAAGTCAATTTGGATATTCCGTTCACGATTGTGTCACCGCCGGGACAACAGACTGTCGGTCGTGCCGTCATCGGAAAGGCGGACTCGTCGGGTAGACAGGCGCCCGTGGCCGGCACGGATTACGGTTCGCCCATGACGACTGACGACATTGCCGATCGACCCGTCCGCCACCTGCGGATGCGGGGCTGGATCGCCCCGATCGCCGTGGTCACACTGCTCATGGCGCTGCTGGCGACGATGTATCTCGCGTACGTCGTCAATCCCACGAAGAACCTGCACGATTTCCCGGTCGCTCTGGTCAATCAGGACGACGGCGACGTTCTCGGCGGCAAGCCGGCCAATGTGGGCAACCAGATCACCGAGGCCCTGGTCGCGAACCTGCCGTCCGACAAGATCGACCTGCATGTCGTCGGATTCGCCGAAGCGCAGCGGCAGCTACGGCAGGGGCACGCGTACGGCGCCATCGTCATACCCAGTGATTTCACCAAACGGCTGGCAATTCTCGGCGTGGCCGGTGTCGTGCCGGGCGCCGTCGAGCAGCCCATGATCACCGTCCACACGAACCCGCGCGCGGGCAGTTTCGCCACCGCGGTCATGCAGCGCATCGCCGACGAAGCATTGAGCCGGGTCGACGAAACAGTCGGCAAGCAGCTCATCGATACCGTGCACGCCCAGTTGCAGCCGACTTCCGGAACGCCGGGGACCGAGCTCGCCGGAGCCAGCCAACTGATGCTCGCCCATCCGATCCAGGTGGTGGTCGCGCCGTATCGCCCGCTGCCCGACGGCACCGGACAGGGGCTGTCCGCGTTCTTCTACACGCTGATGGTCTTGCTCGCGGGCTTCACCGGCGCCATGATCATCCACTCCATGACCGACTCCGCATTGGGATTCGCGCCGACCGAGTACGGGCCGTGGTACGTGCACTATCCGTCGGCCCCGATATCCCGGTTCCGTACGCTGCTGCTCAAGTGGGCGATCCTGGTCATTACCGCCCCCATCGTCTCGGCGGTCTTTCTCGGCGTCGCCACCCTATTGGATGTGCCGCTGGATCATCCGCTGGCCCTGTTCCTCTACTGCGTGCTCGCAATCGTCGCCGTCGGCGTCACCGCGCTGTCGGTGCTCGCCGCTCTCGGCACCGCGGGCCTGCTGGTCAACCTCATCCTCTTCATCGTCCTGGGCCTGCCGTCTTCGGGTGGCACCGTTCCCATCGAAGCCACACCGGCGTACTTCGCCTGGCTGGCCACCTTCGAGCCGATGCATCAGGTCTTCCTCGGCGTCCGGTCGATTCTGTACTTCAACGCCAACGGCGCCGCCGGGTTGTACCGAGGCACCGGGATGGCGGTGCTCGGCTTGGCCATCGGGCTGCTGGGGGGCGCTGTGGTCACGCGCTTTTACGATCGAAAGGGGTTGCACCGCAAACCTGCCGCGGCCGCGCAGTCCGGCCGTTGACGGACTCGCTCACGAGCCGTCCGCGGCCTCGGCGTAGTACGGCGACAGCCGGAGCATCGCGCGTTCGGCGAACGGGCGGCTCAGCGGCATCAAGTGGCGCTTCCAGCCGAGTGTCGCGGCGATATCGGCGGTGATGGTGTCGAAGTCGCAGCGTTGATACCAGAGCATCCGCTGGCTCGCCTCGGTGTCGAGCCAGTCGGTGGCGTAGGTCTTGTCGCTGAACGCCGACTCCGGCAGCATCCGCAGCCCCATCGCGTTGAGCACACCGGCGACGAACTGCCGGTAGGTGACTTGGCACGAGGCGCCGCCGCCGATGAACATCGTTGTGCCCCAGACCAGTTCGGTCTCCAATGCGTTGGCCATGGCCAACGCGGCGTCCGCAGGGTGGAGCACCTCGATCCGGTTGTCGAGGCCGATCTCGAACATGATCGGCTCCGCCTTGCGCACGCCGATGATCGGCACGTCGGCGAAACGCGGGATGAACCAGGTCAGTCCGCTGCGCCGCACCAGCGCCTCGCCCTCGATCTTGTGCCTGCTGTAGGCATCGGTGGCCTGCAGCGGGTCCTCGACGCGGCGCGGCGGCGGCTTGTCCAGCGTGCGACCGTGCACGTCGAAGGTGGACGCGAAGATCAGTCGAGGCGATGTCGACAGCGCTCGGCAGGCGGCGATCACGTTGGCGGTGCCCTCGACATTGACCTGCCTGGCGTACCCGGGATCGTCGTCGCTGGCTGGTGGAATCACCGCCGCGAAATGCAGCACCACCTCGACACCGGCGACCGCGTCGGCGACCGCGTCCGCGTCCCGGATGTCTACCCAGCGGACATCGGTGCCGGACGCGAATCGCGCCGCACGCCGCTCGTCCGCGGGTGTGCGCGCGGCCAAGCAGCGGACCTCATGTTTGCGCCGCAGCAGCTCGGCAAGCACATGTGAGCCGATATTGCCGAACGCTCCGGTGAGCAACAGTTTCACTACCGCACCACATTCTCGCGGGACTGTCTTTCCTGCCACGGTATCCGCTCGGACCTGCCGATGGCCGCTGCGCAGCGCGGCCGATTGCCCGCCGGATCAATATTGCAGGTTATGAAATATTGCAGATCGTGCTAAATTCTCCGGCATGTCTCAGGCGAAGCACGACGCGCCACCGATGGGTTTGCGCGAGCAGAAGAAGCGCAGGACCCTCCTCGACCTCAGCCTCGCCGCACGGCGTTTGGCGGTCGAGCACGGGCTCGACGCGACGACCGTCGATGACATTGCGAAGGCGGTCGGGGTCTCCCCGCGCACGTTCTTCAACTACTACGAGACGAAGATGGACGCGGTGGTCGGCCCGGTCGGCGAGATCGGCACACCGGAACTGCGGGAGCAGTTCATCGCGGGCGGTCCGACCGGCGTTCTCATCGACGATCTCACCTGGCTGTTCGCCTGGGGATTCGAGCCGGAAAACGAAGTGCGCGAAGGCATCTCGTTGGTGACGGAGATCATCAAGACCGAGCCGAGGGTGTTGGCGGCCTTCGTCGCCTCCGGCGTCCGGCTGGAGGCCGCCATCGGCGAACTTCTGACGGCGCGGATGGGCGCTGCGGCAACACCCGAATTCGCCGCGCTCACAGCGGGACTCGTGACAACCATCACCTCCAGGGCGGTGATGTCCTTGGCCGATGACCCGACCGGGTCACTGGCGACTGCAATACGCGATCACTGTGCGATGGCCGCTCGGCTGTTCGACCGGCCGGCCGGCTCGAAAAGGAGACGTGTCGATGACCACGACGGCTGATTCGCCGCCTACCCCCATTGTCCTGACCCAGAAGCGGATCTGGCTGATCTTCTCCGCGCTGATCGCGGGGATGTTCCTGGCCAGCCTCGATCAGATGATCGTCGGCACCGCGATGCCGACCATCGTCGGCGATCTGGGCGGCATCTCCCACATGGCCTGGACCGCCACATCGTATCTGCTCGCCACCACCATCGTGATGCCGATCTACGGCAAATTCGGCGATATGTTCGGCAGGCGTTGGCTTTTCCTCTTCGCGATCACGGTTTTCACCGTCGCCTCGATCGGTGCGGCCGCCTCGACGGGCTTCTGGGAGTTCATCGTTTTCCGCGGGCTGCAGGGTGTCGGTGGCGGCGGCCTGATGATCCTGGCGCAAGCCATCGTCGCGGATGTCGTGCCTGCCAAGGATCGTGGCAAGTACATGGCCCCGATGGGCGCTGTCTTCGGCATCACCTCGGTCGCGGGGCCGCTGCTCGGCGGCTTCTTCGCCGACCATCTCGACTGGCGCTGGTGCTTCTGGATCAACGTGCCTGTCGGAATCGTGGCGCTGGTCATCGCATTCCGGTATCTGAACATCCCCAGCCACCGGCCCGAAAGCCGGCCCGACTATCTCGGTGTCGTGTTGATGTCGTCGGCGACCACGCTGCTGATCCTGATCACCGACTGGGGTGGCAAGCAGTACGCCTGGGGTTCGACAGTGATAGTGACGATGATGGCCGCGCTCGTGGTCGTGGTCGCGGCGTTCGTGATGGTGGAGGCGCGCGCTGCGGAGCCGATGCTGCCGCTATGGCTGTTCCGCAACCGGACCTTCGTGCTGACCTCGGTGATCGGATTCCTGGTCGGCCTGGTGATGTTCGCGGCGCTCGCCTTCATCCCGACCTACCTGCAGATGGCCACCGGCGCCTCCGCCTCGGTTTCCGGCCTGCTGTTGATACCGATGATGGTCGGGCTGATGCTCACCCTGATGACGTCGATGGCCGCGGTCACCAAGACCGGCCGATACCGGGCCTACCCGCCGCTGGGTGCGGCGCTCATCGCCCTCGACATGCTATGGCTGACCCGCTTGGACGCGAATACCGCGATGTGGGTTGTTTCGGCGATGCTGTTCGTGATGGGCGCCGGCCTCGGCTTGCTCATGCAGATCATCGTGCTCGTCGTACAGAATGCCGTGGCGCCCAATCAGATCGGCACCGCAACCAGCGCCAACAACTACTTCCGGGAAATGGGCGGTGCGCTCGGTGTCGCGATCTTCGGCTCCATCTTCACCAGTCGGCTGACCGACGGCCTCACCGAGGTGTTCGTAGCGCACGGGCCGGAGGCGGCGGCGGCGAAACTCGATCCGAGCGCGCTGGTGCCGTCGGTGGTCAAGCGCTTGCCGGAGAACCTGCACGACGCGATCGTCGGTGCGTACGTCGACGCACTCGTACCCGGCTTCTGGTATCTGATCCCCGGCGCGTTGCTCGCCTTGCTGCTCGCGCTGTTCATCCCGCACCTGACACTCTCCGACGAGGCGGGCATGGTCGCCCGCGGCGAAGCGGTGATGGCGCCGACCGATGATCGTGAGCCGGACCCGGAGCTGGTAGCCGAACACTGAGATCACCTGCGCGACACCGCCATCGGATATGACAATGTTGTGCTCGACGGCGGTGTCCGCCTTTGTCTCCCCGCACCCACTCGAGCGCGCGCTGAATCATTACCTCCTGCGTAATCGACTCGCCGATCGGAACCGGGCATGGTTGAGGCATCCGGTTCGAGCGATCGAGCTGGAGGACCAAAACCGTTACGACAGAGGAGAATTCAGCATGTCGCAGTATGAGGATGCGGTGGGCCGGTACTTCACGGCGTGGAATGCCACCGATGACGAGGCGCGCGCCGCGGCAGTCGCCGCCGCGTGGACCGAGGACGGGTCCTACACCGATCCGCTTGCCGAGGTCAGCGGGCACGTGGATCTGACCGCCGCGATCGGGGGCGTGCAGCAGCAGTTTCCCGGGTTCGAGTTCCGGGTGGTCGGCGCTGTGGACGGACATCATGACACCGCTCGGTTCTCCTGGGAGTTGGTCTCGGTGGCCGACGGGAGCGCGCCGGTCGCCGGCTCGGATGTGATCACGCTGGCGTCGGACGGGCGCATTGCCGGAGTATTCGGCTTCCTGGACCGCGTGCCGTCGGCGTAATCGGATCCCGATCCTGGGCGCGAGTGCTCGCGTCGCGGACGCGACCAGGTCACCAGCGCGATCCGCGATGAGCTGGGCCATGTGGCGCGAGCGCTGCGCGACGGCATAGGCCCCCGCCGCTGACCGCACCCCTGCCCCAGCGTGCCCGTGCCGGGATGCGAGCAGGGTTCGCCGCGTGTCGCACGGATTGGCGCGTTGACCTGGTCGGCGGCCGGTTGGTCGCCGATTGCGCCGGAGGCGAACAGGGTGCGCAATCGGCCGCGAAAGGCGCATCCTGGTGAAGACAGGTTATGAGTCGGGCAGCAGGATGGGGGCCGTCGTGGACGACGAGTCGATTCGATCCTCGGCAGAGCGCGCGGAAGATGCTGCGATGGACGCCTATTCGCGGACCGTGATCGCGGTCGCGGCATCGGTGACGCCGCACGTGGCGAGCGTGCGGACGCGGCGGGGGACCGGGTCGGCGGTGGTGTTCACCGACGACGGTTTCCTCTTGACCAACGCGCACGTCGTCGGCTCGGCGGGTAATGGCGAGGTGGTCTTCGCCGACGGGGTGGAATCCAGGATCGACGTCGTCGGCATCGATCCGCTGTCGGATCTCGCGGTGCTGCGCGCCCGTGGCGGAGCGCCTGGCGCGGTCGCTCTCGGCGACGCCGACAAGCTGGTAGTCGGCCAGCTGGTGGTTGCGGTAGGAAGTCCACTGGGGTTGGCGGGCTCGGTCACCGCGGGCGTGATCAGTGCGCTCGGCCGTGCCGTGCCGGTCGCGTCGCGGCGGGCGGGGCGGGTGATCGAGGACGTGATCCAGACCGACGCCGCACTGAATCCCGGCAATTCCGGTGGTGCACTGGCAGATTCGTCGGGTCGAGTAGTCGGGGTGAACACCGCGGTGGCGGGCGTCGGCCTCGGCCTTGCGATTCCGATCAACACGACGACCCGGCGCATCATCAGCACTCTGCTCAGCGAGGGGCAGGTGCGCCGGGCCTACCTCGGTCTGGTCGGGGTGCCCGCGCCGCTGCCGGCGAATGTCGCCGAGCGCACCGGGCAGCCTGCGGGCGTGCGCGTCGTGGAGGTGGTGCGCGGCGGTCCCGCCGACCATGCCGGATTGCGCCGCGGTGATCTGGTGCTCAGCGTCGCGCGCTCACAAGTACGTGATGCGCAAGGCATTCAACGTCAACTGTTCGCCGACGCGATCGGAGTCTCGTTGCCGGTGACGGTGCTGCGCAACGGAGCGATGGTGGACGTATTCGCGGTGCCGATCGAGCTGACCGTGGACTGACGCGCTGTGCGCGTCGCCGGTGTGCCCTACTCGGACACCGAGACCTGCGCGGGAGCAGCCGCGGCCGGGGCGGATCGGTGGGTCTGCGTCCATCGCGCATCGACGACGAGGCCGATGATCCCGACGGCAATACAGACGGCCGATACCACGAACATGGCGGGATGGGTGCCGCCGGTGAGCGCGTCGCCGAGGATGACGGTGCCCACGGTGCCGGGCAGGATGCCGGCGACGGTGGCGACCATGTAGGGCCAGAACCTGATCGAGGACAACCCGCAGCAATAGTTGATCACCGAGAACGGCGCGAACGCGATCAGCCGCAGCGAACCGACGGCCAGCCAGCCGCGGCGTTCCAGGCGATCGTCGATGGCGCGCACGGCCGGGTGGGTGAGATGCGCCGCCACGCGGTCCCGATCGAGCGCGCGCACGAGCAGGATCGCCAGGGCGGCGCTGACGGTGGTGGCCGAGACCGCGAGCGTGATGCCGAGTGCGGGACCGAAGAGCACCCCGGCGCTCACCGTCAACACCGTGCGTGGCACCGGCGCTACGGTGACCAGTGCGTGCACCACGAAGAACAGCAGCGGGAAGAGTGGACCGACCGTGCTCGCCCACTGCTGCAGCTGCTGCGGGCTCGGTAGCGGGACCAGCATCGCCGCGACGAATAGCACGCCGCCGCCGACGAGCAGCGCGGCGATACGCGGGTCACGGATCAATCTGGTCACCACTGCGAGGTTACCGGTTGGTAGTGGCGGCCACGATCAACCGACCGGATACCTCCCGCTAGCATCAAAGGAAACGGGACGAATGCTCGTTAACCTAAGTGCTCGCTGAGCTGGGCGAATACGACGGTATCGGGCGCACACAGTGGGTGCGCCCGTAATCGAGTGGAAGAGGAAACGCAGCTATGCCGATTGCTTCAGATCCGACGGCGGATCCGGTGCCCGAATACGCCGCATGGCGCAAGGGCGTGGCCGGGGTGCTGGCGAAGGCCCGCAAGATCGACCCCGCCGATCTTCCCGCCGAGCCCGAGCGGCTGCTCGCGGAGACCACCTACGACGGGCTCACGGTCAACCCGCTCTACACCCGCCGTGACGAGCGGCCGGAGCAGCCGCTGCCCGGCGCCTTCCCGTTCGTGCGTGGCCGGGACGCGACCCGTGACGTGAACCGCGGCTGGTATGTGAGCGCCTACGTCGGCGCGCACGATGCCGCGACGGCGAACCGCGAGATCATGTTCGGTCTGGCGAACGGCATCAGCGCGGTGTGGCTCGGCGTCGGTGAGCGTGGCGTGCCGGTGGCCGAACTGCCCGCGGCATTGTCGGGGGTGCTGTTCGAGTTGGCTCCGCTGACGTTGGACGCCGGTGGTGCGGCTACCGCCGCTGCCGCGCAGGTCTTCACCGTTCTCGATGGCTACGAGCTGTCCCCGCGCGCGGACATTCAGGTCGGACTCGGGGCGGCCCCGCTCACCAGCCGCTTCGCGTCGACGTCGGATGTCGACCTGGCCGAGGCGCTGGGCCTGGCCGGGCAGGCCATAGCCCGGGCCGAGACCGTGCGCGCAATCACCGTGGACGGCACCGTCTTCCACGACGCGGGCGCCTCGGACGCTCAGGAGCTCGGTGCCGCGGTAGCGGCCGGTCTGGAGTATCTGCGTGCCCTCACCGAGACGCAGGACGTCGCGGATGCGCTGGGTCAGCTCGAGTTCCGCTTCGCCGCGACCGACGACCAGTTCGCCACCATCGCGAAACTCCGTGCGGCCCGGCAACTCTGGGCCCGTGTCGCGCACGTCTGCGGCGCACCCGCGTTCGGCGGTGCGCCCCAGCATGCCGTGACTTCCGCGGCCATGATGACCCAGCGCGACCCATGGGTGAATATGCTGCGCACCACGCTCGCCGCGTTCGGCGCGGGTGTCGGTGGTGCGGACACCGTGACGGTGCTGCCGTTCGATTCGGCCCTGCCCGCGGGTGAGCTCGGCGTCTCCAAACCGTTCGCCGACCGCATGGCTCGCAACACACAGCTGCTGTTGCTCGAGGAATCACGCCTCGGGCACGTGCAGGATCCGGGCGCCGGTTCCTGGTACGTCGAAGATCTCACCGCCGCGCTCGCGGCGAAGGCCTGGGAGTTCATGCAGGAGCTCGAGGCCGCGGGCGGCTACCAGGCCGCGCTGGACTCCGGTTTGCTCGCCGAGCGGATCACCGCGACAAGGGCGGCACGGGATTCCGATGTCGCGCACCGCAAGACCGCTGTCACCGGGGTGAACGAGTTCCCCAACCTGGCCGAACAACCGCTGTCGGAGGCCGCGCGTCAGGAATCGCGGACCGCCCGCTACGGGGCCAGGTTCGAGGCGCTGCGCAATCGCTCGGACGCCTACCTGGCGGCCGAGGGCTCCCGGCCGCGTGCGCTGCTCGTGCCGCTCGGCTCGGTCGCCGAGCACAATGTGCGGGTCACCTTCATCGCCAACCTGCTGGCCTCCGGCGGCATCGAGTCGATCAATCCCGGTCCGCTGGCGGCCGACGGAATCAGTACGGCGGCAACGGAATCCGGTGCCACGATCGCGGTGCTGTGTGGTTCGGACAAGCGCTACGGCACCGATGCGGGCGCGGCGGTCGAGGCATTGCGTGCGGCCGGAATCGAGACGGTGTTGCTGGCAGGTGCGCAGCAGGCAGTCGCGGAGCTGAGCGGCGCGCAGCGTCCGGACGGTTACCTCGCGGCACGTATCGACGCGGTCGCTGCCCTGTCCGGCCTGCTGGAAAAGGTAGGAGCCTGATGACTACTCGCGAAATCAAGCATGTGATCGGCAGTTTCGCCGATGTGCCGCTGGCCGAGCATCCCGCGCGACCCGCCGCGGTGGACGCCGCGCAGGTTGATGCCTTCGTTCAGGGGGCGGCCGAGGCGAACAACTACGCCCCCGAGCAGCTGGTGTGGTCGACGCCGGAAGGTATCGAGGTGCCACCGGTGTTCACCAAGGCCGATCGGGATGCTGTTGCGGCGGAAGGATATCCGCTCGACAGCGTGCCCGGCATCGCACCGTTCCTGCGCGGCCCGTACCCGACGATGTACGTCAACCAGCCGTGGACCATTCGGCAGTACGCGGGCTTCTCCACCGCCGCCGACTCGAATGCCTTCTACCGCCGCAATCTTCAGGCCGGGCAGAAGGGGTTGTCGGTCGCGTTCGACCTGGCGACCCACCGTGGCTACGATTCCGACCACCCGCGCGTCCAGGGTGATGTCGGAATGGCGGGCGTGGCCATCGATTCCATTCTCGACATGCGTCAGCTGTTCGACCACATTCCGCTCGACCAGGTCAGCGTCTCGATGACCATGAACGGTGCGGTGCTGCCGATCCTCGCGCTGTACGTCGTCGCGGCGGAAGAACAGGGCGTGACGCCGGAACAACTGGCCGGGACCATTCAGAACGACATTCTGAAGGAGTTCATGGTCCGCAATACCTATATCTATCCACCCAAGCCCTCGATGCGGATCATCTCCGACATCTTCGCCTACACCAGCGCGAAGATGCCGAAGTTCAACTCGATCTCCATCTCCGGGTACCACATTCAGGAAGCGGGCGCGACCGCCGACCTGGAGTTGGCCTACACCCTCGCCGACGGGGTCGAGTACATCCGCGCCGGTATCGCCGCGGGCATGGAGGTCGACAAGTTCGCGCCGCGGCTATCGTTCTTCTGGGCCATCGGCATGAACTTCTTCATGGAGGTCGCCAAGCTGCGGGCCGGACGTCTGCTATGGAGCGAGCTGGTCGCGAAGTTCGAGCCGAAGAGCGCGAAATCGCTCTCGCTGCGCACCCATTCGCAGACCTCGGGCTGGTCGCTCACCGCGCAGGACGCCTACAACAATGTGGCGCGCACCTGCATCGAGGCGATGGCCGCGACCCAGGGGCACACCCAGTCGCTGCACACCAACGCCCTCGACGAGGCGCTCGCGCTGCCGACGGACTTCTCCGCCCGCATCGCCCGCAACACCCAGCTGCTGATTCAGCAGGAGTCCAACACGACCCGGCCGATCGACCCGTGGGGCGGCTCGTATTACGTCGAGTGGCTCACCCATCAGCTGGCCAACCGGGCCCGCGCCCATATCGCCGAGGTAGAAGCGCACGGCGGCATGGCGCAGGCCATCGGCGAGGGCATCCCGAAGCTGCGCATCGAGGAAGCCGCCGCCCGCACCCAGGCGCGTATCGACACCGGCCAGCAGCCGGTGATCGGCGTCAACAAGTACCAGGTCGAAGAGGACCAGCAAGTCGAGGTGCTCAAGGTCGAGAACTCGCGGGTGCGCGCCGAGCAGATCGAGAAGTTGCAACGGCTACGCGCTGAACGGGATTCGGCGCAGGTCCAGCGGGCGCTGGCTGAATTGACCCGTGCGGCATCCTCTTCCGAGGGCGGCATGGAGAACAACCTGCTCGCGTTGGCCATCAACGCGGCGCGCGCCAAGGCCACCGTCGGCGAAATCTCCGACGCGCTGGAACAGGTGTACGGCCGCCACCAGGCCGAAATCCGTACGCTCTCCGGTGTGTACCGCGACGAGGCGGGGAAGGTGACCAACATCAGTAAGGCGATCGATCTGGTCGAGGAGTTCGCCGAAGCGGAAGGCCGTCGCCCCCGCATCCTGGTCGCGAAGATGGGCCAGGACGGGCACGACCGGGGTCAGAAGGTGATCGCAACGGCCTTCGCCGACCTCGGCTTCGACGTCGATGTGGGTCCACTGTTCCAGACTCCGGAAGAGGTGGCGCAGCAGGCGGCCGACAACGACGTGCACGTGGTCGGTGTGTCCTCGCTCGCGGCAGGTCACCTCACGCTGGTGCCCGCCCTGCGGCAGGCACTGGCCGATGTCGGGCGACCCGACATCATGGTCATCGTCGGCGGCGTCATTCCGCCCGGTGACTTCGACGAGCTGTACGAGGCGGGCGCGGCGGCCATCTTCCCACCGGGCACCGTCATCGCCGACGCGGCGATCGATCTGTTGAAGAAGCTCGCAGGCGAGCTCGGACACGAGATCGGTAGCGGCGCTGTGGACTCCACCAGCGCCGAATGAGCAGACGCGTCATCGACGTAGACGCACTCGCCGAGGCGGTCCGCGACAACGAGCGGGCCGCCTTGGCGCGAGCGATCACGTTGGTCGAATCGACACGGGCCGATCACCGGGCCCTGGCGCAGCGACTGCTGCTGCAGCTGACTCCCGAGGCCGACTCCGAGAACGTCGTGGTGTCGAATCGGGTCGGTATCACCGGTGTTCCTGGTGTCGGCAAGTCGACCTTCATCGACGCGCTCGGCATGGATCTGATCGGTAAGGGGCACCGCGTCGCGGTACTGGCGGTCGACCCGTCCTCCACCCGGACCGGCGGCTCCATCCTCGGTGACAAGACCCGCATGGCACGACTGTCGTTGGAGCGCAACGCCTACATTCGCCCGTCGCCGACGGCAGGCACCCTCGGCGGCGTCGCCAAGGCGACGCGCGAAACCATCGTCCTGCTCGAAGCCGCAGGATACGACGTAATTCTGGTCGAGACCGTCGGCGTCGGCCAGTCCGAGGTGACGGTCGCCAATATGGTCGACGTCTTCTGCTTCCTGACCCTGGCCAGGACCGGAGATCAGTTGCAGGGCATCAAGAAAGGTGTCCTCGAACTCGCAGACCTGGTCGCGGTGAACAAAGCCGACGGCAAACACGAACTCGAAGCCAAGGCCGCTGCCCGCGAACTTGCGGGCGCGCTGCGCCTCATCCACCCGCACGACGCTCTGTGGCGCCCACCGGTTCTCACCATGAGCGGTCTGGAAGGTCATGGCCTGGACAAGTTCTGGGACACTGTCCTCGAACACCGCCGAGTTCTCACCGACGCAGGGGAATTCGACGAGAAGCGCCGCCGCCAGCAGATCGACTGGACCTGGACCATGGTTCATGACCAGTTGTTGCGCCGCCTCGCGGACAATCCGAACGTGAAAGCCATTCGGGCCCAAGTGGAGAAACAGGTTCGCGACGGCACTCTTACCGCGGCACTGGCGGCCGAAGAGATACTCGACGCCTTCGACCGCTGAGGGTCGACGGGGCGGCCTCGGTCGTGTCCCAGGCGATCGGACAGCCGCACGACCAGGTGCGGCTCTCGATGGCCACCGTTGCTGGTGGACGGATTGTGTTCTCGCCCGGGGTATTCCTGGCCGAGGTGTGCGGTCAGAGGCCGTCGACGATCGTCGCGACTTCGCGTGCGCAGCCGTAACCGATGGTGATGCCGGAACCGCCGTGACCGTAATTGTGGATCACCGGTATCGGGCTAGAGCGGTCCAGCTCGAGTCGAACCTCGCTGCGGCCCGGCCGCAAGCCGACGAGCGTTTCGATCACCCGGCTGCCGGCCAGTCGCGGGGCGAGATCGCGGCACCTGTCCAGGATCGACTGTGTCAGAGCAGGATTCGGAGTCAGATCCCATTCCTCCGCATCGAGGGAGCCGCCGAGGATGCAGTCGTTTTCGCGCGGGTGGACATACGCACGACCGAGTGGATGCGCTTCGTCGCGGACCGATACGGTCAGCCCTGGATTGGTCACGCGAACGATTTGCCCGCGAATCGGATAGATGGTCGGGTCGTTGACCAGTTCTCCCGCGCGCAATCCGGCACAGTTGACCACGACGTCCGGTGCCAGATCGCTGACATCGTCGAGTCGGCGCACCGTCCGCCGGATCCACCGTGCCCCTGCCGCGTCGACCTCCTCGTGAAGATGCGGCAGAAACACGGGCATCTCGACGAGCGGAACGGCGAATCCGAATCCGAACGCATAGCCGGGCGGAAGCTCGTCGTTGTCGGCGGCGCGGAACGCGCGCACGGTGCCCGACCACATCGGCGTCGGGGGTTGGCTCCGATACAGCGCCAGCGATTCGCACATGCGCACCCCGGGCGCACCGGCGGCGGCACGGGCTTCCAGATGAGCGAATGTCTCCGTGCTCCACACGCCGACACGATCGGCCGGACCCGCTGCGGTCGGAAACCATACGGCCGCAGCAAGAAACGACGTCGTCGCGCTGATCGGTTCCGCGCTCACGACGGTGACCTCGTGCTCGGCGCGAAGCAGCTCGGCCGCTGTCGAGAGACCCGAGATCCCCGAACCGATGATGACGACATGCACCTGGTCGAGCCTACCGCGCGAGGCGGGTGCGGCACTGCGGCCGACTGCGTCGAGCGCGTGATAGGGGTCGTCGTCCATGCCTTCCGGGTTTGCCGTATTGGCAAACAATCTTGCCGAAATCGTTCGGTGTCTCTCATGGTGGAACCGAGGAGGTGGTCATGGTGACCGATCAGCTGAGTGATGGCTATGACGTGGTGATTGTCGGCGGTGGCGCTGCGGGGTTGAGCGCAGCGCTCATGCTGACCCGTGCACGGCGGACGGTGGTGGTGATCGACGCGGGCGCCCCGCGCAACGCACCGGCCGCGGGCGTGCACGGGCTGCTGGCGCGGGAGGGGATTGCGCCGGGCGAATTGTTGGAGCGCGGTCGGGCCGAGGTGCGTGGCTATGGCGGACATGTCGTTGCCGGGGAGGTCGGCGCGGTAGGCCGCGAGGCCGAGGGGTTCCAGGTGGCGCTGGCCGACGGCAGGTCTGTGCGAGCGCGCCGGCTGCTGGTGACCACCGGGCTGGTCGACGAGCTTCCCGACCTACCCGGCCTGCGCGAGCGCTGGGGCCGGGATGTGCTGCACTGCCCGTACTGTCACGGCTGGGAGGTCCGTGACCACGCCATCGGTGTGCTCGCCTGCGGTCCGATGGCGGTGCGGCAGGCCTTGCTGTTTCGTCAGTGGAGCGCCGACGTCACATTCTTCTCGCACACCATGCCGCCGCCGACCGGCGCGGAGGCGGAGCAACTCGCGGCCCGCGGCATCCCGGTGGTGCGGGGTGAGGTCGCCGCACTGGAAGTCGTCGAGGACCGTCTTGCTGGAGTGCGACTGAGCGATGGCGCCGTGGTCCGCCGAACCGCGCTGGCGGTCCAACCGCGGATGGTGGCGCGGGGTGACATGCTCGCCTCGCTCGGACTGCTTCCGTCGCAGCATCCGTCGGGAATGGGTGAATTTCTGCCCGCCGAGCCCACCGGCCGCACCGAATCGCCCGGCGTGTGGGTAGCGGGCAACGTCACCGACTTGACCGCCCAGGTGGGCGCCGCCGCGGCGGCGGGCGGGGCCACCGCGGCCCAGATCAACGCCGACCTGGTCGCCGAGGACACCGGGCAAGCCGTTGCCGCATATCGGGCGCTGCAGGACCCGTTCTCGCCCGAGTCCGAAGCGCGACTCGGTGAACTGGTGATGGGCGACAGACGTCACGGCTGAGCATAAGTTCTGCTTCGGTGGATGGATCCGTGCCTGCCGATGCGGGCGCTCAATGCTCCGGTGCCGTTCGTGTCCCGAATGGTTGCCGGAGCTGGCGCCGTCTCCTCAGCGACAACCGGATGACCGGGCCCGCGAAGATCCCGGCGAGCCGGGTGTAAGGCCACATTGCGATGAGCAGCACCAGGATAAGGCCGCGAGCCTGATAGATCAGTGGGGCGTGTTGCATGGCATCGGGGTTCGGATGGAGCGTGAACAGCGAGCGGAACCAGGCGAACAGCGATTCGGCGGTCCGGTATCCGTTGCCGGAGGAGTTCGGGTCGAATCTGATCATCACGCCGGACAATAGGCCCGCGACCAAGACCGGCAGCGTGATGCGGTCCAGCCAGGTGATCGCGGGCCGAGCGGGGCTGGCGATCAGATCGGGAACGAACAGCAACACCGCGCCTGTCGTCGCTATGACGCCCGCGGTCATTTCGACGACGAGGATGGCGACATAGAGGGTGCCCTCGGGGCGGCTGTGTGCTCCGGAGGAGATCATGTCGGTGATGCGTGCGGCGACCACAGTGCCGAAACCGACGGGAAACACGGTCGATCCGAGGCGTTGTGCGCGGTCCATGTCCGGGTGCGCGAGGTAGGAGCGGAATCGGTCGCGTCGGTATCGCCATAGGTGGCCTACGGCGAAAGAGAGAAAGGCGCTGTAAGGCAACATGATCCACAGCAGCGACATCACCGTCGAGTTCGCCTACTTCCGCTTTCGTGCTGACGGGCAATCACTTTCGCAGACGGGTGGACGGCGAACAAGAGGCCAGAGACTCTTTCGGCAGCCGCATCGGCGAGTCGCGCACTTGATCGCACTCGGGTCTCAGCCGCCCCCAGCTGTCTGTCTCACCGTCTCGAATATGGCGAGGCGACAAACAGTTTCGAACTTCGCGAAAAAGCATGACCGCCCGGCCGCGCGGTGGTCTACGGCTTCGTCATACTGTCCCTCGACCGGCGCGCAGCCCACTGCTTGGCAGGCCTGAGCGCGGCTATCCGCGCGCCGCTGCGAGGAAGGCGCGGATCAGATCCGGGGACTTCACGCCCCGTTCGCTTTCCACTCCGCTCGACACGTCGACACCCCACGCGCCGGTCGCTTCGGCGGCATGACGGACGTTGCCGGGGTGCAAGCCGCCTGCCAGGAGCCACCGGCCGGTCGGCACGGTGAACTCTGGTGACGCCCAGTTCCACGGCAGGCCCGAGCCGGGATCCGGTGCGTCCAGGAGCAGGAGGTCTTCACCGAGTTCGCCACATCGGGCGGGCACCTGGGTGGCGGCGGTGGCGCGGATGAGGGTGCGGCCGGGCGCGCGCAGCGCCGCGTAGTACTCCGGGCCCTCGTCGCCGTGCAGTTGGACGGCGCGGATGCCGCTGTCCCGCGTCACCTGCACGACCTCGTCGACAGACTGGCCGCGGAAGACCCCGACGGTCAGCACCTGCGCGGGCACGCGCTGTGCGAGTCGGTGGGCGGTCGCCGCGTCGACCTTGCGTGGACTCGCCGCGAAAACGAAGCCGATCGCGTCGGCCCCGGCCGCCACCGCGGTGTCCACATCCTGTTCGGTGCGCAGGCCGCAGATCTTGACGAAGAGATCGCTCATGCCTCTGAGTGAACCAAACCCCGCTATGCGCGCCGCTGGGTGGTCAGCCCGGCGGCGGGTTCGCTCGCCGCCGCCGGCGTGCAGCGCGTTCGGCTGGAACAGATCCGGTACCAGAGCACACCGAAAGCTTGTTTCACGACCGGCGCGACAGCGGCGTGCGGGGGGATGTCGCCGTGGGTCTTGCCGCGTTCGATCACCTCGGCGAGGACCCGATCACCACGCGGATGCGGGACCAGATCCTGCTGGAGACAACTGGGCGCAAGCCCGGTGCGCCACACCGTACGCCGGTGGGCGGGAAGAAAGTGGGCGCGACCTTCTGGATGGTGTCCAATCATGGCGACCAATCCGACTATGTCCGCAACATCAAGGCGAAACCCGCTGCGCGCGTGCACATCGGGAACCAATGGCATGACGGCGTCGCGCACCTGATGCCCGAGGATGACGCCGTCGCCCGACTTGCCACGCTGCCGGGCATGAACAGCGCGATGGTCCGCGCCTTCGGCACCAACCTGCTGACGATTCGGATCGACTTTGCCGGCTGAGCAACCCGGACGCCACCGTGAACCCGGTGGCGCGTGTCGAATCAGGCGATATCGCCGAAGGTTTCGAGCAGTGTGCGCAATGTGTCGGCGAGCGCGTCGCGTTGGGCGGCCGACAGTGGCGCCAATAGTCGTTGTTCGGTCGCCACGTGGTCGGGGAGTGCGGCGTCGATGAGTTCGCGCCCGGCCTCGGTGAGTGTCACCAGAATGCCGCGGCCGTCGTGCTCGCTGCGGGCGCGGCTCACCAGGCCGCGCTCCTCCAGGCGGTCCAGGCGTTGGGTGATGGCGCCGGAGGTGACCATGGCGGAGCGCATGAGTTCGGTGGGCGTCAGGCGGTGCGGGGGATCGTTGCGGCGCAGCGTGGCGAGCACATCGAACGATGCGGCGTCGAGTCCGTGCGCGGCAAAGGTTTTGCGCAGTTCGGCGCCGGCCAATTGGGAAAGCCTGGTGAGCCGTCCGAAGACAGCCATCGGGGAGACGTCCAGGTCGGGGCGTTGTACTTGCCACTGCATGAGCAGCTGTTCGACATGATCGGCCACCTCCGCAGCCTAGCGAATATCTCAGCGGTGAGTTATCTCATAGGAAGTTTGCTTATCGCTAAGCTATGTTTCTTAGGGCTAAGCAATCGCAGCGGGCGATGGCCCGAAGGAGGCAGACATCATGCGCATTACAGTGTTCGGCGCGGCGGGTGACGTGGGCAGCCGGGTGGTGGCCGAGGCGCTCTCGCGAGGTCATGAGGTCGTCGCGGTGGTTCGTGACCCGTCGCGCGCGGCGGCGGTGCCTTCCGGAGCGGAACTCCGCACCGGCGATGCCTCGAATCCGGTCGACGTCGAGATGCTCGGCGCCGCAGCGGATGTGATGGTCACCGCGACGCGACCGGCGTCGGGTCGTGAGCACGAGCTGGCCGCGCTCACCGCGGTGCTGTTGGCCGGTTCGGCGCGGACCGGCGTTCGATTGCTGGTCGTCGGGGGCGCGTCCACCCTGATTGTGCCGGGCGCCGACGGCGCGATGCTGCACGAGATCCCCGATTTCCCGGTCGAGCTGCAGCCGATCGCGCAGGCGTGCGCCGAACAGCTGGCGATCTGCCGCGCCGACGCCGACGCGGACTGGACCTACGTGAGCCCGCCCGCCGAGCTGGTACCGGGGGAGCGCACCGGCGCCTACCGGCTGGGCGCCGACGAACTGCTGGCAGGCGCGGAGGGGATCTCGACGATCTCCATGGAGGATTTCGCGGTCGCGCTGCTGGATGAGGCCGAGCGTCCGGCGCACTCCAGGACCAGGTTCACCGTCGCCTCCGTCTGAGGACTTCGACGGTCATTCGATACCGAAAAGCCGACCGGCGTTTCGATAGCAGACCTGCTGCAGCCAGGTGTCGCCGAGCTCGAGCCGTTCCAGCGCATAGATCGAATGACCGTAGGGATAGGGGATATTCGGGAAGTCGCTGCCGAAGAGGATGCGGTCACCGAAGTCGTGCAGCCTGCCGCGTTCGGTGGCAGGGAAGGGCGAATCGGCCTCGCTGAAATCGGTCCACACCATGGTGGTGTCGAGGCGGACACCGGCGTACTCCTGGGCCAGGTCGAGGAATTCGGAGTACTCCGGTGTGCCCATGTGGGCGATGATCAGCGGCAGCCGCGGGAAACGTTGCAGCAGTGCGGCTATGGGTTCGGGTCCGGTGTATTCCCCGGGCGCGGGTCCGGAACCGCAGTGGATCAGGACCGGGATCTGTGCGTCCTCTATCAGCCCCCAGACCGCATTGAGCAGGGGATCGCCGGGATGGAAATCGCCGACCTGGATGTGCACCTTGAACACCCGGGCGCCGCGCTCGATAGCCGCCTCGACGTAGCTCGCGGCGTGGTGTTCGGGGTAGAACGTCGCGGTGTGCAGGCAGTCCGGGGTCCGTTCGGCGAAGTCGGCGGTCCATTCATTGAGCCACGACGCCATATCAGGTTTGTGTGGGTACACCAGCGAGGTGAACGCGCGAACGCCGAAGCCGCGCAACGTTTTGAGCCGGACCTGCTCGTCGTCGCGATAGGCGATCGGCCATGGCTTGCCGGTCAGCGGACCCGCGGAATCGAAGTATGCCCACACCTTGCGCATCACCTGCTCCGGCATGAAATGTGTATGGACGTCGATGATTCCGGGCAGGTCAAGCCGGGTGCGGAAGTCGGCGAGATAAGAATTGTCGTCGTTGCTGTCGCCGATCATCACGCATCCTCGGGTGTTGTTGGCGGGTAAACGGCTCGGGCGTAATCGCCGATCCTGGTGATCATTCGGTCGAAGAACGCAACGGGATCGGCGCCGATCACGATGTCGGCGTTGGGCTCCCGGCCCCACATCCCGGCCCAATCGGCCACCGTGGTTGCTCGGGTGAGCGTTCCGATCAGTTCGACATCGACTGTCGCCGGGCGGGTGGCGGCGAGCGCGGGGTCGAGGGCGATCGCCGCCGCGAACGGGTCGTGCATATGTGCCAGGTACCCCTGGTCGTAGGTGTGGTGGAAGTCGAAGTAGAACCGCACCGCGTCGGTCAGGTGTCGCACGATGGGGTTGTTCGCGCCGGAGCGGGCCTCGGGCGAATCGGTTTCCGACACTTGCTCGACCGGCAGGCTCCCCGCGCGTTCGGCCAGCAGCGCGAGGTGGACGGGATACATCTCGATGGTCTCGGTGACGTCGAGCGCGCACACGATCGGCCGGCGGTCGGGCGGCGCGGCGGAGAAGGCGTCGAAAACTTCCTTGGCCGCCTCCGGGTCGACGTGCACGTTCCATTCGTTGGTCGGCGTCGTGTTGCCGGGGTGGTTGAACGCGCCGCCCATGATCACCAGCCGCCGCAGCAGTCGGGGCAACTCGGGCTCGACGCGGAGGGCGAGCGCGAGATTCGTCAGCGGTCCGGTGCACAGGCCGACGATCTGCCCCGGGCGCTCGCGTACCAACTCGACCCACATCTGGGCGGCCGAGCGGTGCGAAAGCGGCCGCGCGGATTCCGGCAGTTCCGCGTAGCCGACGCCCTGCGGCCCGTGCGTGTCCTCGGTGGTGCGCAATGGGACGGCCAGGGGATCGGCAGCGCCGAGCGCGACTTCGATGTCGGGCGCCCGGCACACGTCCAGCCACGCGAGATTGTTCGCCGCCACCCGAGCTGCCGCAACGTTGCCCGCGGTCGCGGCGATGCCGACGATATCGGCCTCCGGGGAGGCCAGCAGATAGAGCAGCGCGAGGGAGTCATCGATCCCGGTATCGACGTCCATGATGATCTGCTGCCGCACACTGCGAGCGTAGCGAGCGGCGCGGAGTCGCCCGGCCGGAGGCTCAGTACGTCGGCAGCGTGTAGTCGTCGGTGTCGGTCATCATCTTCATGATCAGCGGCTTGAACAGCCGTGAGGTCATCAGTTTCATGCTGGCGTGTGCCATCTTGGTGCCGAGACGCGAGTTGGGCAGCATCATCTTGATGCCACCGCCGGGCAGTTCCTTGGCCTTGGCGAGAAACGGCGTGACGACGGTCTCGTAGCGAGCCAGCGCACCGGCGAGATCGTCCGGGGTTGCGGCGATTTCGCCGGCCAGCACGTAGGCGCCGACGATCGCCATCGCAGTGCCCATGCCGGTCATCGGGGAGCCGCAGAAGCCTGCGTCGCCGAGTAGCGAGACCCGCCCGGCCGTCAGCGACGGCATGTCGATGCGCGCCAGCTCGTCGAAGTAGAAGTCCGGTGTCGTCGCCATCGCGGACAGTACCGCCGGTGTCTCCCAGCCCGCCTCGGCGAGCATGGTCCGGATGAGTTCGTGCTGTGCGGCGACATCGCGGCGCAGCGCCGGGTCGGCGGCGGTCCGCATCGTGATGATCGCCTTCGAGGTGGCGGGCTCGGCGTCCGGGCGGATCCCGACCGCGGCGCGGGGGACCGAGTGCATCTTGAACCAGCCCGGCTCGGCGCCTGCGGGCGTCGGGATGGTGAAGAAGGAGGTGTAGCCGCCGAGGTAGGTCGCGAACTGTTCTTCCGGACCGAACGCGAGCCGCCGTGTCGCCGAGTGCACTCCGTCCGCACCGATGAGGAGATCGAAGCGTTCGGTGGCGCCCGACGCGAAGCCCACCACGACACCGGCGTCGTCCTGTTCGAGGCCCTCGATCCAGTCACCGTAGCGGTAGTCGAGTTCGCGTCCCGCCGTGGCGAGTTCGGTGAGCAGCACCTGGTTCAGGTCGCCGCGGGTGATCTCGATTTCCGCGATCGGGCCTTTGCCGTCGAACATTTCGGCGGGCATTCGCGCGAACTCTCTGCCGTTCTCGTCGACATAGGCCATGCCGCGCTCGTCGAGCTGATATTTGCGGATGCCCGGCATCAATCCCATCCGTCCGGCCACCTCGCGGCTCGGCCCGCGGAGGTCGACGGCCTGGCCGCCGGGTCTCGGCTCGGGTGCCCGCTCCACAACGGTGGTGCGGATGCCTGCGCGCAGCAATTGCAGCGCAACGGCGTTGCCTGCGATTCCGCCGCCGCTGACGAGGACATGGAGTGTGCGAGTGGTGCTCATGATCCCAATTCCCCTCTGAGGACGTTCGTGTCAGACGAATGTCTAACACATTTGTCGCACGCCTGTCTAGTACGAATGTCTTAGACGTTGTATGGTGGGAAGCATGGGAAACCGAGAAGATCTACTGGCGGGAGCACGTAAAGCCATCGTGGAACGCGGTGTCGCGAAGACCACCGCACGAGATATCGCCACGGCGGCGGGGGTGAGCCTGGCTGCGATCGGCTACCACTTCGGCTCCAAGGAGCGCCTGATCACCGAGGCGCTGGCGGAGGCGCTCGGTAGCGGCATCGGCGACAGCATGGAGGCGCTGATCGGCGACACCAGCGGCAAACCGCTGCTGGAGGCATTCGCTCAGATGTGGGACGGCATGCCGGAGGTGTTCGAGAACAATCGCGAGGGAATGCTGGCGAGCCTGGAGAACCTGCTGCGCGTCGCGCGCACTCCGGAATCCCAGGAATTCATGACCGACAGTCTCACCGGCGCATATGCCGACATCGCCCGTGCGCTCCAGCAGGCACATCCCGAACTGGATCAGGACGTCGCGCGCGCGGTAGCCGAGCTGTATTTCGTGCTCACCCAGGGGCTCGGTGTGCTGTGGATGATCACCCGTGGCAAGAATCTGCCGGACGGAGCTCGGCTCACCGAAGCGATCGCGGTGCTCGCCCAGGATCAGCGCACCTGACCGGTCAGTCCTGCTCGGGTGTCCCCGCGGGAATATGGCGCAGCCGAACTACTGCGATCACCGAAATCGTTAGTGCGGCAATAGCGGCGATGTCCGCGGTGATGTGCACGCCGTGCAGGAATGCTTCGCGCGCTGCCAGCAGGACCAACTCGCCGGTATGTCCCGGCAAGCTCGCGGCGACCTCGGTGGCGGCGCCGAGGGTATCGCGTACCGAGCGTCCGGCGGGGGCAATCCCGCGGGCAGTGACTCGGCGAGGTCGCCGCGGTAGCGCGCGATGCCGATGCTGCTGAGGATCGAAATGCCCAGCGCGCCACCGAGTTCGGCGCCCGTCCCCGACACGCCCGAGGCGGCGCCCGCCTGTTCCTGGGTGCCGAACCGACGATGAGCTCGGTGGTGATGCCGAAGACGTTTACCGCTCGCTCATGCGGACAATGGATCGCCGGGCTCGGTCAGCGCGTGCGCACGGGCCACGCGACCGCCCCCGCGCCGTAGGCGGGAGCAGGCCAGGCGTAATCGGGATACTCGGGCAGCGCGGGCGCGGCGGTGACCACATTTCCGTGCATCACGGTCGCGGCCGGGTTGGGCGCGGCGGCTGGTGGATGGCTCGGCATGCGATCCGGTGCGTCCAGCAGCCAGGAACCGGTGCGCGCGAGGGCAACTCGGACATCGCGGCCGATACCGTCGGAGGCCCGCGCGACGAGCGCGTCGATGACACCGGCGGCGAGCAGGTAGCCGGAGGCATGGTCGAGGGCCTGCGCAGGCAGTGCGCCGGGGACCGCCGCAGCGCCCTCGATGATCGAAATACCCAGTGCGGCTTGCACAATGCTGTCGAAACCGCGGCGGTTGCCCCATGGGCCGGATTCGCCCCACGCGCTGACCCGGCCGTGCACCAGGCCGGGGCGCGCGGCCGCGCGCAGCCCCGCCTGTTCGAGCGCGCCGGGCCGGTATCCGGTGATCAGCACGTCGGCGGAGGCCAGTAGGTCATCGAGCACAGCGAGCTCGCCGCGCACGTCGAGCAGGGTGGAGTGTTTGCCCTGGCAGGTGTCGGCGAACTGCCACGGGATCTCGGGCAGCTCCGGCGGATCGACACGCAGCACCTCGGCGCCGAGCAGCGCCAGCGTGCGGGTTGCCACCGGTCCGGCGATCACGCGGGTCAGATCGAGCACCCGGACGCCGCGCAGCGGCTGCAGAGGCGTTGCGCCGATGGGTAGTCCGGACTCGCCACGATCGTCGCGCGAGTCGATCGCGACCAGTGGTCCGGCCGCGGCGGCCTGTCCCTGCGGGCTCTCGGCCCATTCCTGCTCTGTGCGGACCCGCACGGCGAGCGCGCCCGTCTCGGCGGCCCGCTCCTCGATATCGGAGGCGCGGCTCATCGCCATCTGCGCGACGGCCAGATCGATCGGGACGTCGGCGGGCAGACCGAGTGCGGCGAGCAGCCTGAGGTGGTGGTGGGTGTAGTTGGCGTGGGTGCGGACCCAGCCGTCGAAAGTGGGGAAGAAGCCGGACAGCTCCGCGAACATGGTCGGCGGGTGTCCGTCGACGCGCAACAAGCGTTCGCTGGAGAACGCGGCGGTGATGCGGTCCGGGTCCAGCCGATACGCCACCGGGTGCAGGCCGTGCGCGACCCTGATGCGGTTCGCCGCGGTGTTCAGCGCCGCGACCGATCCAGCGGCCAGCGCCCAGACCGGCAGGGTGGCGGCGAGATGGCTGCGGGGAACGAAGGGCGGCGCAATACTCGAGCCGGGGACACCGATGCCGGATTCGTAGTCGTGCAGCAGCCGTTCGTGCGCGTTCACCGGATCGAACACTCTAGATGCAGCGGCTTTGCGACTCACGAGTGCCCATACTGTCACAGGGCGCGGTGGTGGTCTCGTTGGCCCTCAACGACTTCGGCGCGCCGCGGTGGCTATCTCGGGAAGCTGCGATGATCACCTCGTGGATCGTGTCGCGAACCCGGCGACTGGTCCATGTATCCGAGGCTGTCAGCTCGCTGGATGCGATGCCGGCAGTGCTACCCACACAACCGGGGTCCTGCGACAACGGGCTGTGCGGAATCTGCGTGCTCAGGGTCGAAGCCGGATGCCCCGGCCACCGCACCGATTTCGCGCCGGATTCCGCGGAGATCGTCCACCCGTGCGTGTCCCGAACCGGGACCGTTGGTGGTCGACGCCTGATGACTGCGCGAATCCCTGTCGGCGATGCCGCTACCGACAAGGATCCTCGCGCAGCCGATCGGCGCGGTCAGGCGCAGGCGCGGTTGAGTTCGTCGGTGAAGGGTGTGAGGTCGGCGACCTCGTCTGAGATCAGGGCGCCTGCGTAGGCCTCGATGGCATCCCGTTGGGCACCCTGGGCCATCGCGGCCAGGCCGCTCAGCCTGCCGGACAGCGCGGTCGCGGTCGCCTCGTCCATGGTGCCGCCGGTCGTGTCGATGGCGATGTTGATCAGCTCAATGGCTTTGGCACAACTGGGGGACTGGGCGTGCGCGGGCGCGGCGGGCAGCGCGATGAGCGCGCCCGCGGCGATGGCGAGCGCGGCGGCGACGGACGAAGGCTTGATCATGATTTCCTCTCGAAGGTGTGCGAGGCGGGACCGTAGCAGAGGTGTACGACACCGTTGTCGTGCACCTCGTCGAACTTCAGAGCGAGGCGGACGGCGCCCGCATCCGAGGACCAGAACCGATGCCGCGGGCGGGGCCGAGATCCTGGCCGATCTCGCTGTCGAGAACGGGTTCGACACCTTTGTCTAAGGGCCGGAATCTCCCGACGAAAGACCGCTGCGGGGATCGGTGAGGTCGTATCGCGCACGCGCGCTGTGCGGCGACCGATACCGGCCGTCAACGGTGCTGCATCAGTCACGCAATGCTTGCTCGCGCAACGTGTTGAGG
This sequence comes from Nocardia sp. NPDC057440, assembly GCF_042802915.1. Taxonomy (NCBI): domain Bacteria; kingdom Bacillati; phylum Actinomycetota; class Actinomycetes; order Mycobacteriales; family Nocardiaceae; genus Nocardia; species Nocardia sp. NPDC057440. Next base: position 192,787 of record NZ_JBHVDF010000013.1, read on the forward strand.
GTCTTGGACAGGATGCGGGAGACGTTCATCTGGGAGCAGCCCAGCTTTTCGGCGATCTGGGCCTGGGACATGGATTTGAAGAAACGCATGATCAATACCTGACGCTGCAGCTCGGGCAGTGCGGCGATGAGCGGTTCGACCGCCAGATAGTCCTCGACGGTGCGATAGTTCGGTTCGTCGGCGCCGTAGGTGTCCAGTACCGAGGTCGTCGTGGCGTCATCGCCGCCGCTGGGCGAGGGGTCGATGGATGCGGTCTGGTAGGCGTTGCGTGCGATGAGCGCCTGGGTGACCTCGGTCAGATCGGCGCCGATTTCCTCCGCGATCTCCCTTGCCCTCGGCATGCGGCCGAGTCGTTGCGCCAACTCCTCGGTGGCCGGGCCGATCGTCTGCTGAATTTCCTTGAGCCGCCGTGGAACTCGCAACGCCCAGGTGTGATCGCGAAAGTGTCGTCGTACTTCGCCCATGATGGTCGGCACGGCGAAGGACAGGAACGACGCACCGAAGGACGGGTCGAACCTGTCGACGGCCTGCACCAGACCCACTCTGGCGATCTGCAGCAGATCATCGAAATTCTCGCCGCGGCCGCTGAATTTGCGCGCGATGTTCTCGGCGAGCGGCAGGCAACGCTCGATCACCCGCTGGCGCAGCACCTCTCGGTGTGGATCGCTCGCATCGACGGCGGCGAGTTCGGTGAGCAGTGGTTCGATGTTGTCGTAGGGGTCTGTGCCTTGGCGAGCTCGCCGCGGTCGCGGCGCCGGTGACGAGACCTGCTCATCGGCCATCGGAGCCGCCCCGCACCCAGTGGAAATCGACGACGGTCGGATAACCCCCGGTGGCTGTGTCGAGCGGGGCCTGAACGGCGTGCACGGTGTCGGTGAGTGTGCGCACGATGTGCCATCCGAAACTACCCTGACCCGGTACGGTATTCGACGCGGCGACGGAGCAGACCCGAACGAGCATCGCGGACTCGCGATAGGTGAAACGGCAGTCGATGGTCGTGTCCGGAACGGCGTCGAGAATCAGCTCTGTAGCGATCTCGTCGAGCGCCAGCCGAATGTCGGTGACCTCGTCGAGCCCGAAATCCGCGATGAGAGCGACGGTTTCGGCGAGGGCCCGCAGCATCACCAGCTGCTCGAGCAGTGCAGGCACCCGAATCTCGATGGTGGTCGATCCACTGGACTGCGCTGTGGTCCACTCCGTCATACCTACCGCCTCGTCGATACGAACAGCTCACCGGAGCGGCAAGAATAACTCGCCGCGGCCGACCAGGGGCGGCCACATCGGCCCACACCTCGGCGCGCAATTGATACAAAGGGATATCCGCTCACGAGCTGTTCCGACCGAGAAGGAGATCGACGTGCGCCGAACCATCGCAGCCACGGACTGGTTGCGCGTGCTGGGAGCCGACGCCGCGGCGCGGCACCAACTGGTCTGCATGCCACCGGGCGGCGGGTCCGCTACCGCGTATCGGGCGTTGGCCGCGAAACTCGGCCCCGGTATCGCCGTCGCCGCTGTGCAGTATCCGGGGCGGCAGGATCGGCTCGGCGAACCGGTGATCTCGGATATGGAGACGCTGACGGGTCGGATCGCCGAGGAGATCGTGCGTCAAGGGCCGGTCGAGCGATTGGCGCTGTTCGGCCACAGTATGGGAGCGACGGTGGCATTCGAAACGGCCCGCCTGCTCGAACACGCGGGCCAGTCGGTGACCACACTGTTCGTCTCCGGTCGTCCCGCGCCGACTTACCTGGAACCCGGGCGTCTGCACCTCGAGTCGGACGACGAGCTGATCGGCGATCTGGAGCGGCTGGCGACCGACCCGGCATCGGTGCGGATATTGCGCGAGGACCCCAGTCTCGCCGAGTTGGTGTTGCCTGCCGTCCGCAGCGACTATCAGGCGGTGGAGACCTACGTCTACCGCCCGGATGAGCCACTAGCCGGGGATATCGCCGCGCTGGTGAGCACCGAGGATCCCACGATGGTCCCGGCGCAGGCCGACGAGTGGCGCGATCACACCGCGGGAAGGTTCGAGCGTGCGGTGTTCGCGGGTGGGCATTTCTATTTGGACCAGAAGGTCGCCGAGGTGGCCGACCTGATCACTGCGAGTTTGGCACGACATCACCCGGTGGCCTGAAACCCCTTCTGGACGATTCCATTCCGGGCGCCGGGCCGATGCGATCATGGCTACCCGGACGTGCGTACTCGGCTTCCCGTCCGCGCCGCGACAACCATGCGAATCCGGCCCACGACACCGCGACACACACCGCAACCAGCGCCCGCACCAACCCGAGCGCGCTCTCCGGGTAGATCACTCCGGTCAGGTAGTGGGCGATGAACCCGCTCGACGGGAGCCCGGCCATACCGGCCCGGTGGCGCGCCCAATTCTCCAGATAGGTCAGCGGACAATCGACCCCGAACAAGATGGTGCCGAAGCCCCATCCGAACGCCATCAGGTGCAGCCAGATGGTGCGCGGCCAGCGCCACGCGAGAAATCCGCCGACCACCACGTAGGCCACGAACGTGAAGTGCACGGCGGCGGTAACGTCGGCCAACAGCCGGTACAGCACGTTTTCAGCGTAGTCGTTCGGGCGGCGTGGTGCAGGCGCGCAACGATAGCGCACCGCTCGCCCGCCGCACGGCACCTGTCCGGGCTGCGGCGTTCAGCCCAGATATTCGGACTCGAGCACAAGGTCGGTGAGCAGCGACTGGTATTCGACATGAGTCATGTGCTCGATGGTGCGCCAGGATGTGCCCTCGTGCTCGCGCATGTAGCGCCGATAACGCGGTGCGCCGGGCACTTTGACGTTGTCGGCCACCACGATCGTCCCCGGATGCAGCCAGTTCGCCGCGATGATCGTTTTCAGATCCGGCAGATATGCTGTCTTCCAATGATCGATGAACACGAAATCCAGTGCGCCGACCGCGAATCCGTACTCGTCGAGCAGTCGCTGCACCGTCGTGCCGCCGTCGCCGATCTTGCCGACCACGACGCTGACCCGATCGGTCAACCCGGCGTGTTCGATGACAGCGCGGGCGATCTCGGCATTGGCGGGGCCGGCCTCCACCGACACCAGCCGCGCGTCCGCGGGTATCAGCCGCCCCGCGCGCACCGCGCTGTAGCCGCAGTAGGCGCCCAGTTCGAGCAGTAGTGTCGGGGCGGCCCGCCGGACCGCGGCGTCGAGAAGCAGCCCTTTTTCGTCCCCGACATTCATCAGCATGCTGCGATTGCGGGCGAAATCATCGATGGTGGCGAGCACGCTCTCCGGATCGCCCGCCGTGGCGTTGGCGAGCACGTGGTCGCGCAGCGCGGCCTCGCGGCCGTCGCCGACCTGCCCGGTGCGCAGCAGGCTTATCCCGCCCAGCGCGAAACGGATGTTCGACCAGCGCAGCAATGGCAACCGGTCGCGCACCAGCGCGCCGAGCCCGCCGTGCTTCGCCATGGTGCCCCTTGCGGTTGTCGGATCGGTATCGATCCGATTCTGCCCGCGCCGGAGGTCACGCGGTGGCGATTCACCAGGGCGACGGTTGGTAGTCCTTGAGGAAGCAGCCGTACAGGTCGGTGCCGTTCTCACCCTGGACGATCGGATCGTAGACCCGAGCCGCCCCGTCGACCAGGTCGAGCGGTGCGTGGAAACCTTCTTCGGCCAGGCGCACCTTCGTGTAGTGCGGGCGCTCGTCGGTGATCCAGCCGGTGTCGACAGCGGTCATCAGGATCGAATCTTCCTCGAGCATTTCCTTGGCGCTGGTGCGGGTGAGCATGTTCAGCGCGGCCTTGGCCATATTGGTGTGCGGATGGCCGGGTCCCTTGTACGCGCGGGAGAACTGGCCCTCCATGGCGGAGACATTGACGACGTACTTGCGTCGCGCCGGCGACGCGGCCATGGCGGGACGTAGCCGGGACACCAGAATGAACGGCGCGACCGAGTTGCACAGCTGTACCTCGAGCAGTTCGGTCGGATCGACCTCGGCGACGGTCTGCACCCAGCTGTTGGTATGCGCCAGATCAGGCACCAGACCGCCGGCGTCGATCGCAACGCCGCGCGAAATGCGTTCCGGTGTCGCCGATCCCGCGACCAGCGCCAGTTCGGCGATGTCCGTGGCGGTCAAACTCGGCGTGAGCGAGGCAGTCAGCGCGGTCGGATGCGCCTGCATCGTTTTGCCGAAGCTCACCATGTCCGGCAGCACGCCCGCGGGCAGCGGACCGGATTCGGCGTCGACGAGTGCGCTGTAGGCGCCGGGGGAGCGACGCACGGTCTGCGCGGCATTGTTGATGAGAATGTCGAGCGGGCCCTGTGCGGCCACATCATCGGCGAGAGCGACCACCTGGGCGGGGTCACGCAGGTCGATGCCGACGATCCGCAGTCGATGCAGCCAGTCGGCGCTGTCGTCCATGGCGGCGAAGCGTCGGATGGCATCGTTGGGGAAACGTGTAGTGATGGTGGTGTGTGCGCCGTCGCGCAGCAGTCGCAGCGCGATGTACATGCCGATCTTGGCGCGGCCGCCGGTCAGCAGCGCGCGCCGGCCGCTCAAATCGGTCCTCGCGTCCCGCTTGGCGTGGCTGCCTGCCGCGCACTCCGGGCAGAGCTGGTGGTAGAAGGCGTCGACGCGCGTGTAGCGCTGCTTGCACATGTAGCAGGGGCGCGGCCGCAGCAGGGTGCCCGCGCTCGCGCCCGCGGCGTTCGAGGTCAGCGGGATACCCGCGGTCTCGTCATCGATCCGTTTGGGTGACCCGGTCGCCGTCGCCGCGACCACCGCGCGATCCGCGGCCGCCACGGCGTCCCTTGCCTCGCCGCGGCGGCGGAGCTTGAGCTTCTTGAACATGTGCCCGACGGCGCGCTGCACGGCGATCGAATGCGGATCGTCCTTGTCCAGCTGCCCGGCCTGTTCCAGCACACGCAGGCAAATGGCCAGTTCGGCCGGGTCGATGGCCTGGGGATCGGGCGATGTCGACGCGGTGTTCTCGGCCATCGGAATGCGGTTTTATCCTTCGTGAACTGGGGCGGTTGACGCATTCATTGTCGCATCGACGGCTCGGCGCGCTGGTCGCGCCCCGGCTGGACCGTCGAGGCCGCTCGTCACCGCCACTACCTCGGCCCGGCCGCACGCGGCGGCGGACGGTGTCGGACACGGCGAGAGCGAGGGGACCACCGCGTTCCAGAGTTCCGCGTGGTGGGGTCGGCGGACGAGATCGGCAAGTTCTTCCTCCGGTATCTCCGCGATGCGCGCGGGCAAGGCGGCCGGCTGCGTCAGCCGCATGCGCTCGGCCATGAGCGATCGACTTCTTGTCAGGCCCGAGTCCACGAAACCGGCCCGGCTGCTCGACCTGGCCGGTAACCCAACCGTTGTCGGGCTGCGTCGGTGGCGAGCAGCGGCTAGCGGCGCGGGATGGTCGCGCCGGCCGCGTGCAGGTCTTCGACGAAGTTGGCGATGGCCTCGGCGACGAGCAACGGCTCGGTCACCGGGAGCCAGTGGTCGGCGGGAATCGCGCAGCGCCACAGGCGATCCACCCAGGGGGCGCTGCTGTCATAGAGGAACGGTGGCACGAACACGTCGGTGGTGTCGACCACCAGCTGGACCGGCACTGCCGTGTGCCGATCCCGTGGTCGCAGCAGATGGTGCAGCAGGTTGGCCCGCACGATGCGGGTTCCGGCGAGCAGATCGGTGCGCCAGGTGGCGGCGATCGGCGCGTATGCGCGAGGGACGCCGCCGAGCCGCTCGATCAGCCAGGAACGCACCCGTGGCGGGTAGGCGATCCGTTGCGCGGCGGCGGGCGCTGACCCGGCGCTGCGCAGCAACCAGGTCAGGTCGGTGGCCAGTCCGCGAAGATATCGCGACGGAGATGCGATGTCGCGCAACAGGATTCCCACATGATCGAGGTTGGGGCCGGAGATGGCGGTGAACGAGGCGATCCTGGTGTTCGCCCGCGGATCGCACACTGCCTCCCATGCCTGGACCGCGCCCCAGCCGTGGCCACACACGTGCACCGGGCTGTGCGGGCTGACCGTGTCGATCACGGCGTAGCAGTCCGCAGCCAGACGCTCGAGTCGATAGTCCTGCGGCGCAGCGGGTTTCGCGGACCGGCCGTGGCCGCGCACGTCGTAGGTGATCACGCGGAAGTCTTCGGCCAGCAACGTCGCCACCCTGGTCCAGACGTGATGGGTGTCGGTGACGCCGTGCACGAGGACCAGGGGTTCCGCGGCCGGGTCGCCCCATTCGAAGACGGCGAGCTCGGCGCCCGAGACGGGCACGGTCGACTGTCGGTCCGGTCGTCGGATGTCGGCAGAGTCGGTGCTGTCGGGCTGTTCGGTCATGTTCGCGCCTCGATCGATGAGCTGTCGCAAATCTTGGTGTACCGCCGGTACGTGCTCCGATACTGGCAGTACGAAGCTTCGTAAATCAATGGGCGTCGGCAGGGGAGAATATGAGGTACGTCACGTGATGGGCAGATGAAACAGCTCTTCTGGCCCGGTTTGCTGGAGATCGCTACCGTACTGTCGGTACGTTATGCTGCGATTGTGCCCAGATCCGATGCCAGATCCGCCGCGAGGAAGATTACCCGCGAGGAGATCGTCGACGCGGCTATTCGGGTGATCGACCGGGATGGTCCGCGCCCGAGCATGGACGACATCGCGCGCGAGGCCCGCATCACCAAGCCGCGGCTATATCGCCAGTTCGCCGACAAAGCGGATCTGTACACCGAGATCGGCAATCGGATGGCCGTGACGGCCGGGGCTGCGGCAGGCAATGATCTCACCCTCATGCTCCAGCCGCCGCGCACCGCGCTGCACCGCGTCCTGACCGGCTACGCCGACAGTATTCTGGAGCACCCCAACGTCTTTCGCTTCCTCGGCCAGGCGCACGTCACGCAGAACACCGATGGTTCGGTGTTGCAATTCGACCTCGGGCGGGCGGTGGCGGGCCGATTCGCCGAGCGGGCGCGGGAAATCGCCGAATCCATCCCGATCGCCGCGACGGGCATCGACTATCTGGCCCGTGCGGTCGTCGGAATGGTCGTGGCGATCACCGATCTGTGGCTGGGGGACGCGGAGGTGTCGCGCCCGGCCACGACCGTCGAGTTCGTCGATCAGGCCGTCGAGTTCGTCTGGGGCCTGATCGATGGCTTCTTGCGTCGTCAAGGCATCGCGGTGGACCCGGACACCCCGATCTTCACGTCCTTGGCGGCGGTCAACCAGTCGCGACAGTCCGCGACCTGACCTGCGCTCCCGTGCGATAGCGACGGGTGATGTCAGCACGTGCCGCCTTGTTGACATCATGCCAATAGTGGTGGAATCTGATGGCGAGGAGTCGGCGACGAGGCCGGCCCGAGGCGAGCAAAGGATCGAGCGATGGCACGCGCCGCGTGGAGTGATGACGAGGTCGAAGCGGTACGGGAGCTGGCCAAGACCTTCTTCGACAAGGAAGTCGTCCCGCACGAGGAGAAGTTCGTCGCCCAGGGGCATCCCGATCGCGCGCTGTACAACCGTGCCGGTGAACTCGGTCTGCTGTGTACCGCGCTGCCGAGCGAATACGGTGGCGGCGGTGGCACTTTCGCGCACGACGCGGCGATCATCGAGGAGCAGGCATTCGCCGGTGACGGCGCGCTCGGCATGCCCGTGCACAGTTCGATCATCGCGCCCTACCTGAACGAATTCGGTTCCGAGGAACTCAAGCGGCGAGTGCTGCCCAAAGCCGCGAGCGGCGAGATGGTGCTGTCGATCGGCATGACCGAACCGGGCACCGGCTCGGACCTGCAGAACATCAAGACCAGGGCGGTCCGTGAGGGCGACGAGTACGTCATCACCGGCTCGAAGATCTTCATCACCAACGGCTGGCTCTGCGACGGCATCATCATCGCCGTGAAAACCGACCCCACCAAGGGCGCCGCGGGCGTTTCGCTGATCTTCGCCGAGGTCGGCGACGACACCCCGGGTTTCACTCGCGGTCGCATCCTGAACAAGATCGGCGGCAAGGCTCAGGACACCGCGGAGCTGTTCTTCGACGGTCTGCGGGTGCCTGCCTCGAACCTGCTCGGGCAGGCCGAGGGCCAAGGCTTCTACCAAATGATGCAGCTGCTCGCCCAAGAGCGCCTGGTGACCGCGATCATCGCGGTGGCCATGATGGAGAAGGCCGTCCAGCTGACCGTCGACTACACCAAGGGTCGTGAGGCATTCGGCAAGCCGCTGTTCGCGATGCAGAACACCAAGTTCGAGCTGGCCGAGTGCGCGACGATCGCCACAGTGAGTCGCACCTTCCTGGACGATTGCATCGTCAAGCACCTGGGTGGCGAGTTGGACATTCCCACTGCTGCGATGTCCAAGTACTGGCTCACCGATCAGCTGGGTATCGTGGTTGACCGCTGCCTGCAACTGTTCGGCGGCTACGGCTACATGACGGAGTATCCGATTTCCCAGCTCTACACCGGCGCCCGCGTCCTGCGCATCCTCGCGGGTAGCAACGAGGTGATGAAGGATCTCATTGCCCGGTCTCTCTGAAGTCCGGAGCGAGACGGATTCGTCGGCGGCCGCGTCCTCCGACGAAGCGCAGCCGCGCAGGCGCAGGCTGGAACCCGATGAGCGGCGCGCGCAGATCCTCGCCTGCGCGATCGACATGTTCGGTGAGCGTCCCTACGCGGCAGTCTCGACCGCCGAGCTGGCTCAGCGCGCGGGCGTGGCGCGCGGCCTGATCAATCACTACTTCGGCAACAAGCGCGACCTCTACCTCGCGGTGGTGCGCCGGATGGTCACCTTGCCGCGGCTCGACGACATGGTGACGCCGAGCGGCACCGATCGCGAGCGAGTCGACGCCAGCGTGCACTGGCTGCTGGACGTGATCTCCGAACACGGCAGCACCTGGGTGAAGGTGACAAGTCACGAGGGCGTCGGCAACGACCCCGAGGTGCAGCACATCCTCGATCAAGCCGACGACGCGGCCGCCGAGCGCATGCTGCTGATGGTCGGACGCGCCGATTCGACACACAATGCGGAATTGCGCGCGATGGTCCGCGCCTTCGGAGGTCTGGTGAAGGTGGCCGGGCGGGAGTGGATCACCCGAGGCACGCTCACCCGCGAACAGGTGCATGTGCTCCTCGCGGACATGCTGATGACGCTGATGACCGAAACGATGCCGAAAGTGGACCCGCGCCAGTGAGCGCGGAGCGGCTCGTTCGAGCCGCTAGGTCAGCTCTCGGGCCGGTTCTCCCGATGTCGCGTCGTCGAGCTGTGTGGCGCCATAGCGAACGTGCCGGACATGTCCCGGCGCGTGTCCTTGTCTGCCGTACTTCAGCTCGATCACTTTCTCGCGGCGATGCTCGACGACCAGTACGCCGATACCCGCTATCCACAGCATCGCGGTCGCGATCGCGCCGATCTGCGTCCAGCCGGTGAACCCGTATCCGGCTGCGGTGAGGGTGCACGCCATCGCCACGATGCCGAGCGCGCACAGGATCAGGCCGGGCACGTTGTAGTCGTCGCCGAGCAAATCGCCCGCCTGGGCGTGCCACGGCCGCCCTTGGGGCGAATCGGTATTCCCGAACATGTATCCTCCTGGTTTCGAGTCAGCACATGATCAGCGATTTCACCTTGTGATCAGCATGGACCTCGGCCGCGCGATCCGCGAGAGGTGTTTGCTGGTTCGTTATTCCGGGGCGGGCACGGCGAAAAGTCGCACTGTTCCCACTGCTGCGAAATGTTGCTCCGGCTTCGTTATTACGCTTTGATGACGGCCGATTGGACGTTTCGGATGATCCGGCGGCTGTTCGCCCCTATTCTGTGTCGATATCGGGGCGGGTCCGGGCAGTCCGAGGCTCCTGCGCGGTTGTGGTGTGGAGAGGGACGGACCTGGCATGGCACGGATGGAACGCCGTGAGATCGAACGCTGGCCAGAGGCGCAGCACGAGGAAAGCTGGCAGCAGGAATCGGAATCCGAGGAGCGTTGGCCCGAGGCGGAAGCCGAGGGACGCTGGACGGAGGCGCCGCAGCGCGGTCCTCGCCGGACGGGTCGGTTGCGGGTGGAGATTCCGCCCATCGTCAACCCGTATGCGATCGTCGCGCTGGTTGCCGCGTTGCTGGGGTTGTTTCCGGTGGCGATTGTGTTCGGCTTCATCGCCTTCAGCCATCCGCGTGGCAAGGCGATGGCGGTGTCCGCGCTGCTGATCGGGGTGGCCGAGGCGACGGCGCTCGCGGGATTCGTGGTGTTGTCCGGAACGGCGTGGACCGACTCGGTGTCGCGTGCGAGCAAGGTCACCGAGGTATCGACCGTTGCCGCGCCGCCCGTCGTCGTGACGACAGTGGCGCCGACTACGGTCGCGCCGCCGCCCGTGACCACGACGTCCGCGGCGACCAACCTGGTCACTCCGAAGAAGGGCACGGCATGTTCGGACCCCGCGCTCATCGGTACGGGCGCGGACGGGAACACCCTGCTCTGCCTGGCCACTCCGGCGAGTGGCGGCTACCAGTGGGCAGGCCCGTACGCCATCGCGGCGGCCGTGCAGCAGGCCGGGACAAAATGTGAAGTTTCCGGCGCAACCAAGAGCGCACGCACTGCTGACGGACATGCGCTGGCGTGCGAGAGCAAGGTGTGGGTGCTGTGGACCGAGTAGCGCTGCGTAGCTGTTAGTCGGCCTTCTTGGCTCGGCTCGGCTGCACGCGGGGCGGCTCATTGGGCATCTTCGGATACTGCGGCGGCCACGGCGCGTCCATCAGGCCTGCGGCCATATCGCGTTCGGACATCGTCAGCAGCGGTTCGATCGATTGCGGGGCACGGTCCGCCCACGGATCACCGAGCGTGGCCAACCGCGTGGGCACGGTGGCGATGGTGAGTTCGTCGGGGACGACGGTGTCGAGTTCGGACCAGGCGATCGGCGTCGACACCTGGGCGCCGACCTTCGGGCGCACGCACCAAGCGCCGAAAACCGTTTTGTGCGGAGCGTTCTGGTTGAAGTCGATGAACACGCGACTGCCGCGTTCCTCTTTCCACCATTGCGCGGTGATCTCGTCGGGATGGCGGCGCTCCAGCTCGCGAGCCAAGGCCACAGCGGCGGCGCGAACCTGGTAACCATCCCAATTCGGTTCCAGCGCAACATAAATGTGCAGACCGCGAGAACCAGAGGTCTTGATCGAGGATTCGATGCCGAGTTCGGTGAACAGTTCGCGGGTCAGCACGGCGGCATGCTTGAGATCGTCGAAGGTGATACCAGGGGAGGGGTCCAGGTCGATGCGCAGTTCGTCGGCGATCTTCAGATCGTCCACCTGATTGGGCCAGACGTGAAAGCCCAAGCAGCCCTGGTTCACTGCCCACAGGATATGCGCGAGATCATGCGCGACAAGGGCGTCGCTGGTGGTCCCGTTGGGGGTCGACACCTCGACGGTGTGCAGCCAATCCGGCGCGGATTTCGGTACCCGCTTCTGGAACCACGATTTCCCCGACGCGCCATCGGGATAGCGCTCGAGCAGCAGCGGTCGATTGCCGACCACTTTCAGGAACGGTTCGGCGACCGCCTGGTAGTAGCGCACCAGATCGAGCTTCGTTTCGCCGCGCTTGGTGAAATAGATCTTGTCGGGATTGCTGATGGCGACGGTTCTGCCGTCCACCTCGATATCGACGGACGCGCTCATCACTTTCCCTGGATTTCGGTGAACAGGGTGCTCAATTCGGCGGGCGCGACCTCGTCGAGTTGGGCGTAGGTGCACGATTCCGGGGTCCGATCGGCGCGGAAGCGAACCAGCCTGCCGCCGTGGCGCAAGCGGCCCGATTGCACATGTTCGTAACGGACCTCGGCGACCAGCTCCGGGCGCAGCGCCTCCCAGGACAGGTCCTTGCCGCCGGTCCATCGGCTCACGCCACCCGGCATCTTGCCGTCGGCCTTCGCCTGCGCCGCCGCGTCGGCCCATTCCCGCCACGGATGGTTCTCCAGTGCGTTCTCGCGCAACGATGTCAGTTCTTCGACCAGCGACTTACGCTTGGCCGCAGTGAAACTGCTCGCCACCCCGACATGATGCAGGTGCCCTTCGTCATCGAAAAGACCGAGCAGCAACGAGCCGACACCCTCGCCGTCCTTGTGCCAGCGGAAGCCGGCGACCACACAGTCCGCGGTGCGCTCGTGCTTGACCTTGAGCATCACCCTTTTGTCCTGCAGGTAGGCCAGGTCGTTCGACTTGACCATGACGCCGTCGAAGCCCGCGCCCTCGAACCGGGTGAACCAGTCCTCGGCGACCTCGGGATCCTCGGTGATCGGGGTGAGGTGCACCCTGGCGAATTCGGTGTCGAGAATGGTTTCCAGTAGTCGCCTGCGTTCGGCGAACGGTTCGCCGGTCAGATCCTTGTCACCGAGCGCGAGCAGGTCGAAGGCGACGAAACTGGCCGGTGTTTCCTTGGCCAGCTTGTTCACGCGCGAGGCCGCCGGGTGCAGACGATTCTGCAGCGTGTCGAAATCGAGGCCCTGATCGGTGACCACGACGATTTCGCCGTCCACCACGCATTTCTCGGGCAGCGCCTGTTTCAGCAATTCGGCGACCTCGGGGAAATACCTGGTCAGCGGGCGGTCGTTGCGTGACCCGAGTTCGATCTCGTCGCCGTCGCGGAAAACGACGCAGCGAAAACCGTCCCATTTCGGTTCGTAACTCAGGCCCGGCTCACGCGGCACCGACGGAGCTGTTTTCGCCAGCATCGGCCGGACTGGTGGCATCACCGGTAGGTCCACGCGCTCCTCCTCGGTTTGTCCCTCACCCATGTCGACGCTGTAGCCGACGAAGATTCATCGGTTACCGCGGGCTGAGGCTCCGGCTCGATCGTAGGTCCCAGGTCCGACAACATCGTGAATTTCGGGCAACCGGGCCGGGGCGACGTCGAGCCGGGCAACTGGTGCGGGGAGGTCTGGAGCTGCGGTGATCGGCCGCGGCTCCCGCGCGGCTACCTTCGTATCCTGGTCGAGCTCAGTCGAGCCAGCCGTGCTGGTCGGCATACGCGGTGAGGCGATCACGGATGGTCAGGATTTCGCCCGCGGTCAAGGCGGGGCTCGCGTCCAGGAGCAGCTCGGTGATCTGGCGTTTGTGCTCGGCGGCGGTCAGCTGGCCGGGGGACGATGACCGGTCCTTTTTGTGCCGAGGGGCAGGAGCCGATGCTGCCGGCTGGCCGCCGACCACTGTCAGATTGACCGCTTTGGGTCCACGGTCGCCCTCGGTCACCTCGAATTCGAACACCCGGCCCTGGCGCAGCTCGTCCTCGTCGAGACCGATGTCGTTCACGTGGACGAACACATCCGGTCCACCGTCATCGGGACGAATGAACCCGAACCCCCGAGAGCTGTCGAACGACACCAATTTCCCGATGGACACCAACACCCGCTCCTCGCCGTTGCTATTCGGCCACTTTAGCTCGCATTTTCCCCGTCGTTGGATGAAAGCGCCTTTTGTAACGAATTGAAGACGGTGAGCCCTTGACCGACCATTCCGTTGACCAATTCCCCGACACCGTCCGGCCCGTTGAGGACCGTGAGGTTCGCGTTCGCCAGTCCGTTGGACGCCTGCTTGACGATCTCCGGCAACTGCTCGATCAGCAACTGGTCCAACGCGATTCGATTGTTCGACGCGGCCGCGTCGGCCTGGATCCTGGTCCGGTCGGCCTCGGCCTCGGCCAGGATGCGCACCCGTTCCGCTTCCGCGAGTGCGGGTTTCACCACCTCGGCCTGCAATTGTTGTTCGCGCAGTTCGGCTTCCTTGCGAGCCTGCTCGGCCTGCGCGGTCAGCACCTCTTGCATGGCCTTGGCCTCGGCCAGCGGCCCCGCCTGCGCCGCCTCGGCATTGGCTTTGTCGATATCGCGCTGATACTGGGCTTTCAGGATCGCGGTCTCGCGCTGGTACTCCGCTCGGCGGCGCAGCGATTCCTGCTCGGCCTCCGCGGCGAGCTGCGCGGCTTGTGATTGCGCGATCTGCGCGTCACGCTGCACCGCGGCGTTGTGCGGAGCCGCGAGTGCGGTGATGTAGCCCAGGTTGCCGTCATCGATGGACTGGATCTGGAAGGAATCCACCCACAACCCGATATTGCTCATCTCGACTTTGGACGCGACGAGCACCTCGTCGGCCAGGCGCTGCCGCTCGCGAATGATCTCCTCGACCGTCATCGACCCGACGATCGAGCGCAGATGACCGGAGAAGATGCGCCCGGTAAGCACCGACATCTCTCGCTCCTGTTCCGACAGGAAGCGTTGTGCCGCATTGACGATCGACTTCTCGTCATTGGCGACCTTGAACGCGATCACCGCGCGCACCTCGAGCTGGATGGCCTGCTTGGTGACGCAGCGCTCCTTGATTTCCGCCTCGAACATCGCCAGCGACAGATAGCTCACCTTGCGGAAGAAGGGCATCACCCATTTGCCGCGTCCGATCACCACCCCGAACGGCACATCGTCCTTGCTCTTGGCGCCACTGACGAGCATCGCTTCGTCCGGATCAGGTACGTGATACCCCAGCACGTCGACTCCCTACTGTTTACATTCTCTCTGGCAGATCCGTCTGCAACGGAATCCACGGAACCACATCGACGATGCGCCCCGGATTGACGGTGATGATCAATACGGCGGTTCCCGCCGGAATCGGCTCTTCCGCCCGCGCGATATAGAGCTCCGTCCCCCCACGAATCGCCACCAAAACCTCACCCAACATTCCGGCACCCCGAATCGCCGCCGTCAGCGTACCCGTCAAACCCCGAACGGGGTCGGTCATCGCGGTGAACTCCTCGGACTAGACACCAGGGCTGTCAGCCTACGCGTCGGAGCGGAATTCGGCCCCGGAGTAAACGGCGTCGGGCCGTCGATCACGGGTGTCGCTGTTCGCTCAGCGCTTCGGCGACGATACGGCCGACCGAGCGCTTGGTGAGATAGTGCGCGGCGTCGTGCGGTTGTGCGCCATTGTCGATGGCGGCATGCGTTGTCGGCACTACCGTGCCGCCGGGGCCGGGTGGGAAGAAAGGGGCCAGGTCCAGGTGCGCGGCGACGATATCGTCACGGTCGGCGATATTCTCCCAGCCGGCGAGCGCCGGTGGAACGATCGGCGGTTGCGGACGCAGGCGTGGGTAGATGATCGACTGCAACGCGAGCGGGGAACCGAGGGTGATCAGCGTGACCGGCCCCCCGGTGTGGTGCAGCGCCTCGTAGGCGACCACCGAACCGAGCGAATGTCCGACGACGAGTTTGGTCTCTGGTCCGATCAGGTCGAGCACCTGCTGCTGGGCATGCTTGCGCACGGCCTCGTCGGAGAGGTACCGGGTGACCTGCGCCAGCGACCGGTTGACGAACTTCTCGGCGAATCCGAATCCGAAGGGCGCGAACCACTTCAGCCTGGTGAGCGTGTTGGTCGCGAACCTGGCCGTCGCCCCGATTCCCTGTTGGCCCGCGTCGCCCAGCGCGGCGTTGTCGAGGTACCGCTGTGCTTCGACCCGATCTCGCGAGTCGCCGGCCTGCGCCGCCGCCGTCGCGAGCCACGCCGCGGCGAGCTGTTCGCTGAGTTCCTGATCATCGTCGTCGTCGGCGATCGGAGCGGTGCCACCCTGAGCGCCGGGATCCAGAAAAGCGTTGCCGTAGAAGGCCATCCGAACCTCGGGTGCCCCCGGCAGCGGCCCGCGCCACAACCGATCGGCCAGTTCGGGATGCCCGGCCGCACGAACCCCGCCCGCCAGTGCGGGAATCCACTGGGCCTCCAGCACATCCGCCGAATATTGTTCCTGCGCGATGCCATGCACCAGCACTATCGCTGCCATACTTCACGGCCCCCGGTAATCGCTCGCCACGGTGTGGCGTTCTAAGTACGTTCCTATCACGGCGAGACGACCGCGGTGGTCGTCCGCGCGAAAATATGAGGTCCGTAGTCGGGTTCCCAGGCACGGTAGGTTGCCTGAATCGGAGGAACGCTCGCGCTGGTCGTCGGATCCGCGTGCGTTGCGCTGAGGAGTTGGGGTTCGCCGGTGCTGCCGGCACGCAGCGACCGTGCTGTCGACGCTGGGAACCAGCCAATGCGGGTTCCGGTTTCGAGAGGGAAGGTAGGTTGCCTGGATGGGAGGAAGGCTCGCGCTGGTCGTGGGATCCGAATGCGGGGCGCTGGGGGAACTGGGGTTCACCGGTGAACTCGCGACCGGTCTGTACGAGAGTTTGAAAGCGACCGGCGGCTGGCAAGCCGCGACCGATGCCGATGGGCCGCTGCTCAATCCGACTGCCGCGCAGCTCAGTTCGGCGGTCGGGGCGGCATTCGCGGCCGCGGCGCGACAGCAGGCCACACTGTTGATCGGGTTCATCGGGCACGGGACGGCGACCAGTGCCGAGGACTTCTTTCTGCTCGGCCATGATTCGCCGTCGATGCCGGACTCCCACACGGCGTTCCATCTCACCCAGGAGATTCGGGAGCGACTGAACAGGTCGGCACTCGATGGGCTGGTGGTGCTGGTGGACGCGTGCGAGACCGAGCAGGGCCTCTTCGGCGCGGCCCGGCGATGGCCGGAACTGCTGGCCAGGGCGGCGGGTCGGATGGAGCTGCTGGTCGCCGCGGGTGACGGCCCCGCGTATGCGGGCTGCTTCACTCGAACGATGTTGTCCACCTTCGCTTCCGGTCTGCCTTTGCGTGGCGAGAACCTGCTGCCGTCGGATCTGGTCGACCCGATTGCGACCGTCTGCACCAGGCAGCAGCCCGAGCATCTGTCCTTCACCTCGGGCACTGTCACTGTCAGCGAGGGCGGCGACCCCGGCCTGTGGCTGGTGCCGAATATCGCACGCCGCCGGGATGCGGTCACCGATCGGCCGGCGGCAGGTTTCGTCGACCAGCTGACCAGCAGGTTGTTGCTCACCGCCGCGGTAAGGGAGACCCTCGACGACATCATCGAAGCCGGCGGCAACCGACTGCGCGGCGTCATCGGCCCGCCGGGAGTCGGCAAGTCCACACTGCTGGCCATGCTCATCCGGCCCAGTCTCGTCGACACTCTGCCCATCTCACCCGAATACATCACTGCCGCTATCTTTTTGACGGTGAACAGTTCGGTCGACGCGGTGGCCGCCGAGCTGTCGGCGCAGCTGAGCGCCAGGGTGCCCGGGTTCGCCGCGGCCGCACGGACCGCACGCGAGCTCGACGAACACAACGGCACCGCTCATGACGTGTTCGACATCGAAGTGCGACATCCGTTGGCGCGGTTGGCAAAAGACGGTAGACGGGTCACCGTGATCGTCGACGGGCTCAACCACCCGGAAGTCGGCACCCGACAATTGCTGATTGACGTCTTCGCCGACCTCACGCGCAGCGATGATCTCCGTCATGTGCGGATCATCCTCGGTATTCGGCAGGGCATGGGGATCGAGGATGCGCCGGCGCTCGCCCACATGCACCGCATCGTGGTCTCCGAGCCGGTCGCCGAGGACATCGCCGCGACGGTGGAGTCGGCACGGGACAGTCGCATGGTGCTCGACGAGCGCGAGTGGACAGCATGGACGGATGTGCTCTTGGCCGAAACACCCTCGACCCGTGGTGATTCCGACTCGGTGACGGCGGGCTGGCTGATGGCTCGGCTGTTGACCGAGATCCCCGGCGCGGTGGCCGATCAGGTGATGGCGCAGGATGTCGACCTCGATGGTGTGGTGGCCTTGCGCATCGGGGCCGCCCTGCAGGTCGCGGGTCAGGCGACGGCCGGGACGATCGGCGCGCTGCTCGGTGTCCTCGCCGCCGCGGGCGTCGGGCCCGCGCTGCCGATCGAACTACTCGACGCGGCGATGGCGTGGATGGGTCACCAGACCAAGATTGCCCGCCTGCGTGATCTCACGGTAGGTCTCGGCTCGTTGATCACTCGTAGCCGCCCTGGCACTGTTCGTGAGGCGGTCGGGGTGACCCATGCCGCGTTGCTGGCCGGATTGCGGGCCGAATGCCGCAGGCTCGGAGTGGAACTCGAAGACGGCCACCGGGCGATCATCGCGGCGATCGTGGACAACGGCGCCACAAGCGCCACCACTTACGCACGGGGTGCGGCGGTGCGCCACTACCTGGCCTTCGGCAATTCCGCGGCCGCCTTCGACTTCCTCGAGCAACTCCAGACGCCACGCGCCGCCGACAATCGCGACCTGTGGTCGGCGTGGCTGCCGAGCTTCACCGCCGTCATGGGCGCGGATCATCGCGACACCCTGCGCGTGCGCCACCGCCTCGCGAACAGCCGCGGCCGCAGCGGCGACATCAATACCGCCATCGAAGAACTCGAGAATCTCGGCCGTGATCAGGCGCGAGTGCTCGGTGATCAGGACATCGACACTCTCACCACTCGCCTCCACACCGCCGACTGGCGGGGGCATACCGGCCGTTTGGAGCGCGCCGTCGCCGAACTCGAACGGCTCGTGATCGATTACATCCGCGTGTGCGGCGCCGACCATCCGTGGACCCTGCGCGTGCGCAACAGCTTGGCGTATTGGCGCAGCGAACGTGGTAGCCTGCGCCGCGCCATCACCGAATTCGAGCAGATCATCGATGACCAGTCGAAGATTCTCGGCACGGCCGACCCCGAAACCCTGCGTACCCGACACGATCTCGCCCGCAGTCGCGCGATGGCAGGCGAAATCCACCGCGCCCTGGCGGAATTCGAACAGCTGCTCACCGACCTGAATCGTATGCTCGGCCGCGATCACGCCCAAACCGTGCGCACCCGCAACAGCATCGCCCGCTGGTTGCGGGAGGACGGCGAAACGGCCAGGGCGATAGCAGAATACGAGTCACTGCTCACCGACCAGATCCGCATCTTCGGCCCCGACCACCCCGACACCCTCTACACCCGCAATTGTCTGGCCGCCTGCCACGGCGAAGCAGGTGACATCACCGGCGCGATCGCCGAATACGAACAACTACTCGCCGATCAGGAACGCATCCTCGGCCCCGACAACGCCCACACCCAACTGACACGAAGCAACCTCGACTACTGGCGCGCCCAATCAGGCCGATAGCCCTGGGCCCGAGGGCCAGTGGCACCTGGTTCCGGCAGGAGTAGGAACGCAACAGGGTCATTCCTGCGCACCGCTTGCCGTCTCGGGTACCGCGATGTGCCAGCTGACGCTGGTCACCGACGGCTCCAGGCTCAGCCTGCTCACCGCCGACTCCATCTGCCGGTCATCGCGCTGGTCACCGGTCAGCTCTGCGCGGACCTCCACGCGGCCTGGGACGTCGGTGTTCGCGCTGGCCACCGAAACCAGCCGGAAATCGGTGCGCGTCAACGCCTGCACCAGCAGCGCGCGGACGTGTGCCTCGTGCTCGTCATTGGTCACGGCGACGAAGGCATAGGAAGCGGGCTGCTCATCGGACGCGTCGGGCTGGCGATCGACGGCCCGCCCGGCGGCCCGCAGGGCGATGTTGACCACGACGACCGCAACGGTGCCCGCCAATGCGGTGCCGAGCATCCCCGCTCCGGCCAGCGCACCGACAGCCGCCGAGCACCAGAGTGTCGCAGCGGTATTCAACCCACGCACATTCAATCCGTCGCGGATGATGACGCCCGCGCCGAGAAAGCCGATTCCGGATACGATCTGGGCCGCGACGCGGGTCGGGTCGGCGGTGGCGCCCTCGAACCCATTGGCCGACAGCAGGACGAACAGCGTCGCGCCCGCGGAGACGAGGGCATTGGTGCGCAGGCCCGCACCCCTGGCCCGGTACTGCCGCTCGAAGCCGATCACCGTGCCGAGGCCGACGCCCGCGAGCAGCCGAATGATCATTTCTACCGTTGACATCACGCACTCCCTGACTGGTCGGCGCACCATCGAACAGCAGGCTACGAGGCTCGTCCCGTTCCGAAATCGGCCGTGGAGGTGTCGCCGGGTGAATAATTGGCTGATAGGGCTCTCGGACTATCTCCGCCGGGCATCCGGCTCACCTCCTTCGGCTGTTGTGCGCGCGGCAAAACCGGGCGCGGTATCGGCAATCGCTGCGGAGCATGCGTGGGGATCCCGGCAAACCTGCCGGTGGAAGCCCTCCTCGTAAGACCTTTGGCACTTCACGGCGTAAACCCGACAGGTATCGGGAGCCAATCGGGATCACCCCTTAATCCGGGGAGACCTGTCCTGACCCGGGGCGTCTCTCGACGTTCGGGGTCGCTGGCCTGTATCCGTGAAGGAGCCTCAGCGAACGATCGGCACCTTGCGTTCGCCAGTAAACACCCAAACGGAAGACTTGGCAATGTGACGTCCGGCCAGGCGCTTTCCAGGATTCATCGCCCACGGCCTGCGTCCGAGTGGGTGGGTCTCTCGCTGTTTGTGGTGGGTCTTTGTGTTCCTGAACACAGCGTCAAGACCGATACAGGCGGCGATAGACCGCGATCGTTTCGGCGCAGTGGTCGATGATCTCTTCCCTGGTGGCGCGCAGCGAACCGTTGAGCCACGCGGAGAACATGCCCGCATTACCGCTGGCCATGGTGACCGCGGCCAAGCGGCGGCGGACCGGGTCTTCGATGTGGGCGAACAAGTGGTCCTGCATCAGGCGGGTGAACACCGGCATGACGGCGATGGTGGTCTGGCCGAGGCCGGTGCTCGAATACGGCTCGACCAGAAACAGTCGCGACTTGCGCGGATCCGCGAGCACCTTGTCCACGAGTACTTCGGAAAGCGCATGGTCACGCGCCGGATCGTCGGTGGCGGCGAATGCGGTCATCGGCTCGAGGAACTCGTCGGCCACTTGGCGATAGAGCTGGTCGAGCAGTTCGTCGCGGCTGGTGAAGCTCTCATAGAAGTACCGGTCGGTGAGATTGGCCCGCCGGCACACCGCGCGCATGGTGACCCCGGCGGCGCCGGATTCACCGATCAGGTCCAGCGCAGCTTCGAGCAGCGCGGCCCGCCGCGCCTGCCTGCGCTCGGTGAGCGTCGTGCCGCCCCAGATCCGGGGACCGGCGTCGTCGTCTGATTCCTGCCCTGTCTGCACCGTCTCACATTAATGGGCGTCGAGGCCACCGCGCCTTTCGCGGTTGCCCGGTGTCCGGAAAGTGCCGGAGTGATCCGCCGAAGTCAGGCGCCGCGTTCCAAGGGCAGGCCGGCGTCGCGCCAGGCGACGATGCCGCCGGCCAGACTGTAGGCGTCGAAGCCTGCGGTGCGGGCGGTGGTGGCGAAGCGCAGCGAGAGCTCGCCGACGGGACACACGAAGACGATGGGGCGGGAGCGTGGGAAAGGGATACCGTGGGTGAACATGTCGTCGAGTTGGTCGTCGCGAATGTTGATGGCGCCTGGGACGTGGCCGATGCGGTAGGCCATGGCCCCTCGGGTGTCGACGACGGTCGGTCGGGCGGTGCGCTCGAGATCGGCGAGTTCGTCGGGGGACAGCGCCGGTGTCGCGGTCAATTCGATCGCGGTGGGCTGCGGCCTGCGGTCGGTGCGGTCGAAGAGGTCCGGCCTGCGCTTCTTGATGTAGGACAGGTACGGTTCCAGGCGATCGCAGACGATGAAAACGGCGACGACGGGGCCATCGCTGGTGGAAGCCGCCGTGGCGCGCAAGGTTTCGAGTGCCGCGGCATAACTTGCGCCACTGGTCGGGCCGGCGAGAATGCCGTAGCCGGTGGCAAGGCGCAGCGTCGCGTCGACGGCGCTCGGGGCGTCGACGGTGACGATCCGGTCGTAGAAGTCGGGTTGGAACAGCCCGACGTCCCACATTTCGCTCTCCGAGCGGATGCCGGGGATGAAGTCGGTGCGGTCGGAAACCACGGCGATAGTGCGTAATTCGGGATTGTGTTTGCGCAGGTAGGTGGCGGTGCCACGAGTAGATCCCGTGGTGCCGAGACCACCGATGAGGTAGTCGACGCGGGTGATGCCGTCGGCGGCGAGGTCCTCGTGGATTTCGCGGCCGGTCCCGTGGTGGTGGGCCTCGATGTTCTTCTCGTTGGTGTACTGCGAAGCGTGGTAGTACGCGTCGGGATCCTTGGCCATCGTCGCCTCGATGACCGAATACACGTCGTTCGGTGTGGTCGGGTCCGGGCATTCGGAGAGTCCGGGCAGTTCCACTATGTCGGTGCCGAACAGCTGCAACAGATCCCGCACCTCGGCGACCTTGATCCGGTTGGTGACCGCGCGCAGCCCGACGCCGTACACCGCGCCGAGTATCCGCAGCGCCTTGGCCGTATTGCCGCTGGACGCCTCGATCAGGGTCTGCCCGTTCGCCCGGATCTCGTCGAGATCGTCGCGAATCATGCCCCACGCCACCCGGTCCTTGACGGAGCCGAAAGGATTGTGCGACTCCAGCTTCGCGTACAGCTCGACGTTCTCCAGTCCGTGCACGGCAGGATCGAGGCGCAGCAGCGGAGTGTTCCCGATGAGTTCGGTGATGTGGTCGTAGCGCATTACGGCGTTCCATCGTTGTCGGCGTGGGAGACGTGGCGCAGCACCGGCGGTCGGTGCGGACCGCGTGCGGCAGTCCGGTGCGGCGGCAGTCCGACCGGCACGGGCGGTTCGTACTCGCCGTCGTGGCAGGCCTGGAAACTGCCCGCGCGTTGGGTGACGGCAAGCTTCGCCGGCACCGGATGCATCGAGGCCGTCGCCGCCGACAGATCCATGTGATAGGCGCCGGTATTGGGGAAAACCACGAGGTCGCCCGGCTGGGGCCGCTGCGGCAGCCATACCTTGTGATTGGTGATGAGGTCGCGTTCCAGGCACAGCCGACCAGCGAAATACACCGCCACCGGGCCGGATTCGGGCATCGGTCGCAGTGCCGTCGCGGTGTCGTCCGCAGTGCGCAGCGGTGTCACCGTAGCGTGGCCGACGTGCGTGTCCGAGTGGTGGGCGTTGCCGGACAGCACGATGGGGTCGACCATGACCTCCTGATCCGCCGGCGTCACCAGGTCACGGCTGATGTCGAGATTGACCACCACGGTGCCGTCGGCGAGGTCCTTGACGAACTCGACCTTCGCCACCGTCAGGCCGGCATGATCGACAAGGGCCTTGCCGGGCTCCAGCCACAATTCGAGCATATTGTCCCCGGCGACCTGCGCTACGGTGCGGCCACCGTGGCGCTCCAGTGGCGCGGCAAGCAGGTCGGCGAGCATCGTGGTCGCGGGCACGGTATTGGCGTACTTGTGGAACACCGGAATACCGTGCACCGCGCCGCCGTCGACGTGATAGCCGAAAGTATTATTCCCCCAGCTCATCTGCGTGCCACGGCCGAGCAGCGCCTCGCGCAGCGCGAGCACGTAGCCGTCGAATCGGTCCGCGTCGGCGGTGAAGACCTGACGGAAGCCGCCACCGATATTCAGCACCGACGGTGTCAGACCCTGGTCGTAGGCCTGTTCGACCAAGGCCAGGCAGGCATCGATGGCTCTGATGCGTTCAGCAGGCTCACCCGAGTCGATATGAAAGGCGAAGCCGAGGAAGGTGATTCGGCTGCGACTGGCCGTGAGCAGATCGAAGGCGCGGTCGATGTGCGCGAGCGGTACGCCGAACCGGCTCGCCGATGTCGCGTCGAAACCGGAAACACGCAGCAGTACCGGCACTTTCGTGCGGTCGCCTGCCAATTCGGCAATTCGGCGCAGCTCCCACAGATTGTCGACATTGATTGTGACGCCGCAGTCGATCAACTCCCGCAGGAATGCTTCGCCCTTCGGCCCGGTCACCTCGATGCGCGTCGCACCGAAACCCGCTGCGATCGCGCTGCCCAGCTCCTGTGGTGAGGCGACATCGATGGCGACGCCCGCATGCTCGGCGGTCCGGACGAACGCGCGCGACTGGTTCACTTTGTGCGCGTAGCAGATTCGGTAGTGCGGCACCTGCAGGTCGAGGACGGCGCGGAATCGTGTCAGGTTCTCGGCATAGACCTGCGGGAACACCAGGTGTACCGGGGAGCCGAAGCGGACCACCGTGTCCACGACGGCGTCGCGTGAGTCGAGGAAGGCGCGCACCAGCGGATGGATCTTCGCTGGTAGCGCCGGTAGCGGCGCCGTCATACCGCGGTTTCCGACGGGGCGGTTGTCGACGAATCGATCGCCGCGGGCTTGTCCGCGGCCGGGTTGTAGCCGCCGTCACGAATGGCCTCGAATGCGCGAGCCCGATTGCGCGGGCTACGGAATTCCGCGACGACCCGTTTACTGATCAGGTCGATGTCGACGACCTTGATCCCCATCGACTCCAGCACCCCGGTGATCGTACGGACGCAGTGCTTGCAATTCATGTCCGGTACGTAGAACACCTGGTCCTCGGCGGTTGCCTCGCCATCGGCGGTCAGTTCATCGAGCTCGGCGCTCACCTCGATGATCTCGCAGCGCCCGGCGAGCCAGCCGAAGACGGTAACGAACTGGTCCACCACCAGCGGCAACAGGGTGTAGTGCCCGCCGCCGAGGTGGTGTGGCATCGCCGCAAGGCAGGCAGGCCGGGTGTTGGACGGCACCAGCGCGTACTGGCGGGAGATGAGGTCGAGATCGTCGTGGTATTTGGCGATCGCGTCTTCGACGCTCAACCCTTCCACCCTGGTGGCACGCCGCATGACGTTGTGCGCATCCTCGATGGTCGAGTCCTTCATCGCGCGCAGCGTCGCCACGCTGTCCGCGGTGTAGCGCACGGTCCCGTCGGGCTGGGTAGCGATGGTCACCGGAATCATTCCGCGCCGATAGGTCGAGGCTTGCAGTTCCCAGTACCAGCGGGTCGCGACCGCAGCGAATAGCCCGGAATCGCGCATTCCCTCGGCGAATTCGGTCGCGCTGCGATATGGCGTCTGCCGGGCGAGCAGCGCGTGCTGGGCCAATGCCCGCCCGGTCGCTTCGATGCCGACGCGGAGGATGTCCATGGGCTCGTGATCGGTGGTGGTGGCTGCCAGCACCGCGTGCTCGCGCGTGCCGAGCGCGCTGATGCGGTCGGCGAGAGCGGAATTCGCGGCCAACGCGTGCCACAGCGTCAGCACCGTTTCGCGCATGGCGATCGGTACCAGCGGCCCGAGCCCGTCGGACCGGAAGTGGCCGGTGTTGGGGATTCCGTCGCTGTCGGTCCAGGCGATCCGATGTGTGGCGCTGGTGACCTGGTAGGGACGGCACGGGCGCATGAACCGCTCCAGATACAGCCGCTGCGAGAAGGTGAGATGGCTGTTCGGTTCGGGACGCAGTGCGGCACAGGTGTATTCGATCCTGCGGGCCGTGGGGACCGGGATCGGCGTTGCGAAAAGTCCGGGCTGGGCGAGTCCGGCCAGCACTCGGGAAGCGGCCCGCCGGTCGTAGCGCGGGGAGCCGTCGATACTCATCGGACCTCCATGGCGATGGTCATGACACATTCCGTGAAGCGGTCTATCTCCTCGAGCGTGTTGTAGATGTGTGTGCTGACCCGAACCGAATCGTCGGCATCGTCGGCGGTGGTGGCCGGCGTGCAGTGGGCGCCGGTGCGCACGAGGAAACCAAGCTCGCTGAGGACGAATCCGAGGTCGGTGGAAGAGATTCCGGCGAGGGTGAACGACAGGATCCCGTAGCCGATCGCACACGGTGCGTGCGCGGGCCCCGGCAGAAATTCCAGGCCGGGCACCTGGCGCAGATTCGCGATCAGGCGCAGCGTGAGCGCGCGATTGTGCTCGGCTATCGCCCCGATATCGAAGGACTCGAGGACATCCAATGCGCTGCCGAGTGCGAGGATACCCGGGATGTTCTGGGTGCCGCCCTCCAGGAGATCCGGCATCCCGGTCGAGACGAGCCCAGCGTCGGTGAGCTCGACTCCGGAATTGCCACCAGGAAGGAACGGCAGCAGCTGTTCATGAATTCGACGGTGGCAGTACAGGATTCCGGTCCCTGGCGCGCCGAACATCTTGTGCGCGGCGAACACCGCGAAGTCGGCGCCGAGTTCGGTCACGTCCACCGGCAGGTGCCCGCCGCTCTGGCTGCAGTCGAAACACAGCAACACCGAGGGGTCCAATCTGCCGCGCAGTTCCTCCAGGGTGGTCAGCCCGCCGAAAACGTGATGCAGGTGGCTGGTGGTGATCAACCGGGTGCGCGGGGTGAGCTTGGCCAGGATGTCGGCGGTGTCCGCCTCACCTAGTTCGGTCACCCGATAGGGGACCAATTCGACGCGGCGACCGAACCGGGCGAGCACTCGGCGCAGATGGTGCCATGGGTGGACATTGGAGGCGTGATCGCGTGGGCTGTAAAGAATTTCGTCGCCGTCCTCCAGCGCGCCGAGGCCCCAGGACAGTGCGACGGCGTTGAGCGCCGCGGTCGCGCCACCGGTGAAAACGACCTCGTCCGGGTGTTCGGCGGCGATGAACGCCGCGGTACGCGCCCGTATCCTGCTGATCTGCGCGGTCAGGCCCGTCGCCCACGGATAGGTGCCGCGACCGGCGTTGGCGGTGCGCGAGCTGTGATATCGGTGGATGGCGTCGATGACCGGCAGCGGCTTCTGTGTGGTTGCGGCGCTGTCGAGGTAGACCGCGGTGGATTCGGCGAGAGCGGGAAAAAGTCGGCGAGCGGCGGCGGTTGGGTAGATCGGCGGTTCCGGCTCCGCCGGTACCGGCGACCGGGTGGCCGCAGGCCGGGTGAGGTGCGACCCGGACGCAGGTGAACGCAACGTGTCGCTCCCTTCCGAGTACCGCTGGACGCCACCAACGATACGCACCTTGCGAAGGGCGTTCGAAGGTTTCTCGCACACAACGTCTTTCACGCGCCACGGGCGCGGTGATCGTTCAGTATCTGCCCTGCAGGTAGTCGACGAGATGCTCGCGTTCGGTGGCGAGTTCGGAGATCGCGCTCTTGACTACGTCGCCGATGCTGACGATGCCGATCAGCTTCCCGTCGTGCACTACGGGAAGATGCCTGATCCGGTGCTCGGTCATGGTGCTGCGCAGTCCGTCGACCAGGTCGTCCGGTGCGCAGGTGCGCACGTCGGCGGTCATGATCTCCGATACACGGGTGTCCAGCAGGTCCGCGCCGCGCGCGTGCAGGCTCCGGACCACATCGCGTTCGGAGACGATGCCGGCGATCCGGATGCCGTCCGGCGATACCACCACCGCTCCGATGTTGTGTTCGGCCAGCGCGGCGAGCAGGTTGCGCACCGTCGTGTCGGGCGGCACGGTGGCCACCTCGGTGCCTTTTCTATGCAAGATCTCCGCAATTCGCATATTTCCACCATCCAGATGTCGCGGCAGTTCTAAGGATCTCTCGTTCGCGACCGTGTGACCAGCACAAATCCGCATCAGGTCGCGACAGGGTCTCGAGCTGGGGCTGTGGACCTACAGACGGCGCGCGACGCTGCGGTCGAGATCGCGGGCCAACAGCGCGATCGCCGCCTGGGAGATACCCGCCGAGGTGGCCAGATCGATGGTGGTGAGCTGGGAGATGCGGCGCAGGCGATAGTCGACGGTGTTCGGGTGGACATACAGCTGCTTGGCGGTCAGCTGGCGGTTCATGTCGTTGCCGAGATAGGCGCGCATCGTGTCGAACAGTTCGGGGTGCGCGTCCAGTGGATCGAGAATGGTGGCGATCCGCCGGGTCGCGGGCCCACCGCGCGTGAGCTGGTACTCCACGGCCAGGTCGGCCATCTGGTACAGGCCGCGCGCGCGTCCGCCCACCCGGACCAGGTTGAGTAGCTCATGCGCCTGCTCGGCGGCCTCCGGGATCTGCTCGGTGTCACCCACGACCTGCGTCGCGGTGAGCGGTACCGCCGCGGCCTCGGTGAGCAGCGCGAGTACCTCGCCGGTGAGCGTCGCCGCGCCCTCATCGACCGGGATCAGCAGCGTGCCGCCCTTGGTGCTGAGCAGGGCCAGGACACGGGAGTCGAAAACGGTGGCCAACGCCGACTGCAACCGGCGTAGCTTGCGGCGCGCGGCGACCTGCGCGTCGACCCGAGGGTCTCGTTCGTCCGGATGTTCCGGAATCGAGAGGGCCACCACCTGATACGACTCGGCGATGGGGATGCCCGCCTGCCGCGCCAATGCGGAGCTGCTGCGCCCGCTGAGCAGTGCCGAGGCCAATGTCTGTGCCGCGGTTTGGTGTTCGCGCGCGACGAGGTGCTGTTCGTCGACGTAGGCGTCCGACACCGCGGCGGTGATCGCTTCGAGCAGTTCGAGCATCAGATCGGTGGCGACGAGCAACTCGTCGACGTCATCGGCCTTCGCCCGCGCGGTCACGAGACCGAACGCGATCCGGAGTCCTTCGTGATAGGCGCGCAAGATGGTGCCGAGCGGCACGGCTTCCCGTGCCCATTGCGCCGCGGCTTCGCGGACCTCGTCCAGCTGCTCGTCGTCGGGTACCGCGCGCTTGTCGAACATTTCGGCGGCGAGCGCCAGACAGCTGCGGGTCAGTTTCGTGACGTCACCGCGCAGTTGCTCGCCGGGCAGCGTGCGGCAGGGGGCCATGCAGGTAGCGAAGTAGCCCACCATGCGCGAGGCCACCCGATCGGTGTTCTGCAATGGAACCGACGCCGGTTGCCCGCCGATTTCCAACGCCGTGTCAGGCGTGTTGATGGACAGATCCAGCATCGAGAAGGTCATACACGTTGCTCCAGTACCACGTCGGGCGTTATAGAACTGAGCCCGAATCGTGTGCATCACTATACGAAATTGTGATGAATGTGGATAGCTCTCCGTGAGATCCGTTGTCAGGCCAGAAGATTGTCCGGGGCGATATCCCGTCGCGGTGTGTGCTGGAAAGTTTCGGCGCCGTGGGCGGAGGTATCCGACCGATCGGTTGGAATTGACGTCGACCAAAATCGGAGCGGCCGGTCTGTTTTTTTATTGCGCGCCAAACGATGCGGTGACTATTCGTCGTCGAGTCCGGCGGAGAGGTATGCGGCCGCGGCGAGCCACTGCCTGCACTGAGGTCCATGGACGTCGTGAATGTGCAGAATTTCGCGGGCCAGCCGGTAAGTGAGAGCGCGTGGCTCCGTCCCGCAATCCGGTGGTGTGAAGTCGGGAACCGCACGTGGCCGCACCATTTCGATCCCGGTGGCGCCGGCAATCGCGACCCGGTGGGGAGTTCGGAATGGCTGACTCATCGACCGCCCCTCGCATATGAGATTGGGAGGCTGATCGCTTGCGACGCCGGCGCGAACTCCCTGCGCACCTCCCGGATTATGGCTCCGAGTTTAGGCTGTTGTCGCTTACAGATGCAAGTACATTTGCACGAACGGCCGACCGAAAAACACCGGCGGCCCTTGGGATGTAGCCCAGGACCGCCGGTGTCGAACTGTCGTTGTCAGGCTGACTATGGCTTGCGCGCGACGGCGCAGTACGCGGAGATGGGCCGAACATCGCCCACCTCGGTGTTGCCTGCTCGCCACTCCGTGATGGAGACGAAACCGGGCTCGACCATCTCGAGACCTTCGAAGACGGCCCGGATTTGGGCCTTCGGCCGCGGCGTGTAGGGATCACCGCCGGTGCCGGTGTAGTTCTCGCACAGCGTGACGTAGGCCTGGCTGTCGTCGGTGCCGTCCCACATGACGAGGTGACTGCCCGATGGCACGGCGTCGAGCACTGTGTGCACGATCCGCAGTAGTTCGTCATAGGTCTTGGCGTGGCCGAGTACACCCATGAACATGACGCCGATCGGCTCGTTGAAGTTCAGCACGTTCTTCGCGTCGGAGACGATCTGCTCCGGGTTGTGGAAGTCGCAGTCGACGTAGGTGGTCACACCCTCGTCGGAGGTGCTGGTCAACAGCGCTCTGGCGTGCGTCAGCACCAGTGGATCGTTATCGACGTAGACGATTTTCGCTTCGGGGATGACGCTCTGGGCGACCTCGTGGGTGTTCTGCATGGTCGGCAGGCCGGTGCCGATGTCCAGGAACTGGCGAATCCCTTGCTCGCCGGCGAGGTAGCGCACAGCACGGATCAGGAACTGCCTGGACTGCACGGCCATGGTGGTGATGTCGGGGTCGACCTCGACGCCGGCGTCACCGGCGATCTGATCGATTTCGTAGTAGTCCTTACCGCCCATCCAGTAGTTCCAGATCCGCGCCGAATGGGGAATGTCGGTGCGGATCAATGGGCTGTGGTCGTCGGACATGACTGTGAGCTCCTCGGCAAGCGGGTGCGGCACGCGGGGCGAGCTGGCGCGGCGGGTGTCGCTAATGACTGGTACATCCGATGTGCACTGTGACAGTACAAGATTCGCGCCGCAGGGACGGCCGGGATCGGCGAGCTGAGCACGGTATTTCGCGGGTCGGATCGGACGGCGGTTCACAGCGGACCGCGGGGTATGAAATACCAGGCGCGTGAGGGTGAACTTCGTGCTATCGTCCCAATTGTCAGTGCAGATGCAAGAACGTTTGAGAGTGCATCTGCAAGAACTGACTCGAGTTGATCCACTGGCGTAACCGAGGAGTGGGGAAATGTCGGAAACATCTACCAACAAGATCGATGGCAGCTGGCGCAAGAGCTCGTTCAGTAATCCGAGCGGGAACTGCGTCGAAGTGGCAGAGGCGACCAATAACCTGGTAGCCGTTCGGAACTCGCGGGACCCGGAGGGCGGAGTGCTCTTCTACACCCGTCCGGAGATCGACGCATTCGTCCGCGGCGCGAAGGCCGGCGAGTTCGACGATCTGACTAGCTGAGCGGTAACATTGGCGGTCGGTGCGGTGTGTTTCGAACCGGGGTGTTTGTGACACACTGTGGTCAAACCCGAGTATCGGAGATGACTTCATGATCGCAGAACCCGATGACGACGGTCGTGTGCAATCGGTTGTCGCGGAACGTGGTCCGACCGTGCTTCGGATCGCACTGGGCGGCCAATTGCGCAAGCTCCGGGAGAAGGCGAATATCACCCGGGAGGCCGCGGGCGACGCCATCCGTGGTTCGCACGCCAAGATCAGTCGGCTCGAGCTGGGCCGCACCGGCTTCAAAGAACGCGACATCCGAGATCTGTTGACCCTCTACGGCGTCGACGACCCCGTGGAGCGGGAACGATTCCTGGACCTGGCCAGGCAGGCGAACGAACCGGGCTGGTGGCATCGCTACAACGATCTGCTGCCGTCCTGGTTCGGCACCTACCTGGGTTTGGAGCAGGCGGCCAACAAGATTCGCACCTACGAGGCGAATCTGATTCCTGGACTGTTGCAGACTCCCGAATACGCCAGAGCGGTCGTCTCCCTCGGTTACGAGGACGCCGACATGGATCGACGGGTCGCGGTGCGTCAGCGCCGGAAAGAGATCTTGTTCCGGCAGGATCCGCCCGTTGTGTGGGCGGTGATCGATGAGGCCGCGCTGCACCGGCCGGTCGGCGGCGCGCGCGTCCAGCGTGAGCAGATGGAACATCTCATCAAGCTCTCCGAACTACCCAACGTCACCATTCAGGTATTGCCGTACGCGGCGGGGGAGCACGCGGCGGCAGGCAGTTCATTCAGCATTCTGCGCTTCGCTGAGCCCGAACTGCCCGATATCGTTTACCTCGAGCACCTCACCAGTGCGCTGTACCTGGATCGTCGGCAAGATCTCGCGCTGTACCTGTCGGTCATGGACCGGCTGAGCGTGCAGTCCGAGCGTCCGGAGAAGTCCGTGGAGATTCTCCGGGAGTACGCCCAAGGGGAGTGAGGTCCGGCGGTTCGCCGTCGGCCCGGGGTCATTCGATTGCGCCGCTTTTGTGTGCCGTCACGGCTGACGCGTGCCCGGGCGCGCTGTTCCCTATCGGGCTTCGCACACCGTTGGACTGACGCCGATGCACACGTCGATCGCAGATGGCTGCGGAGACAGGCACATGCTCGGTAGGGGATGAGCGCGTGCGTTCGGGTTGTCGCACAGCGCAAAACACGGCGGGCACACGGTCGGTGCAGGACACCGCAGGTGCAGGGGAGCGCTCCGTATCACGCAGCGGCACAACAGTATTCGGTGCCTGCGCGAGTGCGCGCTACCTCACTGCTTGATAAAAGTGGAGGCGATGCGCCAGAACGCATCCGGCTGCAGGACCTCGAGATCCCAGTCGTCGGCCATCGCGTGCGCGGTGGTGACGATCCGGTCGATGTCGAAATCATGGCGGGTGGCCGCACCGGTGGATTCGACGGCGTGGATCACGAACGCGACGGCGGTCTCCCGCGTGAGTGCGGCAGGCCGCTGGCCCGATCGTGACGACGGTGTGCTCATATTTGTACCGTTCGCTGGCTGGTCGGCCAGTGCGGCATCGGCTATTCCGAGCCGGCCGCCGTGAAGTGGTTGGTCCATTAGAACGCCCCTGACGTCTGGCGGCAGCAAACCCATGGCGACATTGGCCCTTGGCTCGCCCACGCGGCCTCCCCTGGTTGTCCCCTATTTAGCGTTGCGGGACTGAGTTTAGGTCGGTGCGCCTTTCAGATGCAAGTACATCTGCACGATCGATTGCGTATGCGCAGAGGCGATTTCGTGCCTGCTAACCGCCCGCGAACGCGTGGCAAAAGCGTGTTCCGCCGGGCAACTCAGTTGGCGTTGACGAGGACATCGGTGCTGTATTGAACCTGAGTGCCCGGCTCGACATATCGGTCGGCCGCGCTGCGCCACGCGATGAAATGGTCGGTGAAGCGATGCGCTTCCGCCGCCTCGTCGTCGACATACACCTGGTACAGGAAGAACCGGTACGGATCCACGCGGTCGGCGCAGACATCGAACCGCAGGCAACCCGGCTCGTCACGCACCGACGCGGCGGCGCTGCGGCCGACGGCGGCCAGAAATTCGGAGCGAGAGCCGGGCCGGATCTTCATGGATACGATGCGGCTGAACACAGTGACGGACTCCAATCGGGGACGTGCACAAGTCAATCGGTCGGGGCTGCACCGCCTTGGGCGACCGACTGGTTATCTAAATTTTCGATCGCGGAACCCACTGGAGTGGCGCCTGAGATCAGTTCCAGTGTCGCTCCCGCGGTCTGCGGGGCGTGCAGAATCCGCGCCAGGACATCGGCGACATCGGCGCGCGGGATGGCGCCGCGCGGCAGCGGCGGCGGACCGAGCGTCACGAGGCCGGTGGCGGGAGTGTCGAGGAGGCGGCCGGGGCGCAAGATCGTCCAGTCCAGATCGCGGGCACGCAGGTCGTCTTCGGCTTGGGTTTTGGCATCGATGTAGGCGGCCCAGACCTCATCGCTGCCCGCCGCGGGCGGCGCTGCGGCACCCATCGTGGAGATCTGCACGAAACGGCGCACGCCGGCCTGCTCGGCGGCGGTGGCGAGCAGCACCGAACCGCCCTTGTCGACCGTGTACTTGCGTTCCGCGCTGCTGCCGGTGCCCGCGCCCGCGGCGAAAACGACGGCGTCGTAGCCCTGTATGGCCGCGGCGACGTCGCCGAGCACAGCACGTTCGAGGTCGAGCACCACGGCGCGCGCGCCGGTGGCGGTGATATCGGCTGCCTGCTCCGGTTTGCGGATCAGGCTGTCGACCTTGTCGCCGCGTTCGGTCAGCAATTCGGCGAGCAGCAGTGCGATCTTTCCGTGTCCGCCTGCGATGACGACGCGCATGGCTGGTCCTCTCCGGTCGGTGCCGCGTACTAGTCGGTGGTGGTCAGCGTTCGGGTCCGCCCGGGTTGCAACTGGCTCGGACGATGGCCTGATAGTCGAGCGCCGGACGCCAGGGTTCGAGATTCCAACTCGGTTTGTCCGGCGCCACCATGCGGGCCCAATCCCAGTGACACACGAACTGGTCGCGCATGCCGGGTGTATCGGCTTGCGCGGACTGCGCGAGCACTTCCTGCCAGGCGCGGTCCTCGGAGCCGGGAAAGGTCGTGTGGCGCCCGGCCGGTGTCGGGAAGACGAGCAGCCGTGGGCCATCGATGGCTACTGTCCACTCGATGTGGTCGATGAGTGCTTGATCAGCATAGGGATCGGCGGTGGGAGTCGCGGCAGATGACGTCGAGATCGACGTCGCGGCCGCGGCAATGGACGTCGTGACGGCGGGCGGGTCGAGCGTCGTGGCCGCCGTCGACGCCGGTTGATCGGTTTCGCAACCACTGATCGTGAGCAGCAGGGTGGCGCCGAGCAGAAGTGCCGCGCCGGACCGCATCGCCGGGCGAGACGGGCGCTTGCCTGGATGAGACGGAATCGGGCTCACTGGGTCATCGTTCCTCCCGCATGGTCATCGCCATCGAGCGTAGCCAAGGCTCGCCGAGGCGGCATATGGCTGGCGCGCAACTCTGATCGTGGTGCGTGATTGCGGCGGAAAGCCAGACGGGTCGCGGTGACGGCGAGGTCGGGGTGCCTGCGGTTCTCAGTGCCACAGCGAACGGCACGGCAGCGGCCGGAGCTCGGGTCGCACCTTGTTGTCCACCGTGACCACCAGCCCGGCATGCGCCGCGGCCGAGGTGAACTCCCATGCCTCGGCGCGGGTGGCCGCGTATTCGAGGATCAGGGCCTCGTCGGGTGTCGGTCCATCGAAGTAGACGGTGATCCGACGGGTGGGTGCCTCCTGGGCGTACTCACGGTCGGTCAGCTTTCGCGCAGCGCCGTCCATGCCACTGTCTCCTTCCGCCACCGGCGCGGCGACGACGCCGGTACTTGTGACGGTAGGTCCCCACCATTGTGGGGAATATGGTGTGTCCCGGCTGTTGGACATCTCACAGGGCGGATGGGGGGCTATAGGGGGTTCTCACCAGGGACGATGCACTATCGTCACAGCCGATGGCGCGAAACTTGTGAGTTGTCAAAATGTTTCGCTCCGAATATGTCACTGTGGTCCGTTGTTGTAAACGATGGTCACAACGTTGGACCCATTCTGGAGGCATCGTCGATGAGGCAGGCCCTACGTTCTATGAGCAAGTCGAGATCCGGTAGGGGGGTGGTGCGCACAGTCGGTGCGATGGCCGCCGGCCTACTGATGGTGGTTGCGGTCGCGGGGACCGGGCACAGCGCACCGATATACCCGGCGGCGGATCCGGACCCGTTCTATGCGATCCCCGCGAATCTCACGGACATGAAGCCCGGCGACGTCATCGCCACCCGCACGATGCCGCCACTGCCGATCTTCCCGGACACCACCGTGACGGTGGTGCGGTTCCGGTCGACCAACTCCCAGAGCAAGGCGATCGCGGCGACCACCACGGTGCTGACGCCGCGCGGGCACAAGAAAGACGGCCCGCTGCTGTCCTATCAGCACATCATCAACGGCCTCGGCGCGGAATGCTCGGTCTCGCGGGTGCTCTACACCGACGATCCGAATCTGATGGTGCGTGAGGCGCCGGCGTGGAATGTTCTGCTGCAGCAGGGTTGGACTGTCGCGTTGCCTGATCACCTCGGGCCCCAGTTCGCCTATGGCGCGGCGAAATTGGGTGGTCAGATCACCCTGGACGGTGTCCGCGCCGTCAAGCAGGTATCCGAGCTCCAGGTGGAGAAGAGCCAGGTCGGCATGGTCGGATACTCCGGCGGTGGCATGGCCACCGCATGGGCGGCCGCGCTGGCGCCACAGTATGCGCCGGAACTGGACATCGTCGGCGCGGCTATGGGCGGGGTGCCCATGAACCTGGTGAAGATGCTCGAGGGACTCGGCCTCGGTTCGCATCCGGCGTTCGGACTTGCGCTGGCCGCCGGGCTCGGTCTGGAGCGCGAGTACCCCGACCGGTTCCCGCTCAGCGACCAGTTGAACGACCGTGGGCTCGCCGCCCGCGCGGCCATGGCCAACAGCTGCACCAATGACATCCTGGCCGCGGGTGCCGGACACGGCGCGATGGACTTCGCGAAGACGACGTCGATGATCAACGACGGCGACGCCCGCGCGGTGGTGGAGGAGAACAGCCTCGAGCTCTACGACGGCGTGCCGAAAGCGCCGGTCTTCGAATGGCACTCGCCGATCGATGGGCTCATCCCGGTCGACGCGATCACCAACACCGACCGCCGCTGGTGCGCGGCGGGCGCGAGGGTGGAGGCGCAAGTGACGCCGGTGCCCGATCATCTGACCGCGGCGGTGCTCGGCATCCCGGCGGCGCTGAGCTGGCTGAACGCCCGTTTCCAGGGGGAGCCCGCACCCAGCAACTGCTGAGGACCCAACGCGTAGATACCAACGGGCCGACGGCGATTCCACCGAATCGCCTTCGGCCCGGTTGTTGCGATATGGCGACATGTCACACACAAGTCGGGCACAGCGGAATCTCGGACCATGCACGGCGGGTTAGCCTGACTTTTCGAGCCCCGGTGCGACAGGGGGCATTTCGGGAGTCGAGGAGTCCCGTCATCTCCCGCACCAGGCAACCGACGTCGCACGCAGAGGGTGTGTCATGAGATGTTTGCGTGCCTTGTTCTTCGCTCTGTTGCTGGTGTGCCCGCCGGTGCTCGGGCAGGCCGCCGCGGAGCCGCCGCCCGACCCGACCGCACCGCCGGGATTGCCTGCGCTATCCGATCTTTCGGGACTGCCAGGGCTGTTTACTCCGGGGAACGGCTCACTGCTACCCGGCCTGCAAGAATGGATCGACCGGGTGGTGCCCCCGGCGCCCATCCCGTTCGCGGCGGCGTCGCCGCAACCCGACCCGATGCTGCCGGCCGCGGGTCTGACGCCAGCGCTCGCCGCACTGCGGCAGGCGGTGCTGCCCGCACCGGTCGGTGATCCGATCTTCGACGCGTGGCCCGCGAACCTGGAGGACCTCGTCGAGGGCCAGTTGCTCGAGGTCAGGGACATCACCCCCACCGCCGGGCCGCTGATTCTCATCCCCATCAGACAGGCGTTGTTGCTCAAGTTCCGCACCACCGACGCGCACGGGCTGCCGTCGTATGCGACGGCGACGCTGGTTGTGCCGACCACCGCGTGGACGGGCCTTGGCAGCAGGCCCGTGGTGGTCAACAACCTGCCGATCGATGCCCTCGGCCGTGAGTGCACACCCGGCTACAGTTTTGCGCACGGGTTCTCGACGAAGACCAGCTTGACCGATTTCATCCCGCCGACAACGCAATTGGCGATGCTGCGCGGGTATGCCGTGCTGATTCCCGATCACGAGGGCCCCTGGATGGCCTATGCGGAGCCGTATGTGGCCGGTCATGCCGTGCTCGACGCGATTCGCGCGGTGCGCGAGCTGCGGCCGGAGGAATTCGGGGACAGCAAGTTCGCGATGGCCGGATATTCCGGCGGCGCGATCGCCACCCACGGCGCGGTCAAACTGATCGACAGCTATGCGCCGGAGTTGGCCGAGGTGATCGTCGGAGCCGCGCTGGGCGGGGTGCCCGCCGATTTCGAGATCCTCTCGCGGAGTATGAACGGCAATCTCGCCTCGGCGGTGTTCATGGCCGCGACTTTCGCCATCGGCAGGGAACGTCCGGAGATACTCGCGCGGATGAACAACCTGGCGCAGTGGGCGGCGACCTCGCCGCTGAAAGACATGTGTATCAGCGGCTTCGGGATTGCCGGTGTGCTCATGCTGCCCATCGATGTGGCCGCGAACTTCGCCGACCCGCTGCACTCCGAGCTTGCCGCGGAGATCTACCGGGTGACCAGGATGGCAGGCATGAAGTCGGCGACGCCGCTCTATATCTACAACGGTGAGCAGGAATTCTGGATTCCGGCCGAGGGAGCTCGCAATCTCTATCGTGAGCAGTGCGGTCTCGGTGTCCCCGCGGTCTATCGCCGCGTGCTCGGCGAGCACATCATCGCCGCGGGCCTCGGCTATCCGGAGGCGATGGTCTGGCTGGATCAGCGACTACAGGGCGTGCCCGCACCCGACGAATGCTGAGAACCACGGGTCTGACGCACCTGCTCGTTGCGCTTGCCGCGGAATCGGCGATCTATGACATGTGAGTGTGTTGTGCGTTGCCCGTTGTCGCGGTGCCCAGACCTTCCGTC
This sequence comes from Nocardia sp. NPDC057440, assembly GCF_042802915.1. NCBI lineage: Bacteria > Bacillati > Actinomycetota > Actinomycetes > Mycobacteriales > Nocardiaceae > Nocardia > Nocardia sp. NPDC057440. Next base: position 230,423 of record NZ_JBHVDF010000013.1, read on the forward strand.
GGGCGCCGCGAGCACTGTCCTCCGTGCCGGCACGGTCGGTCGGTCCGGGCGGGGTGCCAGACCGGATCGGCGAAAGAGACAGATGAACAAAACCGCGGCCGTAGGGCCGAAACAGGCGTCACACCAGGCACGGGCCACGGTCGGCCGGCATTATCGGATGACCGATCACTACGAGGTCGGGCGGGAGAAGATCCGCGAATTCGCCCGTGCCGTGCAGGACTACCACCCGGCGCACAGGCAGGAATCGGCAGCATCGGAGCTGGGCTACGACGGGCTGATCGCGCCGCTCACCTTTCCCTCGATCGTGTGGCTGCTGATGCAGCGCAAGATGTTCGAATCCGTGATCACCGGCTACGACATCAGCCAGGTTCTGCAGACCGAGCAGAACATCCACATGCATCGGCCGCTCGTCGCGGGTGACCAATTGCGCTGCGATTCGTTCATCGAGTCGTTCCGTCAGTTCGGCGACAACGACTTCATGGTGACCAAGAACGTGCTCACCAACCAGCACAAGGAGCTGTTGCAGACCGCGTTCACCACGGTGGTGGCGCGCACCGGCACCGAGGTCGCCCCGGACATCGCAGCGGCGGTCGACGGCGTCATCATGAACGGTCAGGCACTTGCCGATAGGCTCGGCGCGGCCGAGCGGCGCGCATACCCGATTACGGATACAGAAATCGTCGAGTGCTTCGACGACCTGCCCTCGGAGCCGGTCGATGAGACGCAGGCCCGGGAGCGCTGCAGCGTCCCCACCTTCGACCAGCTGCGGGTCGGCGCCGAACTGCCTGCTCATTCGGTGTCGCTCACTCGCGGCGACCTGGTGAATTACGCTGGGGTGTCGGGTGATTCGAATCCTATCCACTTCAGCGACCACGTCGCCGTCGCCGCGGGCCTGCCCGATGTGGTGTCGCACGGACTGCTGACCATGGGCCTCGGCGCGGGGTATCTCACCGAATGGCTGGGTGATCCGGCCGCCGTCACCGCATACGGTGTGCGGTTCGCCGGGTTCGCGTCAGTCGCGCAAACCGAGCACAGCCGGATCGAGTTCCGTGGTCGGATCAAGTCGCTCGATCCCGATCGCCGTGCGGCGACAGTCGCCCTCGCCGCCACTTCCGGCGGCAGGAAGCTGTTCGGGCGCGCGACGGCAGAAGTTCTCCTGCGCTGATCCGCGGGGGTAGGGACCAGATAGGGGGAGGCCGCCCAGGCGGGTGCTTCGCGACGTAGGCGCGTGGCTGCGGAACAGGGGGCGGCCTCTCGGTGCGGCTTCGAGCCCTCTTTTCTGCGGGGGAGGTCGCTGCGGGAAGGCCGGTGTCGAAGCCGTGAGATGAGCGCATTCATCCGACACGCCGATCGAGAGGCGGTCGTCGTGGAATTGTGCGATGCCGGGTACGACTGTCGACCTGCGTGGGATTGTCACAATGGAATCGCGGGGTGACCGGTGAATTCGAGGTGCCTCGGATGCCTGTGCATGTGCACGAATATCTGTGCGGTTGAGGCACTTTGGCCGTAGAAAGTCACGGTCGTGACATGGCAGACTCAGAGCATGCCTGCTTCGGAGCTACGAGAAGGGGATGGCGCCCCGATTGCCGGACGTGTGGCCGCCGACGGTGGACCCACGGTACTGCGCATGATTCTCGGCGGCCGCATGCGACGGCTGCGGGAGGCTTGTGGGATCAGCCGTGAGGACGCGGGAGAGGCCATTCGCGGATCACATTCGAAGATCAGCCGACTAGAGCTGGGCCGGGTCGGTTTCCGGCAGCGCGACCTCGTCGATCTGCTCGCCTTCTACGGGGTCACCGATCCCGAGGAGTTGGCGGAGTTCATCGAGCTGGCGCAGCAGGCCAGCGCATCCGGCTGGTGGCACCGCGACACCGACTGGCTGCCCAAGTGGTTCGACACCTATCTCGGCCTGGAGCAGGCGGCCCGCCTGATTCGCTGCTACGAGCCGCGAGCAGTGCCCGAACTGTTACAGACCGCCGACTATGCCCGCGCCCTGCTGACTCTCGCACATCCGGACGAGCGGGACGACGCGATCGAACGACGGGTGGCGTTGCGTATGCGCCGGCAACAGATTTTGGCGCGCCGTGACCCGCCGCAGTTCTGGGTGATAGTCGACGAGGCGGCATTGCGGCGTCCGATCGGCGGTTCGACCGTGTGGCGTGGACAGTTGGACCACCTGGTCCGGCTCGCCGCGCAACCGCATATCAGCGTCCAGGTTGTCGCCGATCATGTCGGCGGACCCGCGATCGCGGACGGTGCGTTCACCATGCTCCGGTTCGCGGAGCCCGACCTGCCCGACATCGTCTACCTCCAGCAGCTGACCAGCGCCCTGTACCTGGACAAGCGAGCCGATCTCGATGCCTATCTCCGGGTGGTGAACGTGCTGTCGGTGCATGCCGCGCCGCCGGAATACACCGTCGGACTGCTCGAAGCGCTAAGGGAGCGGATGCCACGCACCGTTGATCGGCCGTCGGACACCGGCGATCGGCAGTAGTCGCAGCGCGCCTACGTCGCCTCGTTCGCGTCCGGTGCGCCGAGCAGCCGTTTGAGGATCTTTCCGGTCTCGCCGCGTGGCAGGTCGTTGAGAAAGGTGACGTCGCGTGGCACCGAGAAGCGGCTGAGCCGATGCCGGACATAGCTGCGCACCATGTCCGAATCCAGGCCCGCACCTTCCCTTTTCACCACGAAGGCGGCCAGCCGCTGGCCATATTCGTTATCCGGCACGCCGACCACCGCCACCTCGCTGACCTGGGGGAGATGGGAAAGCGCCTCCTCGACCGGCCGTGGGAAGACGTTCTCGCCGCCGGAAATGATCATCTCGTCGTCGCGGCCCGCGATGAACAGCCGCCCCGCGGCATCGAGGTAGCCGAGATCGCCGGTGTCGAGCATGCCGTCGGCCTCGCTGGGCGGTGCGGCATTGACGTAACCGTCGAACAGCATGTGATTGCCGACGAAGATGTGCCCGGTCGCGCCGACCGGCAGCGGTTTCAGATCGGGCCCGAGGACGCCGATCCTGGTGCCGAGCGGCGGACGGCCCGCGGTGGTCGGCGCGGTTCGCAGATCGTCCGGGTCGGCGATGGTCGCCCAGGAGACCTCTGTCGAGCCGTACACGTTGTAGAGGATGTCGCCGAAGGTGTCCATGAAATTCAGCACCGTCGCGGCCGCGAGCGGTGCTCCGCAACTGGCGACGACCCGCAGACTGGAGGTGTCGTAGCGAGCGCGCACCGGTGCAGGCAACTCGAGGATGCGATGCACCATGATCGGCACGGCGATCAGCGTCGTCACGTGATGCTCGGCGATCAGGCGCAGGCAGTCCTCGGCGTCGAAATGTTCCGGCAGCACCACCGTCGCGCGTAGCGGCGTGCTCATCTGCAGTGCCGCGAGGCCCCAGGTGTGGAACAGCGGGGCTGGGATGAGCATGGTGTCGTTCATGCGGAACGGAATCCGGGACAGCAGGGCGGCGATGGTCCCGAAGCCCTTCGGGTGCGGGCGGCGGGCGCCCTTCGGTGTGCCGGAGGTACCCGAGGTGAGCACGACCAGTTTGCCCGGTTGCGTCGGCCTTCGAAAGTCCTTGTGCCCCTGTGCTATCAGATCATCGATCGTGGTTCCGCCCGGCGTCGGCGGAGAGTCGTCGGTGGTGTAGCGGGGGATGTCGGCGTGCAGATACTGGACGAGCGGATCGAATTCGGCGTCCACGAACAGCGCGGACAGCTTGTCGCGCTGCACGATCTCCTCGATCCGCCGGGCGGGCAGCCCGGTGTTCAGCAGCACGGCATCGATACCGAGCTTGCCTGCGGCGACCATGGTTTCCACCATGCCCGCGTGATTGCGCGCCAGCAGTCCGACCGCGTCTCCCGCGTTCAGCCCGAGTGCCGCCATCGCGGCGGCCAAGGCCTGGGTGCGGTCGTGCATCTCGGTGAAGGTGCGCTGCCCGCGGCAGTCGATGACGGCCGGACGGTGCGGGGACTGCACGGCCGCGGCGGCGTAGCCACCGGCCAGGTTGAATCCCCATTCGGCCAGACGCCGCAGCTGCCGGAACGCCGAGTCCGGTCGATAGGTGCGACCCACCCCGGAGGTCATGATCTGTTTCGCTACACCCGCCCTGAGCCGCATGGGCGAGTTCTCGCCGTTGACGATCACCGAGGTCGGCGCGGCACGGACGAGGTCAGCAAGCAATCGCAGGCCGGCGTTCGTCCAATCGATGATCGCGGCATTGGTCAGCTCGGCCAGATGTGGATGCACTCGGCCCGGCGCGAAATAGGTGACCCAGATCTTGGTCTGCCCGTGCTCGTCGCGCAACCGAACCGAGGCGAAGCTGCCGAGCATCGGGAAGCGGAGTTCGAAGCTCTCCAGCTCCTGACCCACGATCAATTGCATGGTGTGGGAACGGATGCCGGCCTCGGCCGACCCGACCCGCACCAGCAGCACCGGATGGCCTGCGACGGTCTCCAACGGCTCGCAGGCGCCAACGCCTTCGAATATTCGTGGGTAGGTTTGCGGATCCAGCAGCAGATCCCACACCGCTTTGCGGGCGATCGCGTATTCGGCGACTACATCGATGACATCGGTAATCAACTACGTGCAATTCTGGCAGGCGGTGCCGGTCACTTGCGGGTCCGGCGCCGCGGTCTCACATCGGGTACGGGTTGTGCTTGCGAGGGTTTGGTTCGGCTGCGGTTTCCTTCTCCCTGAGCAGCCGCAGCGCGTGCTGAATTTCCAGTCGAGTGCGGGCGGGTTCGATGAGGGCGTCGATATAGCCGCGTTCGGCGGCGATCCACGGTGTGGCGACGGTTGCGTTGTAGCTATTGATCATGAAGTCTCGCACGGCGGACCGCTGGTCGGCGGGGACTTGGGCCAATTTGCGCTTGCCGACGATGCCGACCGCGCCCATCGTCCTCGTCTTCCCAGCGGACTGTATCCGGAGCGGAATCTGCGACCGAGCGATTCTCCGGCCTGCTGGGCAGCTCACAGCTCCGTCCGAGGGGAGTTGGACGATGTCACGACAAGCAATCGGGCCTCACCGCAGGCGTGCAGTCGTCGTCGGCTTGCTCAGGCCTGTCCTGCCCAGCGATCAGCGTTCATCTCGACGTGGGGGAAGGGTCGGGGATGGTCGAGGTCTGGCCGAGGTGTGTGCTGACTGTCGGGGTGCGGGAACTGGATTTTTGCGACAGCTGGGGCAACTATTGTCCCTATGGGACAATTAGCTGCTATGCTGTCGGCATGGGTGGCGACGATGGTGTCGACCTGGATGGCCGGAGGCTGCGCACGAGGCGCAGTCGCGCGGCCATGTCGGCTGCTGCGTTCGATTTGCTCACCGAGCGGGGGCTCGACTCGGTGGCGGTCGAGGACATCGCGGTGCGCGCCGGTGTGACACGGCGGACTTTCAGTCGGCACTTCTCATCGATCGAGGAGGCTGTGCTCGCCGATCTCGACCAGGATGTGCACCTGTTCAACGACGCGTTGTGTGCCAGACCGCTCGGTGAGCCGCCGCTGCCTGCTTATCGCAATGCCATTCACGACTGGCTGGATGCCGAATACAGTGGCCCGCGTGCGGAACTGCTTGTTCGCCGCTGGGAGCTGTTCCAGCGATTCGACGACGAGCCCGCACTGTTCGCCGGTTACCAGCGCATCCGTCTCGCGGGGCAACAGGAATCGGTGCGCATCATCGCCGCACGCATGGGTACAGATCCAGTAGCGGATCTACGCCCGGCGGCGGCCGTCGCGGTGGGCTCCGGGATGCTCATCGCGGCGCTGCAGGCTTGGGCCGTCGGCACGGATCCCAGCAGCCTGCCCGAGCTCATCGAAGGGTTCTTCGCCACTCTCGCCGGGCTGACCAGCGATATCCATCACGAGGAGGCACCGTCATGACCGCACGGCCGGTGCAAGCGAACGCAGTCCGCCGGACCTGCCGGCGCGTCGGATTGGATCGTAATCCGATGCGCAGACGGGAAGATCGCCTTCAATCGGTGGCGGGCGCGCTATTGCTGCTGTTGTTCATCGTCGTCGTTCCGGTGGCGGTCATGACGATCGGCGGCCGGGTATACGAGACCGAAACTCGTGTCGCGCAAGCGGAGGCGGCGCAGCTGCACCAGGTCGACGCGACGGTCGTCGAGGTCGGTAAGACGCCGCTGTATGCGCCGGTGACGCCGGCGAAGGTGACCTGGAGCGATCCCGACGGCACCGCCCACACCAGCGACTATCAGGCGACCGGAATTGTGAAAACCGGTGGCACCGTAAAGATTTGGCTCGACAGCACGGGAAAGGTCACCCATCCGCCCTCGGAAACCCGGGCGCTGAGCAAGGCCGTGCTCAGCACTACCGGCGCGGTGTTGGCGGTGCTCGCCTGCTGCGGTAGCTGCTATGTCCTGCTGCGGCGCGTACTCGACCGCAGGCGCTCGCGACTGTGGGAGACCGAGTGGGCCACAGCGGGACTCACCTGGGGCAACCACGGCACCCGCCCGGACCAGAGCTAGCGCGGAAATTCGTACGGAGTGCGGTGTGACCGCCGGCCAGGGGTAGGGACGAGGTCGGCGGCCACACCGCGTGCCGGGACGCTGCGCGGCGAACGCGGGCCTGGCACATCGACAACGTTAGGTACTCGAACAGACCGCCGCACGGCGGGAAACAAACATCGGCACTTGCTACGAATACCGCCGGTATGCGTTGTGACACAGCACAACCGGCGGTTTCTCGCCGCCGTCTAGACCGGGAAGAGGCTGTGCTTGCGATTCGAGGGTTCGAGCGCGGATTCCTTGTCGCGCAGCAGCCGCAGCGCCTGGCGGATTTCCAGGCGGGTGCGCGACGGTTCGATGACAGCGTCGATGTAACCGCGCTCCGCGGCGATCCACGGGGTCGCGACGGTCTCGTTGTACTGGTTGATCATGTAGTCCCGCACGGCCTCGCGCTGATCGGCGGGCACCTGGGCCAGCTGCCGCTTGCCGACGATGGTGACCATGCTCTCCGCGCCCATCACCGCGATCCGTGCGGTGGGCCAGGCCAGGCTGATGTCCGCGCCGAGCTGTTTGCAGCCCATCACCGCGTAGCCGCCGCCATAGGCCTTGCGCACCACGACGGTGACGATCGGGACGGTCGACTCGAGGACGGCACGAAAGAAACGTCCGCCGCGCTTGATGACGCCGTTGCGCTCCTCCTCGACGCCCGGCAGCACACCGGGGGTGTCCACGACGAACACCAGCGGAAGCCGGAAGGCATTGCACAGGCGAATGAAGTGCGTCGCCTTGTCCGAGCATTTGGCGTCGATGGCGCCGCCGAGCGCCATCGGCTGGTTGGCGACGACGCCGACGCTGCGCCCGTCCACCCGGGTGAAGCCGGTGATCAGGTTCTGTGCGGTGGCCGCGCCGATCTCCAGGAAATCGCCGTCGTCGAACAGGCGCAGCAGGATGTCGTGCATGTCGTAGCCCGCGCGATCGGAGTCCGGGATGATGGAGTCCAGCTCGAGGTCGGAGGCGGTGATTTCCGGCTCCAGCCCCGGGTTCACGATCGGCCCCTGCTCCATGACGCTCGACGGCAGGTAACCGAGGTAGTTCCTGGCCCAGTCGAAGGCGGCCTGCTCGGTCTCGGCCACGTGATGGACGGTGCCGTTGCCGGCCTGCACCTGCGCGCCGCCCAGCTCCTCCATGGTCACGGCTTCGCCGGTGACGTCCTTGATGACCTCGGGTCCGGTGACGAACATGTAGGAGTTCTCGGTCGCGATCAGGATGTCGGTGTTGACCGGCGCGTAGACCGATCCCGCCGCGCACTTGCCGAGCATGATCGAGACCTGTGGAACGAAGCCCGACAGTGGTCCCTGGCGCCTGCTCATCAGGGCGTACCAGGCCAGCGAGGCCACCGCGTCCTGGATTCTGGCGCCGCCGGAGTCGTTGATCGCCACGACCGGGCAGGCATTGTTCAGCGCGAAGTCGAGCGCGTTGGCGACTTTGCGGCCGAACATCTCGCCGACCGAGCCGCCGAAGACGGTCTGATCATGCGCGATCACGACCACCGGCCTGCCATCGATGCGGCCGTGGCCGGTCACCACGCCGTCGCCGTACATCGCGCCCGGCGTGCCCGGCTGGCGCACCAGGGCGCCCAGCTCGATGAAGCTGCCTGCGTCGAGCAGCATCCTGACCCGCTCGCGGGCGCTGGGTATCTCTTTGGCCTTGCGTTTCGCGATGCCGGCTTCGCCGGCCGGCTCCTGGGCGAGCTCCAGGATGCCCTGCAGCTGTTCCAGCTTGTCTCGCGTACCGCTCATGTGTGGTGATGCCCTTCGAATTCGCTCGCCGTCGCCGTTGCTCCGCCGACCTCGTCGTATACGGGGCGCGGCGCTCGATGTTATCGAGGATATGACCCAAAGCACACATCCTAGACGGTCGTCATGGGGCAGCTCACAGGTCACCGGGCGCGCTCTGGCCGGCTGTCGCCTCACCTCGTCACGGAGGCGGCGCGGGTTGCACTCCGGGACGATCCACTGTGGTGTGTTGTGGTTTGTCCCTGGTGGCGGCCGGGCCACTGATGAAGAGTCGAGAAGACGACGTCGCGACGTCGATCGACCGGGCATCCGGACCGGTCTCGAGTTCCTCACCGACGTGGCCGCCGGCCTCGACGCCGACGAGATTGGTGGCCGGTGCGCGACTACTGGTGCGGGTGCTGGAGAGCGTCACCGCCGCGGCTTCGGCGGCCTATGTCGACGAGCACCGCCAGGTCGCCAGAGAGCACCAAACCGCAGCACGGACTCTCTATCCGATGGCCGAACTGCCCGAGACGGTCGGACGTGACGCGGCAGTTTATGACAATCCCCAGCAGGCGCGCAGATCTGTAGTCACCTCACCCAACGATCGCCGAATCGGTCGTACAGCCCGAATATCCGACCCTATCGTCGAATTCGCCTCGATCCAGGGGCAACCGAAGGAGTTTCGAGTGACAACCGCGTTGACCGATATCGACATTCTGCGCGAACTGGAACCCGTCGCCGAACGCAATCTCAATGAGCATCTCCGCAAAGCCAGGCCGTGGAATCCGCACGACTATGTGCCGTGGGACGACGGCCGCAATTTCGCGGCGATGGGCGGAATTGATTGGGAGCCGGGACAATCGGTGCTCTCCGAGGTCGCGCAGATCGCTATGGTGACCAATCTGCTCACCGAGGACAACCTGCCGTCTTATCACAGGGAGATCGCTGACTCGTTCTCCCTCGACGGCGTCTGGGGCACCTGGGTCGGGCGCTGGACCGCCGAGGAGAACCGGCACGGGATCGTGCTGCGCGACTACCTGGTGGTCACCCGCGCGGTCGACCCGGTGGCCTTGGAAGCGGCCAGGATGGCGCATATGACCACCGGCGTCGCGAAACCCGTGAAGGGTTCGCAATTTCTGCGCTCGGTCGCCTATGTCACGTTGCAGGAGCTGGCGACTCGGATCAGTCATCGCAACACCGCAACCGCGTGCGCAGAACCCGTCGCCGAGCGTATGCTGCAGCGGATCGCCGCCGACGAAAACCTGCACATGATCTTTTATCGCAACCTGAGTGCCGCCGCGCTGGAGCTGACGCCCAACGGGATGCTGTGTGCTGTCACGGATATCGTGACCCAGTTCCAGATGCCCGGCCTCACTCAGCCCAACTTCCGCCGCAACGCGGTCGTGCTGGCCAAGAACGGCATCTATGACCTGCGGCAGCATCTCGATGTCGTGGTCCGTCCGGTATTGCGGGCGTGGAATGTGTTCGACCGCACCGACCTATCCGGCGAAGGGGAACGTGCGCGCGAGGTGCTGGCCGGCTACCTGGATGAATTGGAAGTCAAGGCACGGCGTTTCGAGGAGCAGCGGGACCGGGCCGCGGCCCGGCTGGCAGAGCGAGTCGCCGCAGCAGGATGAACCTACGCGTGCCGATCACTGCCGCGGCGATGGTCGCCATCGCCGTGGTGAGTGCTGCGCCCGTGCTCGCCGACGATGTGACGGTGGCGCCGCCGCCACCGATCGATCCTGCGATGACCAGAACCGGGCTGATCAGCCAGGAGCGGCTCGGCCCGCACCGCGAACGTCTGAATATCGCCTCCGCGGCCATGCGGCGTGTCATCACCGTCGACGTCCTGCACGGCACGGGAACCGGACCGCGCCCGACGTTGTATCTGCTCGACGGTGTGGACGGCGAAGCAACCTCGGGCTGGCTCAGCAAAGGCAAGGCGGCGGAGTTTTTCGCGGACAAACCGGTCGATGTCGTATTGACCAGCGGCGGTACCGGAAGCATGTACAGCGATTGGGCCCGCCACGACACGGCGCTCGGGTTGAACCGGTGGGAGACCTTCCTGACCCAGGAGCTGCCGCCGATCGCGGAATCGCTACTGAAGTCCGATGGGCGGCGTGCGATCGCCGGTGTGTCGATGGGTGCGCAGGCGGCGATGATGCTCGCCCAACGCCACCCCGGCCGTTTTCGCGCCGTTGCCGGAATGAGCGGATGCTATTCGACCGCGGACCCATTGGGGCACGCCGTCACCACCATTACCGTCGCCTCGCGCGGCGGTAATGTCGAGAACCTCTGGGGCCCGCCGACCTCGCCGGAGTGGGTGGCGCACGACAGCGTGCTCGGCGCGGAGGGCCTGCGCGGGACGACGATCTACCTCTCGGCCGCGCCCGGCCTGCCGACCGGCGCGGATCTCGTCGCCGTGGCCAACTCGCCGACCGTCCTCGATGCGCTGAAACTGGCAGGTGGGGGCGCAGCGCTGGAGGCCGGAGCGCGCGCGTGCACCGAGCGGTTCGCCGCGCGGCTGGGCGAGCTGAAGATCCCCGTCACCGTGGAGTATCAGCAGACGGGCATGCACACCTGGGCCGATTTCGAGGCACAGCTGCCGCGCGCCTGGCGCGTGCTTGCTCCCGCGCTCGGGCTGCCCGAGCCGAAATAGACTCCGCGGCAAAGGTGCACAGCCGTACCCGGCTCGGCCTGGAGTTGCGGATCGATGTACCGAATGTCATCTTGATGGGCGCTCCGCGCTCGCCCGAGGCGGCGCCGCATTCGATCCATTTCATGACGGGACCCCACTTATGCCGACTTTGCCCTGGACCTCCGGAGTTCATAAGCCTGTCGACGGGGAGCAGTTGCAAGTGCTGACCTCCCGGCTGCCGCTGACCCGCTACGTCGATATCGTTCGGTTTCTGCGCTGGACGCTGAAGATCCGCTCCCAACTGCGCGATGCTCCCGGCTGTGTCGGCTACACGCTCGACGCACGCCTGTTCAGCAAGACGTTCTGGACCTTGTCCGCCTGGTCGGACCAGGAGGCGATGAACAACTTCGTGCGCAGCGGCGCACACGCGCAGATGCTCGCCGACATGGCGGGCCGCGTGGGCAACCCCCGCTTCGTCGACTCCACCGCGACCCGCGCGGACATCCCGCTCTCCTGGAAGGAAGCCCGCATCCGCCTGACCTGAGGCCCTGGTCAGTGGTGCTGCGGAATCAGACGACGCCTTCGGCGTTGACGTTGGTATGACTTCGGCACTTCAGTCGGTCCAGTTCTCGATCTTGGACCGGTCCCGCGTTCGGCGCGGTCAGACCCATCCCGAGGCGCTGCGCGAGACCGTCGAGTTCGCTCGGCTGGCCGAGGAGTGGGGTTACCACCGCTTCTGGGTATCCGAGCATCACAGCGTGCCGGGAGTGGCGGGGTCGGCGCCGACGGTGCTCGCCGCGGCGGCTGCCGCGGCGACGTCGCGGATTCGGATCGGCACCGGCGGTGTGATGCTGCCCAACCATCAGCCGCTTGTGGTCGCCGAGCAGTTCGGGGTGCTGGAGTCGTTGTATCCGGGCCGCATCGATATGGGTCTCGGCCGGTCGGTCGGGTTCACCGATGGTGTGCGCCGCGCGCTCGGGCACGGGAAGAGCGATGCCGACGATTTCGACGCGCAGCTCACCGAGGTGCTGGAGTACGTCGGCAACGGTCGCCACGGAGTGCACGCCTGGCCCGCGGATGGCCTGCGGGTGCCCGCGTTCTTGCTGGCGACCGGCTCGGGCGCGGCGCGGGCGGCACGTTTCGGGCTGCCGCTGGTGATCGCGGCGGCGGCGGGCGAGGACCGGATGGTCGAGGCGATCGAGGATTACCGCAACGAGTTCCACCCGACGCCGTGGGGTGCGCAGCCGTATGTCGTCGTCTCGGGCGCGGTGGTCATCGCCGATACCACCGACCAGGCGCACCGGCTATTGCTGCCGGAGGCGTGGTCGAATGTCTACTCGCGCACCCGTGGTGAGTTCCCCGTGCTCATCCCACCCGAGGACATCGAGGCCATGGCGATGACCGAGCGGGAGCGCAGGATGTTCGACGAGGCGCTGCGCGACCATATCCACGGCACCGAAGACGAGGTCACGGAGGCATTGGAGCACTTGGTGACCCGGACCGGCGCCGATGAGATCTTGGTGCACACCAGCACTTACGATCGGGCGGCGCGACTGGATTCGCACCGCCGTCTCGCCCGGCTGACCGGACTGGGTTCCTCGGCTCGATCCCGTTCGGGGAATCGCACTTCCGCGGCGGCATAGCCGAAGAGCTTGCGGCCGTCCGATCGTGCGTCGATGGCGATGGCCGCCTTGCGCTCGAGGGGGTCCAGCGAGGTCACCCGTCCGCGGAACTCGATCGAGCTGGTATCCAGCGCCGGGATGCCCACGTAGTGCGTGTGATGCGCGAACTGGGCGCGAAACCGGGTGACCGCGGCCGGATCACCCAGCCACGCGCTCAGGAAGCTCGCGGCGAGGCCGAGTGTGAGCATGCGGGGCGCGACCACTGTCGGCAGACCCGCGGCGGTGGGGACCTGCTCGTTCAACAGCGCCGGATTGCCGTCGCCGGTGACCCCGGCGTAGTTCACCAGGTCGCCACGTGACAGGTCGAACGCCAGGACCGGTAGTTCGGCGCCCACCGTCAGCGCATCGAAATCGACCGTGGTGCAGGGTGTTCGGCTGCCAGATGCCGGAGTGATCCGGTCAGAGTTCACCGCCGTGACGACGTCGGGCAGCCGTTCGGGTTCGGCGGGGCGGTATCCATGGACGGCGAGTTTGCGCACCATCTCGGCGCGGCTGGGGTCCGCGCCGCCCGTGCGCGCCAGCAGCGCGGTGTTGCCGGTCTGCACGACCGCGCCGTATCGGTCGATGAGCACACTCTTGATCGCGAGCACGTTGTAGGCCGCGAAAGTCCGGAACGATTCCACAGAGATGTCGCAGCTGAGCCGGTCGCCTGCCATCAACGGTCTGCCGAAGTCGAATACCTGGTCGGCATGGAGAATGCGGGCCGAGTCGCATCCGGTGATGAGCGTATCGAGTATTTCGCGATGAACCCGCTGCAAGATTATCGCGGCGAAGGTCGCAGGCGCGATGAGACCATCGAAGCCGAGCGCCGCGGCCGCGTCCTCGCTCCAGTGCGCGGGATGACAGTCCAGCACGGCGCACGCGAATTCCCGGATCGTTTCACGTCCGACGATGTAGGGCGCTGCCGATCGATACCGGTGCTGCGCCGGTGCCGGTGCCGGTGCAGCAGCCGCGGCATTCACCTGATCGACGACGATGTCACCCATATCTGCTCCTTTTGCGCGCGCGGGTCGAGGACACTGTGACCGCGCCCAACAGTGCTCGAGCCGCCGAACATGTTGTGCAGTAACCAGTTCGGTCGGTCGATGACACCGTGTCGACCATCGAACCTCCATTGATCAGCCACCGAGGTGCGTTCGAACGGCGACAAACCGTGGGATCGATGATTCGTCCGGCAATCTCGTGTGCGCTGTGATTCATCGGTTATCTGGAGAATTCACCGATACGGGCGCGACTCTTTGGTGTTGTGCACGCATCGTTGTGATCAGCACGTGTTGTGCACGCCGGCCCATGGCGATTTTCCTGCCGATTCGCACGGCTGTGTCGGTTCCCTATGACGACCGGATGCCTTGGTGAGTTGTCCAGATACCTTTCTGTCACATGTGTTTCGGCGTTCGACCGTCTTAGCGTTGGCCCAGTTTCAGTGCCGTCGACCGGCCTCCCTCGGCACTGTCGCTCGAACGTTGTCGGTCTGCAGGAAGGCATGTCATGAAACGAAGTACCAGCGATCGGCCGTTGAGTGTCGCGGTGATGATGGGCGTCTCGGTGCTCACGATGAGCATGACGGGTGTGCTCGCCAGTGCGGCCCCGTCGGCACCGACCGAACAGAACCTGGCCGACTACATCGCCGCGGGCCGGACAGGGACGCCGGTCGCCGGCTCCGGCAGCGCGGGCAGCTCCGGCTCCGCATGCACCTCGGGCAGCGGCGCCGGGTCGGGGAATGGGTCCGGCAACTGTTACGGCGGCTCGGGTAGCAGCTCGGGTTCCTCGGGCGGATACGCCTCCGACACCGTCGGCTACGGACCGCCGATGACCTCATGGCTGGCTGCGTTCGGTTACGGCCTGCTGCACCCGAATGCGGCGCCGCCCGGGTCCAACGACTGGCGTTGTAAGCCGACCACGCAACATCCGCGTCCGGTGGTCATGGTCCACGGCACCTGGATGAACGCGTACAACGGTTTCGCCTATATGGGCCAGCCGATCAAGGACGCCGGATTCTGCACCTTCACCTTCAACTACGGTCGCGCCAACCTGCTCGAGGGCGGTGGTCTCGGTTCGGTGCTACCCGGTGTGATGGGCACCGGCTACATCGAGGACTCGGCGAAACAGCTCGCGACATTCGTGGATCGGGTGCTCGCCGCGACCGGCGCGAGCGAGGTCGATCTCGTGGCGCACTCGCAGGGCGGCTCGATGTCGAACTACTACACGAAGTTCGAGGGCGGCGCGGCGAAGGTCGAGAACCTGATCACCTACGGCGCCACTCACCACGGCACCAGCCTCGACGGGATCGGCGCACTCGGCAGGGCCATCAATAATTTCGGCATCGACATTCTCGGCTTCATCGAGATCCTCGTCGGCCACGCCGGTATCCAGCAGACCATCGGCTCGGACTTCGTCAACAAGCTGAATGCCAACGGCGACACCGTCGCCGGGGTCGATTACACGGTCGTCGGCACTCGCTATGACGAGATCACCAACCCATACGCCCTGACGTTCCTGCAGCCTGGACCGGGTGCGACGGTGCAGAACATCACCCTGCAGGACGGTTGCGAACAGGATCTCTCCGACCACCTGACCATCCTCTATTCGCCACGCGCACTGTCGATTGCGCTGCGCGCGCTGGACCCGGTCGGACACCCGACCCTGGAATGCGCCTTCAATCCGTGGGTGATCGGCGGTGGTGGATCGCTGTAGGCTGAGGAACGAGGTCGTCGACGGTTGCGGCCACGACGCCGAACAGGTCGGCGATGGTGGTCAGGGCCGCGGTGTGCAGCACGGCGGAGTGGACGGTGGGGCCCTGCGGGCTGGGCAGGGACCGGGTGGCGGTGGCCTCGGCGACGACGGTCGGGCGGTATCCGAGATTGAACGCGCCTTGCGCGGTGTAGCTCACGCACATGTGGGTCATGAATCCGGCCAGCACCAGTTCCTGGCCTACACCGAGTCGTTGCAGGGTCTGCTCGAGATCGGTGTCGTGGAATGCGTTCGGGAACTGCTTGACCACGACCGGCTCTCCGGACCGCGGTGCGACCGGGCCACTGATCGCTCCGATGTCGGCGCGAATGTCATAGGGCGTGCCGGGGCCGCCGTCGTTGATGATGTGCACTACCGGCCGGTGCGATTCTCGTGCGGCCGTCAGCAATCGGGCGCCTGCGGCCAGCGCCTGTTCGGCGCCGTCCACGGCCATCACGCCGTGGCGGTAGGTGTTCTGGAAATCGATCATGATCACTGCGGCATCGGCCAGCCGTGGTAGCTGATTGTCCAGACCGATCACGCTTCGGAGGGTGCTCGAGGCAGCATTCATCGACATTCGTTTCGACTTTCTATGCGGGGATGGAAATTCGGGCGCCGTATGCGGGCGCGGGGGCTTCACTCGACGTTCAGGTCGCGATGCGGAACCGGTTGCGGTAGTCGCCCGGGGTGGTTGCGAGTTGTCTGCGGAAGGCGCGGTGCAGGGTCTCGACCGACCCCAGTCCCACCGTCGCGGCGACTCGTTCGAGCGGCTGGTCGGTGGTTTCGAGCAGCCGGCGCGCGGCTTCGACCCGGCATGCCTCGACATAGACCACGGCGCTGGTGCCGGTTTCCTGCCGGAAGACACGCGTGAAATGACGTTCGCTCAGGCACATCCTGGCCGCCAGCGCCGAGGTGGACAGATCATCGTCCAGATGTTCGGTGACGAAGAGCCGTAATTCATCGATGTCACGGCGGGTGGTCGCGGGACGGCTCAGCGGCACGCTGAATTGGCTTTGGCCACCCTGACGTTTGAGGTACACCACCAATTGCCGCGCGACCTGCAACGCCAGTTCCTCGCCGTGATCCTCGGCCACCAGTGCCAGGGCGAGGTCGAGACATGCGCTGATCCCGGCGCCGGTCCAGATCCGGCCCGCGCGGATGAAGATAGGGTCGGGGTCAACGACGACGTGCGGGTGCTCGGCGGCGAGCTGGTCGGCTGTCGACCAATGGGTGGTGGCAGTCTTTCCGTCCAGCAAGCCTGCGGCCGCGAGCAGATGCGCACCCACGCACACCGAGGCTATCCGCCTCGTGCGCGGCGCGACGGTCCGGATCCACATCACGATCTCCGGCTCGACCCGCGCCACCGGCCCATGGGGCAGCGAATCCACCGCACCCGGGACGATCAACGTGTCGATCGTGTGTTCGACCTCGTCGAAGCCGAGATCGGTGACGACACGGACCCCGGCGGCCGTGCGCACTTCGCCTTGGGTGGGGCTCGCCAGCCGCACGTCGTACCGTGCTCGCCCGCCACCCTCGCGGTTCGCCAGCGCGAATACTTCGGCAGGCCCGGCGACATCGAGCAAGTCGACATCGGGGAAGGCCGTTATAACGACGCGGTGGATCAAGGTCATGAGTCTATCGTCGGCGTCCGCGCCGATGGCCGCAACGACTTATCTCTGTCAGATCCAGCCATCGCTCGCGGATGACGCTGCTGTCCGGCAGTGGGAAAACGTCGTTCTGTCCCGATCCGAAACGAGGTCGACATCGACTGAATATGCAGTCCTGCCGCCCATCGGCGTCGTCGCGAAACGACGAACCTACCGGGTTCAACGGATATGCACTGGTAATTGGGTAAATTCGCGCCAGTGTTCAGTAACCGTACCGATGGTTTCGATCCCGTGGCCCACGCGCATTCGATGGTTGGGCGGACTTACCGTGCCAGTGATCACTATGAAGTCGGCCGGGAGAAGATCCGTGAGTTCGCCCAAGCGGTACGAAACCATCACCTCGCGCACTGGCGCGACGACATTGCCGCTGCCTACGGCTACCCGGGTCTCCTCGCGCCCCCGACGTTCGCGTCCGTCCCTGGACACCTGGCCTACTCCGAGATCTTTCCGACGATTCTGCGCGGCTACGACCTGAGCCAGATGATCCAGACCGATCAGATGATCGAGTACCACACAACAATCCACGAGGGCGACCGCCTGACCTTCGAGGTGTGCTTGGAGTCGTTTCGCCGGGCATTCGGCGGAGATCTCATAGGACTGCGTCAGGTGGTCTTCAATCATCGCGACGAGCCGGTCATGACCTCGCGCACGGCCATCGCGGGCCGCAGTAGCGTCGAGCCCGATCTCGCGCAAACCGCAGTTGAATCGCTGATGCCTGCTTTCAGCGATCCCGAGGTCGGCCCGCGTCGGAAGAGACGACCGCGTCGTGTCGACGTGCCTGCCATCCCCCGCCCGGAAGACCACTGGCGTGACGCGGGGGAGAACGTGGTGGCGTTCGGTTCGCTGATCGTCGGCGATCAGCTTCCGCCGCGGACGGTCCGGCTCAGCGTAGGCGATTTGGTGAACTATGCGGGAGTCTCCGGTGACCCCAATCCCATCCATTGGAGTGAGAAGCTCGCGCATCTGATGAGTCTGGAAACCGTGGTGGCACAAGGCATGCTCACCATCGGGCTCGCCGCGGACTACGTCAGCTCTTGGCTGGGTGACCCGGGCGCGATGCGTGCCTTAAATGTGCGGTTGACCAGTCCGGTATACGTCACGGAGGCCGGTGCGGAGATCGAGTTCACCGGTCGGATCAAAGAGCTCGACCCCGTTCGGTCCAGTGCGATCGTGGCCATTGGCGCCAAGCATCGAGGACGAAATATCTTCGGTCGCGCGACCGCCGCGGTCGCACTCCGTTGACCGACTGTCGTCGTGTGCTGCCGGGCGGGCGTGCGTGGTCTCCGCCCGCCACGGTGAGCCCATGCACGGATCGTCGTCGGTTTCACATCGGCGGTGCCACCGGGGTGGCTCGACCCTGCGATACGAGACGGCCCGCGACCTGAACGAACCTCGACGATGGCGGCTAGCGCGGCGTGAGCAGCACCGGCAGCGTAGCCAGACCGTGTGAGCGCCACGAGGTTCGGTACTCGAGCGCTGATTCCGCAACAGCGAGACGTATTCGGGGGTACCGCACGAACAGCGGCGGGACGATGGCGTCGACGACAAGGTCGGTGGCTTGCGCACCGAGGCAGTAATGCGGGCCGCGGCCGAACATCAGGCTGGGCCTGCCGTTGCGCGCCGGGTCGGAATCGGCGCCGAACAGCGTCAGCAGCACGGTGTCTCCAGCGGAGATGGTGTGCTCGCCGAGTCCGAGGTCGGTGACCGCGAATCGTCGGATGGCAAACGGCAGTGGATTGGCGCGTTCCATCAGCCCGCCGCGGGACGTCGGCCACGCGGCGAGGGTTGCGGCGGCATCGTCCGTCGTGAGGAGGGCGGCGATCATGTTGCCGCACATGTGCACGGCGTTCTCCAAACCCGCCAGCATCATCAGGAAGGCGAGGGATACCAGTTCGTCCTCGGACAGCGCTTCCTCCATGTCGCCGGCATGGATCCACCCGCTCAGCAGGTCGTCTCCGGGCTCTGCCCGCTTCGACTCGACCAGTGTTGCGAATGTCGCGGTCAGCCAGCCGATCGCGGCCACGAGCCGTTGCCCGGACGCCTTCGACGTGGCATCGACAGTCACCATGGCGGTGGCGGCCTCGCGCAGGCGCGAATGGAGCTCGGCGGGTATTCCGAGCAGTTCGCCGATCACCAGTGCCGGAACCGGGACGCACACGGCAGTGAGCAGATCAATTGTCTCGCTGCCGCTTTCGGGCAGCGCAGCGAACACCGTCGCGGCCGTCCGGGCGACGGCGGCGCGCAGACTTCTGGAGGAACGTCGGGAGAACGCGGGTCCGGCGAGCCTTCTGATCCGGCGGTGTTCAGCGCCGTCCATGTTCAACAGGTTTCGATCGAGCGCAGGTGGTAGCGCGAAACCGGAATAACCGTCGCTCGCGTGCTTCTTGTCCAGGCTCAGTCGGGGATCGGCGAGCAGTGTGGCTACCTCGTCGTATCCTGCGACCACCCAAACATGTTGGCCGCCAGGAATTTCCGCGCGCCGCACCGGCCCGTGCCAGGCGGCGTGCTCGTCCCATCGACTGCTCGCCGACGTACCGATCACCGTCATCTCCACCATCGCGCCACCTCACTGTCGGTGTCCTCACAGGGTATTGGGTGGGCGCGCCGACCACTCGACGGGGCGGGCGGCGCGGCGGGCTGATCCCTCAGCTGGCGCGGGTCGGGAATGTTTCGTCGCGCGGGCTCCGCCACAACAGCCTGATCTCGAAATGTGCTGTCGTCATACTCTTGCTGTCGACGGTACGTCGGCGTACCGTCAACGTGGTACATAGATGTACCACGCGAGGAGGTGGGCGGATGCCCGCTGTGAAACTTCCGGATGGCCCTTCTACGCCGCGGATCGTGCAGAGCCTGGAGATACTCTTCGGACGCTCTCGGGCCTGGCGGCGCATGCACGATCGCTTCGGCTCGGCGTTCACCATCCACATGCCCAGATTCGGCCGGGTGGTGGTGGTTTCCGATCCGGCCGAAGTCAAAGCGCTGTTCACCGCGAGTACCGATGTCGCCGACAATGTCGCCGTCAACCTCGGGCAGTTTCTGGGGCCGGGCTCGTTGTTCTCGCTGCAAGGCGAGGAACACCGCAAGCAACGCAAGTTGCTCACACCTCCGTTCCACGGTCGCCGCCTGGCCGTGTACGAGTCGCTGATCGAGGAGGAAGCAGTCCGCGAGATGGCGTCATGGCCGTCGGAACACGAGTTCGCGACGATGGATTCGATGATGCGGATCACCTTGAATGTGATCCTGCGTGCCGTGTTCGGCGCCGAAGGCAAGGAGTTCGACGAACTGCGCGAGCTACTTCCCAAATTGGTTCTCGTCGGGTCGGCGCTTGCTGCGGTGCCGGTTCCGAGGAGAATGCTGGGCCGCTTCGGCCCGTGGGCCCGGTTCGCGGCCTACCGCAACCGCTACGACGAGATTGTCGGACGGCTGATCGACCGGGCTTCGGCCGACGAACAGATCCAAGACCGCGACGACGTGCTGGCGATGATGTTGCAAGCTCGATACGACGATGGCTCCAGCATGAGTCGCAGCGAGATCGCGGACGAGCTGCTGACCCTGCTGACCGCCGGCCACGAGACCACCGCGACGACGCTCGCGTGGACGATCGAGCGACTGCGCCGCCACCCCGATGTGCTCAATCGCCTCGTTGCCGAAGCCGATTCGGGCGGTTCGGAATTGCGGGAAGCCACGCTGCTCGAGGTGCAGCGGGTCCGGCCGGTCATAGATGCCACAGCGCGCACGGTCCGTGCCGAGTCGATGCAGTTGGGGCGGTGGACTCTGCCGAAGGGACAGACCGTGGTGGTGAGCATCCGGTTGATGCACGACAACGAGGAGCTCTTCCCGAACGCCCGCGCTTTCGACCCCGATCGGTTCGTCGGTGTGCGCCCGGGCACGTTCAGCTGGATCCCGTTCGGCGGCGGTGCGCGGCGCTGCATCGGCGCGGCGTTCGCGACCATGGAGCTGAACATCGTCTTGCGCACGCTGCTAAGGGATTTCACGCTCGAAACGACCGGCGCGCCGGACGAGCGGACACACTTCCGCGGGGTGGCACTCGTCCCTGCCGAGAAGGGACGCGCCGTGGTGCGCCGCCGCACTCCGCAACAGGCGATCGCGGATCGGGGCCGCGTCACCGAGGTAACGGCGTGAGCGGGCAGAGCGCGGCGGTCGGCCGCGGCGTTACCCTGGCCTACGAGCGACTGGGTGCGGGCGGTGTTCCGGTCGTGCTGGTCGCAGGTTTGGGCCAGCAGTTGCACGACTGGCCGGACGGGTTGTGCGCGCTGCTGGTTGCACGCGGATATCAGGTCATTCGCTTCGACAATCGCGATGTCGGCCATTCGACGCATCTCGGCTTCCCGCCGCCGGGCCCGGTGGATTTCCTGCGCCGGCATTGGCATCGCGACCAATACGATCTCACCGATATGGCCGCGGATACGGTCGGTCTGCTCGACGCACTCGAGCTGCCGTCCGCGCATCTGATCGGAATGTCGCTGGGCGGCATGATCGCGCAGACCGTCGCCGCCCGCTATCCGTCCCGGGTCGACTCGCTGACATCCATCATGTCCACCACCGGCGCCGCCCGGCTGGGCCGTCCGGCATGGTCGACCTGGCGATTGATGTTCAGTCGACCGGCGCGAAACCGTGCCGAGCACATTGATCAGGCGGTGCGCATGTACCGGCACATCTCGTCGACCGGATATCCGTTCGACGAGTCCGCTGTGCGTACGGCGGCCGCCACGACCTGGGATCGCGACCCCGCTCCGGCTCCCGGCGCCGGCCGTCAGCTCGCCGGCATCCTGAAGTCCGGCGATCGGACGCGAGAGCTGAGCGCCGTGACAGCGCCGACGCTGGTCCTGCACGGTGACCGCGACCTGATGGTCGCCCCGACAGGAGGGACCGCGACCGCGAATTCCATTGCCGGAGCGCGCCTCCGGACCCTTCCCGGCATGGGCCACGACCTGCCCGCGGGAATATGGCCTGACCTCGTCGACCTCCTCGACGACCATATCCGCACGTCCGAAGCCAGGAGCACCGATGCCCCGCACTCATAGGCCGCTGTTCGGCCGCCCGGTCATGATCACCGGCGCGGCCTCCGGAATCGGCCGCAGTCTCGCCCAACAGTTGTCACGCCGGGGCTCGCCCGTGGCGATCGCCGACATCGACCAGATCGGACTGAAGGAGACGGCAACGTCGTTGACCGGCCCGGTGCTGACCCGCGTCCTGGACGTGCGAGATGCCGCCGACCAGCTCGCGTTCGCCGGCGAGGTGCGCGACTGGCTGACCGCACCGCTGGCGGCGGTGTTCAACAATGCCGGTGTGGCGGTCTCCTCGTCGGTGCTCGACGCGGTAGCCGAGGACGACGAGTGGCTGCGGCAGATCAATTTCGACGGAGTGGTCAACGGTACGCGGGCCTTCCTGCCCATCCTCGTCGAGCAGGACGAGGGCGTCGTCGTGAACACCTCGAGTGTGTTCGGTCTGCTCGGGATGCCCAATCAAAGCGCTTACTGTGCGGCGAAATTCGCGGTCCGCGGGTTCACCGACGCGCTGCGTCAGGAGCTGCGGGGAACCGGCGTGTCCGCGGTGAACGTCCATCCCGGCGGCATCACGACCAATATCGCGCGCAACGCCCGCGTCCGCAAAGACCCGGAAGGTCGCGGGCGAACGCCTGAGCAGATGGCCGCCGAATTCGAGGCCGTGGCCCTGACCAGCCCGGCGAAGGCGGCCGAAATCATATGCCGCGGAGTCGAGGCGGGGAAGTCGCGGATTCTGGTCGGCCCGGACGCCTACCTGTTCGATGTACTGGCGCGGGTGGCGCCGACGCGCTATTACGACGTGATCGCACTGGTGGAGCGGCGGCTGCGTGCTCGTAACAAGGCGGGAGCGCGGGCATGACCGAACATGTGGATGTCCTGATCGTCGGTGCCGGGCTGTCGGGAATCGGCGCCGCGCATCACGTGCATGCGGCGTTTCCGAACCGCACCTACGCGATCCTCGAAGCCCGCGATGCCATCGGCGGCACCTGGGATCTGTTCCGCTACCCCGGCGTCCGCTCGGACTCCGATATGCACACGCTCGGCTACCGCTTCCGCCCGTGGACGCAGGCCAAAGCCATCGCCGACGGTCCGGCGATCCTCGAGTACATCCGCGCTACGGCCGCCGACGCCGGCATCGACCGGCGTATCCGGTTCGGGCATCGAGTGATCGGCGCGTCTTGGTCCTCCGCCGAATCCCGCTGGACGGTGCGAGCCGAGCACGCGGGCACGACCGCGGTGTTCACCTGTGACTTCTTCTACGTCTGCAGCGGCTACTACCGCTACGACGAGGGCTACACACCCGACTTTGCCGGAGTCGACGACTTCGGCGGGCAGCTCGTACATCCGCAGTCCTGGCCCGCCGACCTGGACTTCACCGGTAAGCGGGTCGTCGTCATCGGCAGCGGCGCCACCGCCGTGACGCTGGTGCCTGCCATGGCCGAGGCAGCCGGACATGTGACGATGTTGCAGCGGTCGCCGAGCTACATCTTCCCGGTGCCTTCGGAGGACACCGTTGCCAACCGGCTGCGCAGGCTGATCGGACCCAGACGCGCCTACACGGTCGTGCGCTGGAAGAACGTGCTGCTGGGTACCTTCATTTACCAGTTCAGCCAACGGCGGCCACAGCAGATGAGGAAGTTCATCCGCAAACTGACCATCAACCAGCTGCCCGATGGCTACGACGTCGACACGCACTTCAAGCCGGCCTACGGGCCGTGGGATCAGCGGTTGTGCCTGGTTCCGGATGGGGACCTGTTCCGAACGATCCGCGACGGCCGGGCCTCGGTGGTCACCGATCGGATCGACAGATTCACCGAGACAGGATTGCGTCTCGAGTCCGGCCGCGAACTCGAAGCCGATGTGGTGGTGAGCGCAACCGGACTGCAGCTGCTCGCCCTCGGCGGGCTCCGGCTCACCGTCGACGGACGAGAAGTCCCGCTGCCGAAAACCATGGCGTACAAGGGGATGATGCTGAGCGGAGTACCCAACTTCGCATTCACCATCGGCTACACCAACGCGTCCTGGACGCTGAAGGCCGACCTCGTCAGCGAATTCGTCTGCCGGTTGCTGCGGCACATGGACACCAACGGCTACACCGAAAGCACGCCATGGCCCGACCCGACCGTCACCGAGACCCCGCTGCTCGACTTCCAGGCCGGCTACGTCCTGCGTGCCATCGACCGATTCCCCAAGGCAGGTTCTCGGGCTCCGTGGCGCCTGGGCATGAGCTACGGCCACGACGTGATCACCCTGCGGCACGGCCGGATCGACGACGGCACCATCCGCTTCGCCGGTCGGCGCGCGGCGTCGGGTAGCGGACTCACGGAGGTCGTCGAACCCGGCCACGGCCCCGAGCAGGCCACCGCATGAGAAGCGCGGTGGCCGCGTGCCGGGATCGGTCGCGACGCGGATCGACGAGGGAAGTCACTACGCTGACTCCTGTGACACGTACCGAGCCCGCACCGAGCACCTCCACGGATGCCCCGGCCGGTCCGGGGCATCGGCGTCGCCTCCTCGATGGCATGGCCGTCGCAGTGCGCGAACGCGGTTATCGGGACTCGACTGTCGCCGACGTGGTGCGTAACGCCCGTACTTCTCGCCGCACCTTCTACGAACATTTCGCCAGCAAACAGGACTGCTTCATCGCTCTGCTGAGCGAGCGGAACACCGAAACGATCCAGCAGATCGATGCCGCTGTGGATTCGCATGCGCCCTGGCGCACCCAGGTGCGCCAGGCCATCGAGGCGTGGATCCACTTCTCGCAGGAGGATCCCACCATCACGCTCAGCTGGATCCGCGTCGTTCCCGCCCTCGGCGAGGATGCCAGGCAACTACAGCGAGAGACCGGCGACGCGTTCGTCGACCTGATCCAGAAGCTCACCAGCACAACAGAATTCACTGACGCCAGCCTGCATCCACCCACCCGTCAAGTGGCGACGATCCTACTCGGCGGCTTCCGCGAGCTCATGGCGAGGACCGTCGAGGACGGTGGCCGGATCGCCGACATCATCGACGTCGCCGTAGAGTCGGCGATCGCGCTGGTCGGTCCCCGCTTGTGAGACGAGACCGCACCGCAGCGGACCTCCGCCTGGTCGGGGAGTCCGGTATCCGTCGAGGGGCCCTCGGCCCGGGTTGCTACATCTTGTAGCCGATCTGGCGCAGCAGCTGTTTGCGGGCTGCCTGGTCGTCGGCATTCTCGACGCCCAGCGGCGCAGACCCGTCGACCACGCCGACGATTCCCCTGCCCAGCTCGGTCTCGGCGACCAGCACATCCACAGCGTTGGCTGTCGCACAGAAGATTCCGCAGACCTCCGGGACGTGCTCGACCGCATTGAGCACATTGACCGGGTATCCCTCGCGGAGGAAGACGATGAACGAGTGTCCGGCTCCGACGGCGACTGCGTTCTTCGTCGCGAGCTCGACCAGGTCGTCGTCGTTGCCGGAGTGGCGGACCAGACGCGGCCCGGATGCCTCGCAGAATGCCAGACCGAACCGCAGGTGGGGACCGATACCGACCAGCGCCTCGTGCAGGTCCTCGACGGTCTTGATGAAGTGGGCCTGTCCGATGATGACGTTGAGATCGTCCGGTTTGTCGATACGCACAGTTGTCAACTCCACAGCAACATACTGCGCCTCGCCGATGTGGATTCACAGCACTTTGGCACCGATCTGCTCACGAGTATGTTCAGCTCGCCGGAGGCCGGCACGTCGGAGCGCAGCGCCACCCGACACCTCCCCGCCTCACTCGTCCTCGCCGTGGCCCCGGCGAGTGCGTCAAGGATCGGTACTTTCGAGTGATCGATCGTGCGACGCCCACCATCTTCGTATCGGATGCGGCCATCTACGCCTCGTGTCCGGGCCGCAGCTGGGATACCGCGCTGTAGCGGAGGGCGCGGGTGCGCGGGGGCGGGGCGGACCCGGCTTCGGGGGCAACCAGCAGCCCGACGTGGTCGCCGAAGTCGTGGCGTTCGAGGATTCGTCCGCAGAACCAGCCCGCTGCGGCATCAAGGATCGGCAAGCTGGCCGGACCGGGATGCCAGTCGCAGTGGGCGAACTTGTCGATGTCGTCGCCGGTTTCGGTGCCGAAAAGCGCCGCCAGCGACAGTTGGTCGTGACCGAGCAGGTGCACGGCGAGATGATGTGCGCGCATGGCCACCTCGAAGGTGTGGTTCTTCTTCGAGATTCCGACCAGGAATCGCAACGGATCGATGCCCACCTGGGAGGTGAAACCGACCAGACAGCCGGCTCGCTGTGGGCCTTTCCGCGTCGTCACGACGCAGACAGGATAGTCGGCGGCCGCGATCACTGCCTCGAAGGATGAGTCTTCGTGTCCGGTGTTGGGCATGGTGTGCTCCTCGGATCGGGGAGTCGATGACAGATCGGGCGCGTCAGCCGCCGAGCGATTCCGCCGCCGACAGCAATAACCTCAGCGCGCACCGGGTGGCATATTCGGCGACCTCGGTTGCCATCCGGACCTCCTTTGCTACTCGACCGATACCGGTTCGGGTATTTCGTGCAACAAGAAGACTCGATCCCACAGTAGGAGATCGCCGTCGGCTTCGGGTGATCGTGGGCTAGTTCGCCCGTGGGGCTCGCGGCGCGCGGAGCTTAGAACGCGTGATGCTGGCTGTTTGCTCGCCGAGCCACGGGGTAGCCGGGAACCATGAGCAACTCGGGATGCGACGGTGCCCGTTGCGCGGACACCGACCGGCACGAGGATGCCGGCGTGATCGCTCGAGTTCTGGTCGTCGTCCCGGTTCGGGATGAAGCGCGGCTGTTGCCCGCCTGCCTGACGGCGCTGGCACGCGCGGCGGAGCGGGTGGATGTTCCGGTTCGGATCCGGCTCGCCCTGGACGCGGGTACCGAGGCCTCCGCGCGGGTGCCCGCCTCGAACGTCGAGAGGATGGAGGTCGGCGAACGCAACGGCGACGCTGCCCGCTCGCTGGGTTTCGCCGAGGCAGGCGCGACCTGTGGGGCCGAGACCTGGTTCGCCACCACCGACGCAGACTCCGAGGTCGACGACTCCTGGTTGCGGGCGCAACTCGGGTACGCGCGCGGACTCGGCGCTGGGTCCACTGTGCCCGGATGCCGAGCACGCACAGCGTGTCTCCGACCTCACCGTTTTACCTCCGCCGGAGTCATGCGGAGCGAGACCTGGCCGATCTCGGCCGCGATTTGGCGGAAAAGGAGTTCTCATGGTTGCCGAGTCGATGACCGATCTTGCTGTTCGCGGTACTCCCGACGACGTCTGGGCGCGATGGCGGTGTGGTCGCCCCGAACTGTCCCTCACCGGGTGGCGGCACTTGGTCGTCGTCGCCGCGCATCCCGACGACGAGATACTCGGCGCCGGCGGTTTGATCGCG